>CAZIBD010000172.1:0-1573 GCA_964536935.1 uncultured bacterium | reverse complement strand
ACCGCGCCGAGAACATGGGCATCGTGTTCATCGACGAGATCGACAAGATCGCCGGGTCCGAGGGTACCGGCGGCACCGATGTGAGCGGCGAGGGCGTGCAACGGGACCTTCTGCCCGTCGTCGAGGGGACGCAGGTGAACACCCGTCAGGGGCCGGTGAAGACCGACCACATGCTCTTCATCGCCGCCGGGGCGTTCAACGTCTCCAAGCCCAGCGACCTCATCCCCGAGCTCCAGGGACGCTTCCCCATCCGGGTCGAGCTCGAAGAGCTGTCCGCCGGCGACTTCCAGCGGATCCTGACGCAGCCGCGCCATGCCCTCACCAAGCAGTACACCGAGCTCCTCGCAGTCGACGGCACCCACATCCGGTTCGACGAGTCCGGCATCGTCGCCATCGCCGAGTACGCCGAGCGGGTCAACCGCGAGATCGAGGACATCGGCGCCCGCCGCCTGCACACCATGCTCGAGACGGTGCTCGAGGACGTCTCGTTCGGGACCGAGCTCGGTACCGTGACCATCGACGAAGCCTACGTGCGCCGGAAGCTGGAATCGATCGTCGACAACGAGGACCTCAGCCGCTACGTCCTCTAGCGACACCGCGTCCCCGCTGGGCGCGCGCGGCCCCGCCCGGAGACGGCGCTGCTAGCATGGAGGCACGACCGCCCGCGGTTCCAGCGCCGGTGGCGGGACGCACCGCACCCTGAGTCGCATTGGTCGGGTCGGTGTCACGACCCGCACGACGCCAACGCGCCGGTCGGGCCGCTTCGGGGAGGGGGAAGGTGCGCACACGGTTGCTCGGACGGCTTGACCGCCTGCGCTCGAGCTACTGGTTCCTTCCGAGCCTGATGGCGCTCGGTGCGCTGCTGCTCTCGGTCGGCACGCTCACCCTGGACCAGACGCTCGGACCCGCCCGGCTGCCCCTCTTGTCGGCACTCGGCGGCATGAACCGGCCCGACGGGGCGCGCGCCCTGCTCAGCACCGTAGCGGGCTCCCTCATCACCGTGGCCGGCGTGGTGTTCTCCATGACGCTCGTCGGCCTGTCGCTGGCCTCCCACCAGTTCGGGCCGCGCCTGGTCGGCAACTTCATGCGCGACCGCGGCAACCAGCTGGTCCTCGGCACCTTCGTCGCCACCTTCCTGTACTGCCTGATGGTGCTGCGCACGGTGCGCAGCGCCGACGTACCGGCCGGCGTCGCCGCCTTCGTTCCCCACGTCTCGGTCGCCGTCGCGCTCGCCCTGACCCTGGCGAGCCTGTTCGTTCTGATCTACTTCATCCACCACACGGCCGAGAGCGTCCAGGTGAGCTACGTGCTGGCGCGAGTCGGGCGTGCCCTGACGCAGCAGATCCTCGCCTTCCCGGAAGCGGCCGCCTCCGCCGGCGAGGCGGGACCGCCCAACGAGCCCCCGCCCGGACTGCCCGAGGACTTCTGCTCGGCCGCGGTGACGGTACGTGCGCAACGCACCGGCTACGTCCAGGCGATCGACCTGCCGGGCCTCGTCGCGCTGGCGCGCGAGCACGACGCGGTGATCCGCCTCCACCATCCGCCCGGCAGCTTCCTGATGCTCGACGGCCCG
>CAZIBD010000171.1:0-1587 GCA_964536935.1 uncultured bacterium | reverse complement strand
CCGCCTTGAGCACCTCGGTGAAGGCCAGCGTGGCGATGGCGAAGTAGATGCCCTTCAACCGTAGCGTCACCGAGCCGAGGCCCAGCGCCAGCACGGCGGCCACGGCGCCGCCGATGGGGAGCAGCAGCCCGAGCGGGACCCCGCCGAGCTTGGCGACGACGGCGGCGGCGTAGGCGCCGGCCCCGTAGAAGGCGGCATGCGCGAGCGAGAGCTGGCCGGTGCGCGCCAGCAGGTCCCACGACAGCGCCAGCACGGCGAGGCTCATGGCGTTCGCGGCGATGGAGAGGTAGCTCACCGAGGCCTGGGCGAACAGCGCCTTGAGCACGGTCGGTCCCAGGGCCACCGCCACGGCGAGCAAGGCCGTCCACAGCAGGTCGGGGAGGGCGCGTCTCATGCCGTTCTCCAGGCGCGCACCACCAGCACGATGAAGATGATCGCGAAGAAGACAGCGTTGCGCAGCGCGTCGCCGTTGGGGACCAGCGTGGCCACCAGCGACTCCGAGACCGCGACGGCCAGGGAGGCCCACACGATGCCGCGGATGTTGCCGAGGCCCGCCAGCACGACGATGGCGAACGCCTTCAAGGTGAACGCGAAGCCGACGGTGGGGGTGGGCGACTGGATGACGGCGATCATCACGCCGCCGATGCCGGCGAGCAGCGCCGAGAGGGCGAAGGCGACGAGGTAGATGCGGTTGACCTCGAGGCCCACCAGGCTGGCGCCGACGCGGTTCTGCGCCACCGCCCGCATGGCGCGGCCCAGCTTCGAGCGGGCGAGCACCGTGTAGAGCAGGGTCACGAGCACCAGCGAGATGACGAAGCTGCCGAGCGGCACCACGCCGATGCTGATGCCGGCCACCTTGTAGCCGATCGAGCGGTAGGACGCGCCGCTGATCGAGACCGGGTCGCCGCCCCAGATCAGCAGCGCCAGGTTCTGCAGCACGATCGAGAGGCCGAAGGTGAGCAGCATCTGGTTCAGCTCCGGCGCCTCCAGCACGTAGCGGATAGTCGACTGGTAGATCACGGCGCCGATGAGGAAGAGCGCGGGCGCCACGAAGATAAGGGAGAGCAGCGGGTCGAAGCCCAGGCTCACGAAGAGCTGGTAGGCGAGGAACGCTCCGATCATGAAGAACTCGCCGTGCGCGAAGTTGATCACGCCGATGACACCGATGGCCAGGGCCAGGCCGACCGAGACGAGCGCGTACAGCCCTGCGGAGAGGACGCCCGACACGAGCCCCTGCGCGAGGAGGGTCAGGTCCATGGGAGCGAGGGGGGCAGGAGAGGGGGCATACGGTTCCCGGGATCCGGCCCGGGGCCGGTGGACCGGCGCGCGCCGGCCCACCGGGGCACCGCCTGGGCTGTCGTGCCCTTGACGCGTGCGGCTGCCCGGGCGAGGGCTTGAATGGCAGTGGTCAGTCCCAGGGCTGGGACAGTGTATACGGCAGGGATCAGCCCCATCGACCGCAGCGCGTGCGGTACGCCTCGCGCGCCGAGGATATTCGGAATCAACATCACTGGCAGCCAGATCAGGATCAGCAGGTAGGGTGTGCGCAGCTGGTGTGTCGGCACGCGCACGGCACGATACAAGCAG
>CAZIBD010000170.1:0-1681 GCA_964536935.1 uncultured bacterium | reverse complement strand
AGCTTGCGGAACTCGGGCCAGAAGGCGTCGCAGAAGTAGAACTCGCTGTAGGCGCTCTGCCACAGCAGGAAGCCCGACAGCCGTACCTCGCCGGAGGTGCGGATGACGAAGTCGGGGTCGGGCGAACCGGCGGTATAGAGGTGCCGGCCGATCGCGTCGGCGTTGAGTTCCTCGGCCGCGGCGCTCAGGTCCTCGCCGGCGGCCGCTTTCTCCGTGAGCAGGTTGCGAACCGCCGCCACGATCTCCTCGCGCCCGCCGTAGCCGAGCGCGACGTTGACCTGCATGCCGTCGTAGTCGCGGGTGGCTTGCTCCATGGTGCGCAGGGCGTCCTTGGACTCCTCGGGGAAGTCCTCGATGTCGCCGATGACCCGCACGCGTACCCGGTTGGCGTGGATGCGCTCGTCGGTGAGGAGCTCGCGCGCCTGCTGCCCGAAGATGCGGTGCAGGTGCGCCACCTCGTCGGGCTTGCGCCCGCGGTTCTCGGTGCTGAAGCCCCACAGCGTGACGTGGCGGATGCCCAGCTCCAGGCACCAGTCGAGCACCTCGTGCGCCTTGGTGGCGCCGAAGTCGTGCCCTGCCGCCAGGTCCACCCCGAGCGCCTTCGCGAAACGGCGGTTGCCGTCCATGATGATGCCGATGTGCCGAGGCAGGTGGGCCGACGCCTTCACCACGCGCAGCAACCGACGCTCGTACAGCCAGTAGAGCGGCTTGGTCAGGCCGCTCACGAGGCCGAGCGCGCGGCGTTGCCGCGAGCGCGGGGCGGCGGGGGCGTGGGTGCTCACCGGGGTTAGTGTACTGCAGTCCGGCACGGGAACCGCGCCAGGTATCGCACGGCGACTACTTCGCGCCGCGCCCCTCGAGGACCACGCCGGGGGTCTGTACCAGCAAGATGATGTCCCACCAGATCGACCAGTTGCGCACGTAGTGCGATTCCATCTTCAGACGTTCCTCGAAGGTGACCTCGTTGCGTGCGGAGACCTGCCAGAAGCCTGTGATGCCCGGCTTCGCTCGGAAGAGGATGTCGGCGAACCTACCGATCTCCGGCATCTCGCGAGCCAGATAGGGGCGGGGCCCGACCAGGCTCATCTGCCCCAGGATCACGTTCAGCAGTTGCGGCAGCTCATCGAGGCTCGTCTTCCGAAGAAACCGGCCAGCCCGCGTGATGCGGGGGTCGTTGTGGAGCTTGTGGTATGTGGCGTACTCGTTGGCAAGGTCGGGGTCCGACGCGAGCAACTCGGACAGACGTTCCTCGGCGTCAACATGCATCGTCCGGAACTTCAAGCAGCGGAAGGTACTTCCGCCCTGACCCACGCGCTCGCTCCGATGGAAGGTAGGCCCGCGACTGTCCAGCCGCACCCAGATGACGAGCGCGAGGAGGATGGGGGAGGTCAGCACGGTGAGAACCACGCCGCCCAGGAGGTCGATGATGCGCTTGGCGACCCGGTTGCCCGGAGCGTACAGCCCACCTCTGATCTCCAAGGCCAGCATCTCGTCGAGCTCACTGGCGAAGACATCTTCGGTGGGGATGCCGGGGAGTTCCGGGACGAACTGGACGCGCCGGAATACCGAGGTGCTCTGTTCCACCACTGCGGCAAGGGCTTCGGGTGAGAGCTCAGGCATGGCCACGATGGCGTGGGAAACGCCGCTTCGCATGGCGAAGTCTCGGGCGTCCGCTAGGGTT
>CAZIBD010000169.1:0-1744 GCA_964536935.1 uncultured bacterium | reverse complement strand
TGGGCAGGGCAGCCAGGGCGACGGCGTTGGCCGCAGGCATCACGAACCCGACGGCAACCCCGACAACCGTCATCCAACCAAGCGCGTAGACGTCGCCGGCGCCAACCCCAGTAGCAGCCCCCGTGAGCAGCCCCGCCGCCAGCAGGCCGAACCCCAGGCCAACCGCAATCCTCGTACCGAGCCGCGGAAGGACTTGCGTTCCGATGGTGGAGCCTACGACGACACCAACCGTCAGGGTAAGGAACCGAACCGCCGTAGCCTGCGGACCCAAGCCCCTGACCGCCTGGAAGAACTGCGGCGCGATGAACGTCACGCCGAACATCGCGAACGTCATCAGGGTGAGCAGGATGGTGCCCCACGTGAAGCCAGCCGATCCGAACAGCCGAAGGTCCACAAGAGACCCGCGCCGCTCCCGGCGCTGGGACCCCACCTCCCAGAGCACGAACGCGGCGAGCACGAGCAGGCCTCCAGCCAGAGGCGCGAACGCGGTGGCGACGAGCCAGCCGCGCTGCCCCGCTTCGATGACGCCGTAGACGACGGCGACGAGGCCAACGCTCGAGGTGACAACGCCCACGCCGTCGAAGGAGCCCCGCCGGCCCACCGGGGTCTCGGGCAAGAACACCATGGCGCCCACAAGGCCCAGCGCGACGATCGGGACGTTGATGAGGAACACCGAGCCCCACCAGAAGTGGGCCAGCAGCCAGCCGCCCAGGAGCGGCCCCACGGGCGCCGCCACCATCGTCGCCCCCATCAAGACCGCCGTTGCCGTGGCCAGCTCGGATTCATCGAACAGCGTCCTGACCATCGCGAGCCCAAGCGGCATCGTGAAGCCCGCCGCCAGACCGGCCAACGAGCGCGCGGCGATGAATACCGCCGGACTGGGCGCGTAGGCGCACGCCAAGGAAGCGACACCGAAGACGGCCATGCCGAGAACGAGGAAACGCTTGCGGCCGAAACGATCGCCGAGCAGCCCGCCCGGCAGCATCACGGCCGCCATGACCAGTGTGTAGGCGGCCACGAACCACTGCAGCTGCGCCGTCGACGCATGCAACGACGAAGAGAGCGTGGGAAGCGCGAGGTTGAGGACCGTCGTGTCGATGTTGAAGACGAGCCCGCGCAAGGTAAGCGCCCCAAGCGCCCACCACCGCCGCGGGTCCGCACTCTCAGTCGTGCTCGAGCGTTGTGCGTTCAAGATGATCCGCTCCCGTCCACCCTCTTTACTTGCCGCCCGGTAGGTGACAAGATCGGAGAGATGATAGGAGCTTTCCTTACTTACCGTCAAGTAGGGTATCGGCAGGGAACCGTAGCCTCTTCGTGCACCTGCGCGGCACCGACCCCGGCATGAGTCCTCGCCGCACCGACACGCGCGAGCGAGCGGTCGCCGTGGCCCTCGAGCTGTTCAACGACAAGGGCTACGAGCAGACGGCCCTGCGCGAGGTTGCCGAACGCCTGGGGATCACCAAGGCGGCCCTGTACTACCACTTCCCATCGAAGGAAGCGCTGCTGGAGGCGGTGGTGGACAGTCAACAGCGAGAGCCGGTCGAAGAGCTCCTACGCTGGGTGGACGACCAGCCGCAGCCCCAATCGACCGAGGTACGCCGCGAAGTCCTGAGGCGCATCACCGAACTCCTGCAAGGACGCCTCGGGCCGTGGCTCCGGTTCGCCCAGAACAACCAGCGAACCCTCGAGAAGCATCCCGACATCACCAAGCGCTTCAGGGACAGCCTCCTGTCCCTGGTCAGGG
>CAZIBD010000168.1:0-1898 GCA_964536935.1 uncultured bacterium | reverse complement strand
CCGCGTGGAGACGCTGCTCCACGAGGGGGCCCTCGGCGAGCAGTTTCTGGACACGCCGGGGCAAGCGATGACGTTGCAGTTCGTGACGCGGGGCGGTGTCGTGGCCATCCCGACGGGCCATCCCAAGCCGTTGCCCCTCGAGAGCGCGGCCACCGTGGTGAAGGTCGGCGGGCGCAGCCTGATGGTCGTGTCGGCGCCCTGGCGCCTCGTCGGCGGTGCCACGCTGGGCACGGTCAGGCTCGGCATGGACATCACCGACGCACTGGCCGCGCGTCGGACGCTGCGGGTCAGCCTGCTCACCTCGGGGGCGCTGATCGCGGTGGCGGCGATGCTGGCGGGGCTGCTCATCCTGGGGCGTACGTTGCGACCCCTGCGGCAGCTCGCCGTGCAGGCCGACGGGCTCGACCCCCGCGACCCGCACCTCACGGCGGTGACGAGCCGCGAGGATGAGGTGGGACGCGTGTACGACGCGCTGAGGCGCGCGCTCGACGCGATCCGCGAGCGGCAGCAGGCGGAGCGGGACGCCCTGGCGGAGGTCGCTCACGAGCTGGCCGCACCGCTGTCGGTGGTAGCGGGACAGCTCGATGCGCTTGCCCAGCGCGACCGCGATCCGCACGTGCAGGCAGCCCGGGACGCGGCGCGAGAGCTGCTCTACACGTCCCAGGACCTGCTCTCGCTGGCACGAGGCGAGCTGGAGCGCCCGGTGGACCTTGAGGCGACCGATCTGGCCGAGCTGGCGCAGCGCGTGGCCCACGAGTACCCGGGCGTCGTCGTCGAGGGAGGCGGCGATGCTCGCGTGCTGGCCAGCCCGCAACGGCTCTCACAGGTCGTGCGCAACCTAGTGCGGAACGCTCTCCAGGCAGCCAGCCGTCCGGAGGGCGTACGCGTCCGGGTGACGGGCAGCGATTCCGAGGTCCACCTCGAGGTGGTCGACGACGGCCCGGGGTTGGACGAGGAGGCGCAGCGCCGGGTGTTCGACCGCTACTACACGCGGCGCCGCGCGGCCGGCGGGAGCGGCATCGGCCTGACGGTGGTCCGCACCATCGTGGAGGCGCACGGCGGCAGCGTGTCGGTGCGCTCCGCGCCGGGCCGGGGGAGCCGCTTCGCGGTGGTGCTGCCGAGCCTGCAGGCCGAGATCGAAGAGGGGTAGGCGGCAGGGGCTATCCTTGCGCCATGCCCGTTCTGCTCCTTGCCATCGAACGTGAACGGATCCCCGAGGGCGTCGAGGAGCGCTTGCGTGCCGCCGCGCCCGAGTACGAGCTGGTCGTCACCCGGGACCGCGACGAGGTGCGGGCGCGCGCCGGGGAGATCGAGGTCATCATCGGCTTCCCTCCACGGGAGCTGCTCACCGACATGCCGCGGCTGCGGTGGTTCCAGCAGTGGGCGGCCGGAGCCGACTGGCTGCGCCGTCACCCGGAGCTGGTCGAGGCCGACTTCACGCTGACGAGCGCGGTAGGCATCCACGCCGTGCAGATCGGCGAGCACGTCTTCGCGACGCTGCTCGCGCTCGCGCGCGAGCTGCCCGACGCGGTGCTGGCGCAGCGCGAGCGGCGCTGGCACGGGTTCGATCGTGTGCGCCCCTTCGAGCTCTTCGACAAGGAGCTCCTGGTCATCGGGGTGGGCGCCATCGGAGGGCGCGTGGCCGAGCTGGGCTCAGCCTTCGGGATGCGCGTCACCGGCCTGAGGCGCAACCCCGACAAGGAGGCGGCCGGCGTCGACCGCATGGTCGGGCCGGACGCGCTCGACGAGGTCCTCCCCGGCTCCGATGTGGTGGTGCTGACGGTGCCGCTCACCGACGAGACCCGCGACCTCCTCAGCGCCGAGCGGATCGGCCGCATGAAGGAGGGGTCCGTGCTGGTGAACATCGGCCGGGGTGGCACCGTAAACGAGGATGCGCT
>CAZIBD010000167.1:0-2025 GCA_964536935.1 uncultured bacterium | reverse complement strand
GCCGGGCGTGGGGGCCGGGCACAAGATCTACCCCTATCTGCTGGGCGGGATGGAGATCACCCGAGTGAACCAGGTGTGGCTGGCGGACGTCACCTACTGTCAAGCGATATCCAGTCTCACGAGTTAACGCGACATCTACCTTTACGAGGTGGGGGGTCATGGTTGGAGGCTCACGGCTTGTTCGAGGTCGCGTAGGCGGTAGCTGCGGCCTTTGATGTTCAAGACGTGGCTGTGGTGCAGCAGGCGGTCGAGGATGGCGGTGGCCATGACTTCGTCGCCGGCGAGGAGTTCGGGCCAGTCGCGGATGCCCTTGTTGGTGGTGATGAGGATGCTGCCTCTGCCGTAGCGGTAGCTCACGAGCCGGAAGAAGAGGCTGGCTTCTTGGCGGGTCATGGGTTCGAAGCCGACCTCGTCGATGATGAGCAGCGCGACGTTGAGGTACTTGCGGTAGCGGAGCTTGGCGGCGGGCAGGTCGGCGTCCTTGCGCATGCTGGCCAGGAGTTCCTCGAGGCGGGTGAACAGCACGCTGAAGCCGTTCTCCACCGCCTTCACGCCGAGAGCTACGACCAGGTGCGACTTTCCGACTCCTGGCGGTCCTTGGATGAGCAGGGTTTCCTTGCCCCTGAGCCAGGCGCAGGTGGCGAGCGTTTCGATGCGGCTGCGCTCGATGTTGGGTTGGAAGGCGAAGTCGAAGCTGCCCAGCGTCTGGCCGGTCGGCAGGCCGGAGAGCCTGAGGCTGGTGCGGATGCGCCTCTCTTCCCGGAAGGCGAGCTCGTCGTCCAAAAGGCGGTCCAGGAAGGCATGGGTGGAGGCCTCGTTCTTCACGGCGTCCGCCAGCCGCTCCGCCAGGAGCTCGGCGGCATGCTCCAGCCCGACGCGCTGCAGGCGCAGGCCGGTGGCATCCAAGTCGACCTTGGGTTGGGCTTGTTTCATGCGCGTCTCCGTTCACGATCGGCGGCCGCCTCGGCCAGCGCGGCGTAGAGATCCAGCGGCCTGTTCTCGGGCTTCATCCTGGCGATCTCCTCCAACCTCCGACCCATCTTCCCGAGCGGTTGTGGGCGCAGCACCGCTGCGGTGGCGGCCCCCTCGAAGTGCTCGGGGCTGAGTAGGATCCTTTCGGCCGTGCCGCGCGGATGCACGGCGATGACGCTGGCGCCGGCCAGAATCTGCACCACGCCGTGGCAGCCCCTGACCTCGACCTGCTGGCCCACATGGGCGAAGGGCACGCTGTAGGCGCGGCTCTCGAAGTTCACGGTGCAATCCACGTTCACGCGCCGGGTCACAGCGACATCGAAGGGCTCGGGCAGCACCCCCACCGGGGTGAGCGCCGCGAGCTCCGAGCGGTGCGCCTCACTGACGCTCGTGCCGGTCGCCGGGCAGGTGCGCCTGTCCCAGCGAAGCGCGGCGCGCTCATCGGTCCACGCCTGCAACTCCGCCAAGTCGTTCCAGTGCCGCGTGTAGGGATTGCAGCCGAAACGCTGCTCGCGGATGCGGCGCTCCACCTTCCCCTTCGCCTCCGGACTCCTGGGCGGACAGGCATCGATGTGGAAGCGCACGCTCTCGGCGTAGCGGCGGTAGGTGGGGTTCAGCTCGCCCCACACTCCGGCGCCGCGAACCACCGCGGTCTTCACGTTGTCGACGCGCACCGTGGCCGGCACCCCGCCCAGCCGCCGGAACGCCTCGTTGTGGCACGACAGCCACGCCAGTTGCTGCGCCGACGCGCTCCACACGATGGCGTCGGCACGGCAGTGACTCAGCACCATGCTGAACGCCACCAGGTTCACCTCGCGCCCGGCGACCAGCACCCGCTCGAAGTGCGCCCAGTCCACCTGCGCCTGCGCGCCCGGCGGCGTCTCCACGCGACGCCTGGCCCGCAGCGGCGGAGACGGGAAGGCCTTGCGGACGTAGCGCTGCAAGTTCCTCAAGCTGCCTGGGTAGTCATGCTCGCTCACCAACCAGTCATGCAGGTCGGTGACGTTACGGGGCGAGCGTTCCCCAACCGACGCCAGGTAGGCATCGATCGCC
>CAZIBD010000166.1:0-2116 GCA_964536935.1 uncultured bacterium | reverse complement strand
GCATGGAGCACACCAAGCAGTACGACTTCCGCCTTCCGGAGACGTACTTCTACCGTTCCGAGAAGGGGCTGGACCGGCGCGTCATCGAGAAGATCAGCTACTTCAAGGAGGAGCCGGAGTGGATGCTCCAGTTCCGCCTGAAGGCGCTGGAGATCGCCGAGAAGAAGGGGCCGCCGCGCTGGGGTCCCGACCTCAGCGGGCTGGACTTCGACAGGATCTACTTCTACATCCGCCCCACGGAGCGCCAGGGCACCGTCGACAGCTGGGACGAGATCCCCGAGGAAGTACGGGAGACCTACCGGCGCCTGGGCGTGCCCGAGGCCGAGCAGCGCGTGCTGGCGGGCGTCGGCGCTCAGTACGAGTCGGAGATGGTCTACCACAAGCTGAAGGAGGAGTGGGAGAAGAAGGGCGTCATCTTCCTCGACACGGACACCGGCTTGAAGAAGCACCCCGAGATTTTCAAGGAGTACTTCTCCACCGTGGTGCCGCCCGAGGACAACTACTACGCCGCGGTCAACAGCGCGGTGTGGTCGGGCGGTTCGTTCGTGTACGTGCCCGAGGGCGTCGAGGTGGAGGTGCCGCTGCAGGCGTACTTCCTGCTCAACGCCCAGAGCATCGGGCAGTTCGAGCGCACCTTGATCATCGGAGCGCCCGGGTCGAAGTTCCACTACATCGAGGGTTGCACGGCGCCCGCCTACACCACCGACTCCTTCCACTCCGGTGTCATCGAGATCATCGCCCAGGACGGCAGCAACGTGCGCTACTCGACCATCCAGAACTGGTCGCACAACGTCTACAACTTGGTGACGCAGAGGGCGGTGGTCCATGCCGGGGCCTCGATGGGGTGGCTCGACGGCAACCTCGGCTCCAAGGTCACCATGAAGTACCCGAGCTGCTACCTGGTGGGCGAGCACGCCCACGGCGAGGTGCTCTCCATCGCGTTCGCCGGTGACGGCCAGCACCAGGATGCCGGCTCCAAGATGATCCACGCCGCGCCGCACACCACCAGCAGCGTGGTCAGCAAGTCGATCTCCAAGGGAACCGGCCGCAGCAGCTACCGCGGCCTGGTGCAGATCTACGAGGGCGCGGAGTTCGCCCGTTCCAACGTCGAGTGCGACGCGCTGCTGCTCGACGAGGTGGCGAAGACCGACACCTACCCCTACATCGAGATCAACGAGAAGACCGCCCATGTAGGGCACGAGGCCACCGTCAGCAAGTTGGACGAGGAGCAGATCTTCTACCTGATGTCGCGCGGGCTGGCCGAAGACGAGGCCATGGCGCTGATCGTGCGCGGCTTCCTCGACCCGGTGGCCAAGGAGCTGCCGCTGGAGTACGCGGTCGAGCTGAACCGCCTCATCGAGCTGGAGATGGAAGGGAGCGTCGGCTGAGCAGCCGGGCACCCACGGGCCCCGCCTTGGCGCGGGGCCGGGTCGAAGGCTGCCGCCTGGAACCATGGCAACATTGGTAGACAACCCCGCGCTGTCGGCCGACGCGGTCGAGGAGATCATCGTCCGCTACGACGAGCCGCAGTGGCTGGCCGACGAGCGCCGCGCCGCCCTGCGAAGCTACGAGGCGCAACCGTTCCCGACGCCGCGCGACGAACGGTGGCGCTATACCGAGCTCGGACGCTTCGCGCTCGACGGGCTCGAGCGCGTGCAGGCCCCGGCCGATACGTCCGTGTCGGAGCGCATCCGCATGCGGATCACCGACTCCGACGCCGAGGGCGTGCTGGTCCACAAGGGCAACCAGGTGGTTCACCACGAAGCCAAGATCGGCGAGCACGGCGTCATCTTCACCGACCTGCGCAGCGCCCTTCGCGAGCACGAGGGGCTGGTGCGCGAGCATCTGTACAAGGTCGTCAACGCCACCCAGAGCAAGTACGCGGCGCTGAACTCGGCGTTGTGGGAGAACGGTACCTTCGTGTACGTTCCCAAGGGCGTCGAGGTGGCGTTGCCGCTGGGCGCCTTCACCACCGCGGACCGCGGCGGCGTGGGGCTCGGTCGGACCCTGGTGGTGGTCGAGCCGAACGCCAAGCTCACCTACCTGGACGAGTACACGTCGGATCCGTTCGACGAGCGGCTGTTCTACGATGCCGCCACCGAGATCGTGCTCAAGG
>CAZIBD010000165.1:0-2265 GCA_964536935.1 uncultured bacterium | reverse complement strand
AGCACCTCCACAACATGGACGTGCTGCGCCAGGGCATCGGCCTGCGCGGCTACGGGCAGCGCAACCCCATCCAGGAGTACGCCCTCGAGGGCTTCAACCTCTTCGAGGAGATGAAGGCCGATATCCGCTTCAACGTGGCCAAGCTGCTCTTCCGCGTCCAGGTCGAGACCGACCAGCGGCTCGAGCACCGTCAGGAGCGCCCCTCCTCGGTGGAGTACAGCACCGATCGGCCGCAGCCGGGCGTCGGCCAGGGCGGCGAGGGCGGGCCCACCCGGCCCATCCATGTCGACAAGAAGGTCGGCCGCAACGATCCCTGCCCGTGCGGGAGCGGCAAGAAGTACAAGCACTGCCATGGAAGGGCCGCCGCCTAGCGTGGCCGGCCCCCGCCTCTGCTAAGCTGGGCGCCGCATGGACTTCGTGCCGCGCCTCCACGGCCGTATCCGCGACACCGGGTCACGGGTGTGCCTGGGCATCGACCCGCGCCCCGCCATGAGCCCCTTCACCGATCCGCGACGGCTCGGCGAGGACGCGGACCGGGTCGCCGAGGCGGTCGAGCGCAGCTTCGCGGCGATCCTCCGGGCGTCGCATGAGGCGATCGCCTGCTGCAAGCTGCAGTCGGCGTTCTTCGAGGCGCTGGGACTTCCCGGCCTGCGCGCCCTGGCCGGCCTGCTACGGACCGCACGCGAGCTCGGTCTTCCCGCCATCCTGGACGCCAAGCGGGGCGACATCGGCAGCACGGCGGCGGCGTACGCCCGCGCCTACCTCGCCGACACCGAACTCGCCGCCGACGCCATCACCGTCAACCCGTACCTCGGGCTCGACACCCTGGAACCCTTCCTCGAGGCCGCCGAGCGCGGCGGCCGTGGCCTGTTCGTGCTGGTCAAGACGTCGAACCCCGGCAGTGCGGACCTCCAGGACCTGACGCTGGATGACGGCCGCACGCTCCACCAGGCGCTCGCGGAGCGGCTGGCCGAGCGGGCGGAGCAGCTGGTGCACGACGCCGATGGCTACACCGCGCTCGGCGCTGTCGTGGGCGCCACCTACCCCGAGGCCCTCGCCGATCTGCGCCGACGCCTCCCCGCCGCCGTCCTGCTGGTGCCCGGGTACGGAGCCCAGGGCGCGGGCGCCGACGACGTGGCCGCCGCTTTCGACGCCAACGGTCTGGGGGCGGTGGTGAACGCCAGCCGCTCGCTCACCTACCTGCCGGCCGAGAGCGAACGAGAGCTGGCGGAGGGGGCGGCCGCGGCGGCCGCCGCCATGCGCGACGCCATCAACCGCGGTCTCGACGCGCGCCGGTGAGCCCCGCTCCGGCTAGGGCGTCTTCATGTAGCTGAGGAAGCGCGTCGGGGACATGTTCGTGTGCAGCTTGGGAAGCAGCCCCAGGACCGTTCGGAACCCGACCTTCGGCCCGTCGAAGACGGCGGCGTAGGTGTCGAGCTTCGCCACCAGCGGGCTCCGGAACGCGAACGCATCGACCTCCTGCCCGGTCGGCACCTCCTTCGGCCAGCTCGTGCCGCCGCTCGGCACGCTGCCGACCACGTACATGCGCGACTGGTTCGTGGCAAGGAAGAGCCGTGCCGCGTCCTGGGCCGGTGCCAGGATGTAGCTGCTGATGTGCACCGCGCAGTCCCCCATGTGGGACAGCGCCGCCTCGGGCCCGTTCGCGAGCGTCACGTCGCTGCGGGGGTGGAGCACGATGAGCCGGGGGTACACGGTCCAGTTCCAGATGATGGCCCAGAACGCGATGCGCTTGGGGTCGTTGGGATCGGAGGCCAGCAGCGCGGCCGGCCGGATCGCCTTCGACACGCGCTCGAGCGCCGTGGCGCCATCGAGCAGGATGTCGCTCACACGCTTCGGGTCGTGCACCTTGAAGGGCGCCACCTTGTACCAGCTCTGGAAGCGGTCGAGCATGGTCTGCCAGGTGGCGGCGTCGATGCTGCCCGGACGCCAGCTCGCCGGCAGCACGCGCCGCTCGGCCAGGTAGAGCACGTCGTCGTAGTTGAGGGACGATTTCGGCACCGGGATCTGGTGCACCACCACCATCCTCGGCAGTGCAGGCTCGACGAGCTTGACGGCCCGCTCCAGCACCAGCGCGGCATCGATGCCGGTCGCCGGGCGGTCGGTGCTGAGGTCCGTGAGGGCGCCCCGAAGGTCGGAGACGCAGATCTGCGCGGCCGCCGTCGAGCCGACCACGACGACCGCAGCGAGGACCAGCAACAAACGCCGCATGGCCCGAGTCTATCGGGCCATGCGGTGAGGAACAAG
>CAZIBD010000164.1:0-2330 GCA_964536935.1 uncultured bacterium | reverse complement strand
TGACCAACACCGGCTTCGGCAAGCTGTACAACCCGCGGCCGCTGCAGATCGTGCTCAAGCCGATCTCCGGCGGCGCCGACGTGACGGTGACGGTCGCGGAGGACGCCCGCAAGCTCTTGCCGGCGCCCGGGGAGAGCGCCACCATCGACGTCGCTGCGGTGCTGCCGCCCGATACGCCCGCGGGCTTCTACGACGTGTACCTCGAGCTGCCGGACGCGTCGCCCCACCTGCGGGGCGACCCGCGCTACAGCATCCGGTTGGCCAACACCGGCACCTGGAAGAGCGGCAGCGGGCTCAACTACCTGCGGTTGAGCGTGGCGGTCGAGTAGCGGCGGCGCCGTCGCCTTGCGCCCCACGCTGCCGTGACGCACAGGGCGGGCCGTACGAGCGGCACCGCGAGCCCCATCGGCGATGCAGGACAATATCCATGGGGTCTCTGGGAGGATCCGATGGCTTGTGCGCCGAGGTTCGTCTCCGCCCTCAGCCGCTGCGCGTTCGGTGGTGCGGGGAAGGCGGCCGCAGCGTGTCTCGAGCACCGGTGGGAGCGTGCGTGGCAGGTATGCCACCGCGGTTCACGCGGCACGCCCCCTCCTGCGCCGAGCCGGCCGAGCGCCCGGCTGCGGCGATGGAGCGGGTGATGCCATGGGCCGCCCGCCCCGCCTGCTGATCGTCTCGACCATCGAGGCCTTCGTGCGTGCCTTCCTGCTGCCGCACGCCGAGCACTTCCACCGCCGTGGCTGGCGCGTCGATGTGCTGGCGCGCGGGGCCAGCGCCAACGGCGTTGTGAGGAGCGCCTTCGACCACGCCTGGGACATCGGCTGGTCGCGCAACCCGGCGGCGCCTCGCAACCTGCTGCTCGAGCCGCGCCGGGTGCGCTCGCTGGTGGCCGCGAATGGCTACGACATCGTCCACGTGCACACACCGGTCGCGTCCTTCGTGACGCGCTGGGCGCTGAGGAGCTCGCGCCCGAATGGCTGCAAGGTGGTGTACACGGCGCACGGCTTCCACTTCTACCGGGGCGGCGGCGCGCTCGCCAACCTGGCCTACCGTTCGGCCGAGCAGCTCGCCGCCCGCTGGACCGACGAGCTCATCGTCATCAACTCCGAGGACTACCGGGCCGCGCTCCACTTCGGGAGCATCGACCCCCGACGCGTGCACCTCGTTCCCGGGATCGGCGTCGATATCGCCGCCTACGCGGCGCCACCGCCGCCGGAGTTGCGTGCCAGTCTGCGCGCGTCGATCGGGGTCCCGGCGGATGCGTTCGTGATCCTGATGGTCGCCGAGTTCAATCCAGGCAAGCGCCACGCCGATCTCCTGCGTGCCTTCGCGCGCCTGGAAGGCGACCGCGCCCATCTGGTGCTGGCGGGCCGGGGACCGCTCGAGGCCGCCACCCTGGAGCTTGCGCGGGAGCTGGGGGTAGCCGGGCGCGTCCACCTCCTGGGGTACCGGGACGACGTGCCGGAGCTTCTCCACGCGGCCGACCTCTACGCTCTTCCCTCGGAGCGCGAGGGTCTGCCTCGGACCGTGCTGGAGGCGATGAGCGCGTCCACGCCGGTCATCGCCAGCGACATCCGCGGGGTGCGCGACCTCCTCCAGGACGGCGTCGGGATGCTCGTCCCGGCCGGTGACGTCGAGGCGCTCGCGGCCGGCCTGGCCGACGCCGTGGCACGGCCGGAAGCGCTCGCGAGCATGGCCGGCAGGGCCAGCCAGCGCGTACAGGCATACGACCAGTCTCTCGTCCTCGCCGAGCACGAGGCGCTCTACGCCAGAGTGCTCGGGCGGCTGCCGGCCCACCGGGCCGTCCCGGCCGCGGGCGTGCCGTAGGGGAGGTGGACCGTGGCCCGCACACCGACCTCGGGGCCGGCGTCCCGTCCCGGCCCCGCATCGCCGGCGAAGGCGGAGGTCAACCACGTCGTCATCCTCGGCGCCGGGGGCTTCGGGCGTGAGGTGCTGCAGTACGTGCGCGACACGTACGGCGGCAACCCCGGCTACGCCGTCAAGGGCTTCCTCGACGACGCGCCCGTGGACCTCGAGTCCTTCGGCCTGGGCGTACCCGTTCTCGGTGACATCGAGAGCTACCGGGCCGAGCCGGCCGACAGGCTGCTCATCGCCATCGGCGACCCGAGGGTGCGGCAGCGGCTGGCCGAGCGCTTCGCAGCCCAGGGTGCAACCTTCCTGACGGTCGTCCACCCGCTCGCCTACGTCTCGCCCGCGGCGCGGGTGGGGGAGGGGTGCATCATCGCGCCCTTCGCCAGCGTCGGCGCGCACGCGCGCGTCGGCGACCACACGGTGGTGACCTTCTACGGCTCGATCGGACACGACTCGGTGGT
>CAZIBD010000163.1:0-2471 GCA_964536935.1 uncultured bacterium | reverse complement strand
CGGTCGATGGCCATGGGGAGCACGAAGCCGTCGTTGTAGTCGGTGTGC
The DNA here is from genome assembly GCA_964536935.1 of uncultured bacterium. GTDB lineage: Bacteria > Deinococcota > Deinococci > Deinococcales > Trueperaceae > JASBRS01. The sequence continues at coordinate 2,423 of CAZIBD010000163.1, read as the reverse complement.
TCGCCGATCAGGTTGACGCGGCCCGGCGCCCGCACCACGGCCGCAGGCGCCTCGCCGAAGCGCTCGAGGAAGACGGCCTCCACGGCCGGCGGGGATGCTCGGCTCACGCACGCTCCCGGTAGTGCTCGGTGGGCAGCTCCCGCAAGCGCTCGGCCGCCTGCTCTGCCGTCAGGTCGCGTTGCGGCTCGCCGAGCATCTCGAAGCCGACCATGAACTTGCGCACGTCGGCCGAACGCAACAGCGGCGGGTAGAGGTGGCCGTGCAGTTGCCAGTGGCCGAGCTCCTGCTCGCCGAACGGAGCGCCGTGCCAGCCGAACGAGTACGGGAAGGAGGTTTCGAAGAGATTGTCGAGCTTCGCCAGCATCGGCTTGAGCAGCTCGGCGAGGGCGTCCTTCTCGGTGCTGGTGAGGTCGGGCATCCGGGGGATGCGGCGCTTTCGCGGCAGCACCAGGAGCTCGAACGGCCATACCGCCCAGAACGGGACGACGGCGAGCCAGTGCTCGTTCTGGCCCACCACGCGCTCCCCGCGCTCCGCCTCGAGCGCGGCGTAGTCGAGCAGCAAGGGCGTGCCGTGCTCCGCGAGGTAGGAGCGCTGCCGGCCGTCTTCCCGGGTGGGCTCGGAAGGCACCGCGTCGAGCGCCCACACCTGGCCGTGCGGGTGCGGGTTGCTGGCCCCCATCTGTGGGCCCTTGTTCTCGAACACCTGGACCCAGCGCCAGGTGCGACCGAGCTCCTCGGTCTGTGCCGCCCACAGGTCGACCACCCGGCGGATGCCGGCCACGTCGAACTCGGCGAGGGTCAGGTCGTGCCGCGGGGAGAAGCAGATCACGCGGCAGGTGCCGCGCACGCCGCGAAGACGCGTCAGCTGGGAGTCGGGCTCGGGCGCGCGGGGCGCGTCGGGGAGCAGCGCGGCGAAGTCGTTGGTGAACACGAAGGTCTCGTCGTAGTCCGGATTCTTCGCGCCTCCGGCGCGCTCGTTGCCCGGACAGAGGTAGCACGCCGGGTCGTGGCGAGGCTTCCGCTCCTCGGCGGTGTGCTCGGTCTGCCCCTGCCAGGGGCGTTGAAGACGGTGGGGCGAAACAAGCACCCAGTCGCCGGTGAGGGGGTTGAAGCGGCGGTGTGGGTGCTCGATGGGGTCGAAGGGCATGACCCCTCCTTTCGCGTCGACGTGGACAGCTACGACGGGGCCGTGCCAACCGTCACGCGGCGAGCTTAGCAGGCCGGCCCCTGGGCTGGGGTCGCGGTCGTGCCGAGGGGCGCGCCGCTCCGCCCGTTCGAGGAACGCTGCGTCGCACGCCGGCACCCCCCTGCTCTCGACCGGGGTGGTGGCAGGGTGTCAGGGGGCGTCGGGGTGCTCGAGCAGCACGTCGACCAGCGCCCCGCGCAACAGCCCGCGGTAGACGCCGTCGATGACCAGGTCTTCGGCCGCGACCTCGACGGTCGGGTAGCCGGGGTTGTGCGGGCGCAGGGCGTAGCGCCCCGGAGCGAGCCGGTCGAGGTACTTGAGGGTGACGTCGCTACCCTCCACCCGCACCGCGCAGATCTCTCCGCTGCGCTGCGGCTGGCGCTTGCTGAACAGCACCACGTCGCCGTCCTGGATGAGGTCGGCCATCGACTCGCCCTCGACCCGCAGGGCGAAGGCGCCGTCCGGTAGCCCGGTGAGCGGGAGGTACCCTTCGGCCTCGGCGAAGGCTTCACTGAGCGGCCCCGCCGGGATGCCGCCGAGTACGGGGATCCCCGTGGCCACGGCCGGCAGCGCCAGGTGGGGGGACCGACCGCGACCGCGACTCTCGAAGACCAGGAACCCCTTGCGGTGGAGCGCCTCGAGATGCTGCTTGAGCGACACGTAGTGCACGCCCAGCTCCCGCGCGAACGCGGAGAGCTCGGGCATGGCGCCTCTCTGGCGGTAGTGCTCGCGCAGGCGGTCGTAGACCTTGCGCTGCGTGGGGGAGAGCTCTTCCTTCACGTTACCTTAAATGGTAAGGTGGGGGGCGTGGTGCTGTCAACCGCGTTCTCGCCGCCCGCCCCGGCGGGCGACTCCCGCGACGTCCGCCGCGTCGCGTGTGGGACGCGCCGGCATGAAGAGAAGTGTGTCTGGGACGGTGATTGTGCCCGGTCTTCGAACGCGGGAGGGGTAGACATGGGACCGACCACCTGCTATAGTTTTTGTAGTTGATTCGCTTTGCCCGCGTCCGTAGGGTCGGACGCGTTTTTCCCAACGCCACATAGAACGCCGCAGAGGACGCATCGACGAATCGAAAGGAACGGAATGCTCGATACCTTCGAAACACTGGAGACGCCCACGAACTGCGAATCGCCCGACATCGTGCCGCGCGGCCTGGCTCTTCCGACGCGCACGCTGGAGCCCGGGCAGGTGCTGTTCGAGGCGGATCGTGAGGCGAGCAGCCTGTACGTGGTGAACT
>CAZIBD010000162.1:0-2484 GCA_964536935.1 uncultured bacterium | reverse complement strand
AGGGTGGTCTTGCCGGTCCCCGGCGCACCCTGCACGAGGTAGATCCAGTCACGGGGAAACCCCCCGTTCAGCACGGCATCGAGGCCCTGAACGCCGGTGGCCGCCCGATCGCTGCGGGCGCGGGAGACGGAACTTCGCTCGGCCATGGCTCCATGATAGGCCGGCCGGTCTGCGAGGTTCCGACGCCGTTCACGCGCGCACTCGCCGACGGTGGGGTCACGACCCCAGGTAGCGTGGGTCCCCGACTTCTGTCGAGCGTCCCGCTACGGCCGTAGGCTGAAAAGCGCCCGCCTCTCCCCCTCTTCGTGCTACCTCTTCCACCGCGGCAGGCGGCAATCCGCCGGGCGGAGGGCGACACCGCCCCGCTTGCCGAGACACCGGCTCCAGGTCCGCGCCGAAGCGCGAGCAAAGGAGGAAGCTCATGCTTGTAGGCATCGCGGTGGTCCTGATGATCCTCTGGATCCTGGGGCTCGTCACGTCCACGACCCTCGGCGGGGCGATCCACGCCCTCGTGATCGTCGCGGTGGCGCTCCTCTTGGTGCGCGCCTTCCAGGTCAGGCGAGCCTGATGGACCCGGCGGCCACTTCCTTGTGTCGGACCGTCGCAGAGGCCCTCAGGCCACTCTACGAAGCCGTGCGCGATGCCCGCCTGGACGGGGACGATGCGTTCTGGATCGTGTACGACGAGGCCGTCATACAGGTCGCCAGAGCCAGGAACATGGCCGAATCGACGACGAAGTCGGTCTCGAGGGACATGTTGCAGGAGATCATGATCCTCGTCATGGAGTAGCTCCCGGGGCCATACGGGCGCAACGTCGATCGTTCATCGGATCTCGACGCCTCGCGAACGTCTTCGACATGTCGAGCTGGAAGGGTGAGTCCGTGAAGCTGAACGATGTGTCCTTGCTGGACGTCCTGAATGCCCTTCCCGAGCACATCCTGATCCTGGACGGCCGCGGCACCCTGGTGGCGGCCAACGCCTCCTGGCGGCACGCCCTTCGGAGCCAGCGCCCGGGGCACGGGGAGAGCGTCGGCCAGCCCTACCAGGCCGTCTTCCCGGTCAGCCACGGCGTCGCCGGGGAGGTTCGCGACCGGCTTCACGCAGGCATCGCCGACGTCCTGTCCGGCAACCTCCCACGGTTCGATAGCGAGTACTGCCTCCGCCCGGCTCTCGGGACGAACTGGTTCGAGCTGAGCGTGGTCCCCCTTCGAGACGGGCGCCCCGGGGGGGTCGTCACCCAGCGCGACATCACCGCCAGGAAAGCGCTCGAGGCCGATCTCATCGAACGCGCGAATCACGACGACCTGACGGGACTCGCCAACCGGCGCTTCTTCCTGCTCGAAGGGGCCCACATGCTGGCCCTCGCCCGACGCCAGGGCTGGCAGGCCGGCCTGGTGTACCTCGACCTCGACGATTTCAAGGCCATCAACGACCAACTCGGTCATGCCACGGGCGACAAGGCGTTGAGCCTCGTGAGCTCCCATCTGCTGCGTCACACGCGGGAAAGCGACCTCCTGGCGCGCGTCGGTGGCGACGAGTTCGTGCTCCTGCTCGCCAAGGCCTCACCCGATGAGGTTGCCCGGGTCGTGCGGATCCTACGAAGGAGCCTGGCCACACCCCTCCCCATCGACGGGCAGGCGTTCAGCCTGCAAGGGAGCTTCGGCGTCGCACATCATCCCCGTGACGGCGCCACCTTGGACGCGCTCCTCGCGCACGCCGACCGGGCGATGTACCGCGAGAAGGTCCTGCGGAGGCTGCAGCGCCAGCTGTGCACGGCGTAGCCGCCCGAGGCGCGAGGGACCGGCGCCGAAGCATGGGAGGCGCGCTCTTCGAGCCCTCGTGGCCCTCCGGGATTCGCGTCGTCCCAACGGTGCCCGCCCCACACGGCGCCCTCCGAGCGCGATCCCGGGCCCCTGGCGTCACGGAGGAACACCATGTTCGAGCACATCCTGGTCCCACTGGACGAATCGCTCGCTGCCGAATCCGTGCTGCCTCACGTCACAGCGATCGCGGAGCTCAGCGGCGCTCGGGTCACGCTGGTCCGCGTGCTCGAGATCCCGACGACCGCAGGGCACGTACAGCCGACCGATCCGGTCGAGTGGCAACTGCACCACGACGCCGCGGGATCGTACCTGGCCGGAGCCGCGAAGCGCTTGGCAGCACGAGGCGTCTCCGTCGGGACCCGCATCCTCGAGGGGAATCCGGCGACCTGCATCATCACCCATGCTCACGAAGAGGGCGTCGACCTCGTCGCCCTGGCGAGCCATGGCCGCACCGGGGTCACGGGATTCGAGCTCGGCGCGGTGGCGCACAAGGCGATTCTCGGCGTTCACGTGCCCTTGCTGTTGATTCGTTCGTTCACCGATGCGCCGCACGGCGCGGACGACGTGCGATACCGGCGGCTTCTCGTCCCGCTCGACGGCTCACGGAGGGCCGAGTGCGCGCTCCCCATCGTCCATCGCATCGCCGACAAGCACGGAGCGT
>CAZIBD010000161.1:0-2502 GCA_964536935.1 uncultured bacterium | reverse complement strand
CGGGCGCATCGCACCTGAGCGCGGTGGCGACGCCGCTCAGTCCGGCTGGCGCCCGAGCAGACGATCGGCGAGCGCGGGCAGCACCTGCCCGAGGCGCCCGTCGAGGCGCAGCGTGGCGTCCCCGTCGCCGCGGGTAGGGCCGTCGTTGACGATGGCGACGGGCTTCCCTGCCTCGACTGCGGCCACGACGTAGCGGTAGCCGGAGCGCACGGTGAGCGACGAGCCGAGCACGAGCAGCGCCTCCGCCCGATCGAGCATGGCCCAGCTCCGCGCCACGCGGGGCCGCGGCACGTTCTCGCCGAAGAAGACCACGTCGGGCTTGAGCGTGCCCCCGCAGCCGCGGCATCCGGCGGGATGGAAGCCCTCCTCGGCGCCGGCGTCGAGGTCGGCATCGCCATCGGGGGCCATGACCGCCCGCTGAGCGGCGAAGTCCGGGTTGAGGCGGTCCAGCCGGAGCTGCAACGAGTCGCGCGACTCCAGCCGGCCGCAGTTCAGGCAGCGCACCCACGCCAGGGCGCCGTGGAGCTCGAGCACGCGCCGGCTTCCCGCGGCCTGGTGGAGGCCGTCCACGTTCTGGGTCAGCAGGCCGCGCACCACACCGGCAGCCTCCAGCCGCGCCACGGCGCGGTGGCCGGCGTTGGGATGCTTGGCCCGCATCGCCGGCCAGCCCAGGAAGCTGCGCGCCCAGTAGCGTCGTCGGGCGGCCGCGCTCTTCACGAACTCCTGGTAGGTGATGGGCGAGCCCTTGCGCCGGATGCTGTCGGGGCCGCGGTAGTCGGGGATGCCGGACTCGGTGCTGATCCCCGCACCCGACAGCACCAGCACGCTTCGCCCTTCGAGGAGCCCCGCCAGCGGCTCGAGCTCGGGTGGGTGCGGCGCGGCCGCCGGGCGGTCTGGACGTGAAGGGGCGGCACGGTCCACGGGTCCATGCTACGCGGGCCCGGCGTGGGCGGCCGTGTCGCCGCCTCCGGCGGGGGCGGGGGCAGGGCGGTCGTGCACGCCCTCGAACCTCAGGGGGAGGGGCGCTTGCTTCGCTTCAACCAGGCCGCTCGAAGAACGGCGTACTCGAGCTCGTCACCCTCCCAGGGTTCACCGGCCCCGGCGGCGTGGGTGGCAGGACGCTCCTACTGCTCCGACGTCAAGCGGAAGCGCCGCACGAGCGTCATGCCCAGCTTCTCGGCGACCCGTCGTGACGCCAGGTTGCCCTCGTAGGTGGTGGCATAGACCCTGTGCCCGTCGATCTCGCGGAAGAACCGGTCGATCAAGGGACGTGCCGCCTCCGTGGCGTAGCCCCGGTGCCAGACCTCGCTCCTGAAGCGATAGCCGAGGTCGGCCTCGAGGCGACCCTCGCTCGGCCGCGCCTCGAGCCCGACCCAGCCTAGGAAGGTGCCGTCGGTCGGGGAGGTCACCGCCCAGAAACCGGCGTGCGGGAAGCGGGCATGGCTGCCCAGCAGGCGTGGCAGGATCTCGTTTCGGAGGATTGCGCGTGGCGTGGGTACGCCTCCGTTCAAGTACCGCATCACCTCCGGATCGGCATCCAGCTCGACCAGAGGATCGAGATCGGAGGGCGCGAGGCGCCGGAGCCGCAGGCGTTTGGTCTCGAGCGACGGCATCGCGGTCCAGTCTAGGCCGCCGGCGTCGAGCCGTCGGCGGCCCCTCGGACGCACGCGCCGGAGCTTGACAGGACCCCGCCGCGCTCCTATGCTGAGGTTACCCTCAAAAATAGAGGGTAACGAGAGCGAGGAACGCCATGCCCCCCCGTCCCGTCAAGCAGCTGCAGATCCTGGAGGCCCTGCACGCCGCCTACGCGCGGCACGGCCGACTTCCGGAGCTGGCGGCGTTGGCGCGGCGCTTCGGCATCAGCTACCCCACCTTCCGCGAGCACCTGCGCGCGCTGGAGGCCAAGGGGAAGGTGCGCATCGAGAGCCGCGGCCCCGGCCGCAGCCCGCGGGTCACGCTGCTGGGGCCGGTCGTCGGCGTGCCGCTCTTCGGCGAGATCGCGGCCGGCGTGCCCGTCGGCAGCTACCCCGAGCCCGAGGCCTACCTGGCCCTGCGCGACCGCCCCGACCACTTCGCCCTGCGCGTCCGCGGTGACTCCATGGCCGACCGCATCGAGCACGGTGACGTGGTGCTCCTGCAGCGCACCCCGCCCCACCGCTCCGGTGAGATCTGCGCGGTGCGGGTGGGCGAGGACGAGACCACCCTCAAGTACCTCGAGTGGCGCGGTGCCGAGCCTCGCCGGTACCGGCTGCGCCCCCACAACCCGGTCTACCCCACCCTCGGCGTCCCGGCCGAAGAGCTCCACATCGACGGCGTCTTCCGCGGTCTGCTGCGGGGCGACGTGGTCGAGGAGCTCCTCGTCGAAGGGGGTGGTTGAGGTCCGGCTGCCCTGTCGCACCCCGCCTTCGGAGCGCACACCACCGACCCCCGCCTGAGAGGCCATTCCGGCCCACCACAACGAAGGGCACATCCACCGCCGCCAAGCAAGAGGAATGTGCCCCT
>CAZIBD010000160.1:0-2588 GCA_964536935.1 uncultured bacterium | reverse complement strand
GTGGAGCCATGCGTCGTCTCCCCGGGATGGACGAGAGGGCGTCGGTGTCGATTGTCGTGCCTGGATGATAGCCCGGCGCGAAGGCGGGGTGCGTCGGGAGCGGTTCCGTCGCCGTCGCCCGGACGTGCTCGCCGGGGTCGCGGTACCCTGTCGGGCGATGCCGAACCCTTTGCCCAGCCTCTACGACCTGGCGCCTGGCGCGCTGCCGCTGCCGGACGGAGAGCCCGCCTACCGGCGTGCCCAGCTCGCGCAATGGCTCTACCGGCAAGGCGCCCAGACGTTCGAGGCGATGACGAACCTTCCCGCCTCGCTTCGCGCGGCGTTGGCGGAGCGCTTCCGGATCTCGCCGTTCGAGACGGTGCGCCGCTTCCCCTCGCGCGACGGCTCGGTGCGCTACCTCTTCGGGCTCGCCGACGGGCAGCGCACCGAGGCGGTGTACATGCCGTACGCCGACCGCAAGACGGTATGCGTGTCGTCGATGGTGGGGTGCCCGGCCGGGTGCGCCTTCTGCGCCACCGGCGCGCTGGGCTTCGGCCGCAACCTGAGTGCCGCGGAGATCGTCGGACAGGTGCTGGTGGTGGCTGCTGCGGAGGGGGTTTCGCCGACCGAGATCCGCAACGTGGTGCTGATGGGCATGGGGGAGGCGCTGCTCAACTACGACGCCGCGCTCCGTGCCGTGCGGACGCTGGTGGCGCCGGACGGGCTCGACCTGTCGCCGCGGCGCATCACCCTCTCCACGGTGGGGCTGCCGAGTCGCATCCTGCGGTTGGCGGGGGAGGGCTTGCCGCTGGTCCTGGCGCTCAGCCTCCACGCCCCGGACGAGGCGGCGCGCCGCGCCATCATCCCCACCGCCCACGCCCACCCGATCGACGAGATCATGGGGGCGGTACGCGCCTACCAGGAGGCTACCGGCCGGCGCGTCACCATCGAGTACACGCTACTTCGCGGGGTCAACGACGACGTGACGCGAGCGCGCGCGCTGGCCGGCCTGCTTCGCGACTTGAAGAGCCACGTCAACCTGATCCCGTTCAACCCGTGGCCCGGCTCGGGCTTCCGGGAGTCCACGCCGGCGGCCACCGAGCGGTTCCGCGCCGAGCTGGAGCGCCTGCGGGTTCCGGTGTCGGTGCGGTTCAGCCGAGGGCGCGATGCCGGGGGCGCCTGTGGACAGCTCGCCCTCACCGAGGGGGGCGGGGGGCCGGCCGACGGTCCCGCCGTTATCGGAGAGGCGCGTCCCTGAGCGCGTTTTTGCCCACCCTGACGGGCCTATCTCGTGGGGGATTTCACACGGCCGGAGCGGGCACGCATACTACAGTGGACAGCGGAATTATCGTTTCGCACGCAGTCTATGCGGGTAGGTAGGCGCAGCGATCTGGAGGCTGGCATGATGAGCATGACGTGCAATCGGGGCTTGGGCAGGGGTCTCCTCGCGTCCCTCGCCCTGTTGCTTGTGCTTTCGGCGGCGTGGGCCCAACCGTCGATCTCCGATCTGCGCGCCAAGGCCCAGGCCAGCCCGAACAACGCCACGGTCTGGGTCGATCTCGGCAACGCGCAGTACAAGGCGGGCCAGTTCGCCGACGCCAAGCAGAGCTTCCTCGAGGCCATCTCGATCGATTACAGCAACGGCGACGCCCACTACGGGCTCGGCCTCGCCGAGTACGCCAACGGCAACTACCAGGCGGCGCTGTTCGAGTTCAGCGAGGTCACGCGCCTCTATCCCAAACGCTTCGACGGTCACTTCAATCGCGCCGTCACGCTGGCCAAGCTACGGCGTCCCAAGGACGCCGCGGCCGCCTTCGAGGCCGCCATCAAGGCCGTCGACTCGGGGGCCACCACCAAGGACAAGATCAACGCCTACCTGGGGTTGGCGGGGCAGCTCGAGCTCACCAACGACTACGCCAAGGCCGCCGACGCCTACGCCTCGGCGCTGCAGCTCGACCCGGGCAACGCCGACCTGATCTTGGAGCGCGGGCAGGCGCTCGAGCAGGCGGGCAAGGGCCTGGACGCCCTGCCCCAGCTCACCAAGCTGGAAGCGAGCAGCAACGACTACCGCGTGAGCGCCCTGATCGCCGACATCTACGTCAAGCAGGGGCAGATCGACTACGCCATGTTCGCCCTCAACCGCGCCCTCAAGAAGGCCGACGCGGCGGGCGACCAGAGCGCCAAGGCCAACATCCTCGTCAAGCTCGGCTCCTTGCAGAAGAGCCTCGGGCGCGACACCGAAGCAGCGCAGTCGTTCCAGCAGGCGGCGCAGGCGGACCCGCAGTCGTGGCAGGCGCTGTACAACCTCGGGGTGAGCTACCTCGAGGGCGGGCAGACGCAGCAGGCGCTCGGGCCGCTCGAGCAGGCCGCCAAGCTGGCTCCCGACAACGGGGACGTCCACCTGGCGCTCGCCTCGGCCTACGACCAGCTCGCCCAGACCGACAAGGCCCTCAGCAACGCGCAGGCCGCCCTCGGTCAGCTCAAGAGCGACAAGCAGCTCACCCAGGCGCGCTTCATCGCCGGTCGCGCGCTGTACCGCAAGGGTGAGTACGCGGCCGCCGCCAAGCAGCTCGACCAGGTGGTGCAGGCCAAGGCCGACGACGCTCAGG
>CAZIBD010000159.1:0-2649 GCA_964536935.1 uncultured bacterium | reverse complement strand
CAGCTACCACCATTACTCAGCCCGAACGCCGAAAGGGCAGTGCTGGCGGTTTGCGTCGTGTCCTGAGCGATGTACCCACTCAACGCTGTGTACACGTTGTTGCCAAACGCCTGGGCCGCCCGGTCCTGTGCCGCGCGGCGAGCCCCGAGAAGGTTCGGGATCAGGACCGCGGCCAGGATGCCGATGATCGCGATCACGATCAGCAGCTCGATGAGGGTGAAGCCTTGTGCCTTACGTCTGCGCATGACGCGCCCCTTTCGCCTTGGACCCTGATGATGGATGAATGATGATCAGGCGTCCGATAGAGTCCGACACGGTGTCCTTCCGCGTCACGTTCGAGCGTAGCATTGGGGCCTTACGGGACTCTTACAGATTTCCCACATTGCCGTGACCGTCGCCACATCTGCCGGCTCACGGGTACGTGATCACCTTCCCGTCCACCATGGTCGTCGTGACCTCGAGACCGCCCGCGATATTGGACACGACGCACGTAGCGATCTTCGGGTCCGATGGATTAGGGACCGCGTACCCGCCAGCCAAGTAGCCCGACGCGCAGTTTCCGGTGATCGGCGTGTGGCTCGGGCTTTCCGCCAGGTAGGCAAGCCCGGCCGTGTACACATTCTTAGTATGGATCTGTGCGGCGCGGTACTCCGCTGCATTGCGGGCCCCGATCAGGTTCGGGATCATCACCGCCGCGAGGATTCCGATGATCGCGATGACGATCAGGAGTTCGATGAGCGTGAATCCCTGGCGTCCCCTCATGACGCACCTCCCTTCATACGTTGGAAGCTAGACACTAGTCTGTCACAGTACTCTTACACGAATAGCCGACGACTTGCTGGCCGACCTTCCTGCTTAATCAGGAGCAGCCCCGGTGCAACCGCGATCCCGCAGAATTCCTGGCGGCATGGTACGCTCATCGCTGCCCCGCCGGCCCAACGCGGTGGCGACCCCCGAACCAGGTCAGGTCGGAAGAAGCAGCCTTAAGGGGTGATCGTCAGGTGCCGTTGGCCACCGGCGGGGCGCTGTTTGGCGAGCGATGCCCCAACACGGCGCGGTCCCGGACGAACGCCCAGGCGCCGGCCCTACACCTCCAGCCGCTCCAGCCGCGCCCTCAATCCCGTCAGGTACGAGCCCCCGAACAGCGCCACGTGCACCAGCAGCGGGAACACCTGGTAGAGATCCCTGCGCCAGCGCGAGTACCCCGGCTCGATCGGCCGGACCGATTTGTAGACCTCGTAGAAAGCTTCTCCGAAGGTGTGGAACAGGTCGACAAAGGCCAGCTCCATCTCCGCGTGCGCATAGTAGATCGCGGGATCGAGGAAGGCTGCGATCCGGTCTCCCCTCGCCAGCACGTTGCCGCTCCACACGTCCCCGTGGATGAGGGAGGGCGTTGGGTCGGCGTCGAAGCGCCCCGGGAGGCTCTCCGCCAGGTGCTCCACGCGCAGCCGATCGGCAGTGGGCAGCCTCCCCCGCGCGTGCGCCGCCGCGGTCATCGGAAGCAGGCGCCGGGCCGCATAGAACTGCGGCCACGACGCCGTCCAGGTGTTGTCGAGCGGGAACGGCCCGATGAGGGTGTCGCGCTCGAGCCCGAACCTCTCCGCCCCCACCCCGTGCAGCTCGGCCAGCAGCCGCCCCGCGTCACGCTCGGCCGCCGGCCCTACCGCAGACGAGCCTTCGACGAACGCCAACACCAGCAGGCCGTCCTCGACATGCAGCACCTCTGGCACCGGGAGCGTGCTGTGCGCCTTCAAGTAGCGGAGCATGGCGGCTTCCACCTCGAGCGGCGTGCCCGGCGAGGTCTTGGCGACGACCTTCCGGCCGTCCTCGAGCCGGCATCGCAGCGCCTCACCGACCTGCCCGCCGCTCAGCGGCGCAACCTGTACCACCTCGGCGCCGAGCGCTTCCGCGATCCGCGACCGGATCTCGCCCGGGCCCACGTTCAGGCTCCGCCGGCTGGCCACACGTGGGCAAGCCGGGTCACGGCGCCGCCTCGCCCAGTCGCCGCCGCACCTCGTGGAGCAGACCCTCGGACGCCGACTCGATGAGGTCGAGCACGTACTCGAATCCCTCGGGTCCGCCGCTGTAGGGGTCGGGCACCTCGAGCTCGCGCCGGGTCGCGGCGAAGTCGAGGTACATGCGCACCTCGCAGCCGCCCTCGGGAACACCTTCGCACACCCGCAGTACGCGGTTGTAGTTCCCGCGGTCCATGGTCAGGATCAGGTCGAAGCGCCCGCAGTCCTCGAGGCGCAAGCCGCGCGCCCTCAGGTCTGCGATGTCGATCCCGCGCCGAGCGGCACTCGCCATGGCGCGGGGGTCGGGTGGCTGGCCGGCGTGGTAGTCGATGGTGCCTGCCGAGTCGATCGTCACGCGGTCCGCCAGGCCGGCCTCGGCCACCCGCCGGCGGAAGACGCCCTGCGCCATCGGCGAGCGGCAGATGTTGCCCATGCACACGAAGAGGACGCTCACGCTCTGGGCCATCGGTGCCTACGGTAGCACTGCGCCTATGAGGGGCCCGAGTAGGGCTGTTCGTGGCCCCACTAGGAAGACAGACGGATCTAGCTACCGCGCCACCGCTGGAGCGCGGTGCCCTCTCCTACGCCTTCAACCCCGGCTTCGCCCGGTACACCTGCGTCACGTCCGAGATCC
>CAZIBD010000158.1:0-2709 GCA_964536935.1 uncultured bacterium | reverse complement strand
GCGGCGGACGAGACGCTGCTGGCGGGGGTCGAGAGTGGGGTTTTCCGCAGCACCAACGGCGGCCGTGCGTGGCGCGAGGTGGCGCTCTCGGTCGGCTACGAGCCGGTCGTGAGCCTGGCACTCTCACCGCGCTACACACAGGACCGCACGCTCTTCGCGGGCACCGAGACCCAGGGGCTGCTCGTCTCCTCGGATGACGGGGAAACGTGGCGGCGCCTCGGTGAGGAGGTGCTCACGGATCCGATCAACGGCCTCCTCGTGGGGCGCGAATTCCCGGAGCGTCCCGATATCCTGGCGCTCTCGGAGGGTGCATTGTGGCTCTCGCGCGACGGCGGGGAGCGCTGGCAGATGGTGCAGCAGACGTCCGGAAGTATGACGGCTATGTGCGCCCCCCAGGGGCTCGCTTCCGGGGCGCCCGTTCTGGTCGGTTATTCCGATGGCGAGGTCAAGCAGCTGACCCTGGCTTGATTCGCCGCTCAGGTAGACGTTGCTTGGCCAGCTGAGCTTGCCTCCCCTAGGCGAGTTGGTCTCGCCCAGGCGAGTCTGTCTCGCCCAGGCGAGTCTGTCTCGCCCATGATGTAGCCCGCCTGGCCCTTTGCGCCGCCCGCGGATTCAGCGGGCGACACGCCCGTCACACGATTTACATAGGAGCGACCAGCCGACGTGAAACGCAATCCGTAATGAGGAGGGCGTTTCACGTTTTGCTTCAGGGAAGGAGTCAGAACCGTCGTGCAGTACACGGCATTTCTCCTACTCGTACCGCTCTCCCTGGTCATCATCAGCGCAATCCTGATCTACGCGTGGCGCCAGCGCAAGGTGCCCGAGATCGCTGCCCTGCTGGTGATGATATCCTGCGTCGCAGGGTGGCTGGTCTTCAACACCCTGGAGCTGATCGCCGCATCGCCGGCTATGACGATGGTCTGGGCGCGCATCAGCTATCTCTTCATTGCGACCACGCCTACGGCGTGGTTTGTCTTTGTCCTGGTCTATACCGGCGCAGGCGACGCGCTGCGTTCGCCGGGCTTCTGGGCCATCGCGCTGATCCCCGTGGCGACGGTCGCGCTGGCCTGGACCAACGGCGTGCACGGCCTGGTCTGGCGCGATGTGGCCTACGTGCCGGTCAACGGTCTGCTGGCGATGCGCGTTGAACACGGGCCGTGGTTCTGGGTCTACGCCAGCTTCGGTTACTCGTTGGTCGGCCTCGGCGCGTTCCTGATCGTGATCCGCCACTTCCGCGCCCAGTCGCTCTACCGTTACCAATCGCGCTGGCTGGTCGCCGGCGCGCTGATTCCCGTCATCGTCAATATCGTCTACGTCACGGACCTGATCCCCGGCTTGCAGAAGGATTTCACACCGGTGGGATTTGCGCTGGCGGGGCTGGCCTTTGCGGTCGGCATCTTCCGCTTCCGGCTCTTCGATATCAAGCCCGTGGCGCGGGTGGCGCTGGTGGATACGCTCTCGGACCCCGTGATCACGCTGGACCGGCTCGACCGGGTCGTCGATCTCAACCCCGCGGCGCTGACGATGTTCACCGGCCTGACCGCGGAACGCTCACCAGACCTGATCGGGCGGCCTATGGATACCGCCTTGGGCAGCTTCCCCTCGCTCGTGTCGCTGCTGCAGCGGGCGGAGGCGACCCACGCCGATGTCCTGCTGGAGCGCGCGTCGATTTCGCAGTCGTACGACGTGCGCGTCTCCAACCTGCTTAACACCCACGGCCAACGTCTCGGACGGGTCATCGTGCTCCGCGACATCACCGAGCGCAAGCAGGCGGAGGCCGCGCTGCGCCGCCACATGGCCGAGCTGGAGGCCAGCAACGAGCAACTGGATGCGTTTGCCCACACCGTAGCGCACGACCTGAAGGGGCCGCTCTCGACGATGATCGGCTACACCGAGGTCCTGCTCTCCTACCTCGATACGCTGCCGCCTGAGGACGTCAAGGAGCAACTGGAGATGCTCCGCGAGGGCGGCTACAGCATGGCCCGGATCGTGGACGCACTGCTGCTGCTCGCGCGCACGCGACAGCAGACCGAACTCGTGGTTGAGCCGCTCGATATGGCCTTCGTGGTCAACGACGCCCTTGAGCGCGTCGCGCCACTGGTGGTGGGCCAGGACGTGACGCTCACGGCGCCGCCGTCATGGCCGCAAGCCCTCGGGTACGCGCCCTGGGTCGTCGAGGTCTGGGTGAACTACCTATCCAACGCGATCAAGTATGGAGGTAAGCCGCCGTGTGTGACGCTGGGCTGCGAGGCGCTTGCAGCGGGGGAGGGCACGGACGGCCGGGTAGCGCCGGAGGATGCCTCGCCGGCTTTCTTTCGTTTTTGGGTGCGCGATAACGGCCCCGGCCTTACGGCGGAGGAAGCCGTCCGGCTGTTTACGCCCTTCACACGGCTCCAGCCGACGCGCGCGGCAGGTCACGGCCTGGGGCTCACCATCGTCCGTCGCATCGTAGAGCGGCTGGGGGGCCGGGTGGGCGTAGAGAGCCAGGCCGGTCAAGGGAGCACCTTCTGGTTCACGCTGCCCGGGGTCTGACCGGCCCCTGGCTGTTCTGCTTTGGCGGCGCCGCACGCGCCGGCACAATCCCCGGCGTTGCGAAACGCCAAATGTCATCACCGGATAAGGAGATCAAGACAATGAACCAACGCGAAGGTATGGACATCCATCCGACAGCCGATATACACCCCTCGGTTATCCTGGAGGGTCGGATTT
>CAZIBD010000157.1:0-2930 GCA_964536935.1 uncultured bacterium | reverse complement strand
CGCGGCGGATGGCCGCGCGGGCGTGGAGGATGGGCTTGCCGACGGAGGCGGGGTGTGCCTCGGCCTCGTCCAGCGACATCGCGAAGCAGTTGACGCCCGCCTCGGTGAGGCCGTAGCCCTGCTTGAAGCGCACGCCGCGCTCGCGGTAGGCGCGCTGCACCGGCTCCGGGCAGGGCGCGCCGCCCGAGATGGCCCAGCGCACGTTGCTCAGATCGGTCAACGCGAACGCCTCGTGGTCGGCCACCATCTTGTACATGGTCGGTACGAGGAACAGGATGGTCGCGCCGGCCTCGCCCACCAGCCGCAGGTAGTCGCCGGGCTCGAAGCTCCGCTCGAGGGCGATACGCGCTCCCAGGTGGTAGAGCGGCACGGTGAAGGCGTTGAGCGCAGCGTGGAAGCAGGGGGTGGCCTGCACCACGCAGTCGTCCTCGCGCAGCCCCCAGGAGAGGATGGTGTTGACCGCATTGAAGAAGCCCTGCCGGTAGGGCTGCATGGCGCCCTTGGGAAGACCGGTGGTGCCCCCGGTGAAGAGGATCATCTGGATGTCTTCGACCGTGAGCGACGGCGGCTCGGGCGTGGGCGGGGCCTGAACCAGCATGCCCTCGTAGTCGTCGAGGGGAAGCACCGATACGTCCAGGCTGCTGGCGACGTCCAGGCTGTCGGTGTCGGCGAGCATCACGCCGGGGCGGACGTACTCGGCGATGGCGCGCGTCTCGGCGGCGGACAGGCGGTAGTTGAACGGGGTGTAGATCACCCCCGTCTTGGCGGTGGCCAGGACCAGGTCGAGGTGGGCGATGTCGTTGAGCGCCAGGATCCCGACGCGGTCACCCTTGCCCAGACCGCGCGCCGCCAGCAGGCCGGCGAGGCGCTCGGCGCGAAGGTCCATCTCGGCGTAGCTGTGCCAGCGCCCCCGCCAGAAGACGGCGGGCCGGTCGGGCGTGAGCTGCGCGCGGCGCCCGGCGATGTCGAGGACGGGTCCGAGGACCGGGTCGAGGCTCACGGCGTGCCCCCGCGGCCGGGCGTGCGCGGCGCCGACGGCGCCCGGCCCCGCAGCCCGTCGCCGCCGTAGGGCCGGCTCGGGCCGGTCTCGCCCCACCGCAGGCACAGCGCGTTCCAGACGTAGCCCACGCCGGCGGCGACCAGCACCACCAGGTCGCCGGGCTTCAGCAGGCCCCGCTCCTCGGCGAGGCGGAGGCTCAGCAGCTGGTCGATCTGGCCCAGGTGACCGTAGTGCTCCAGGTAGATCGACCGCGCCGGGTCGATGCCGAGGCGCTCCAGCAGGCCGAGGTGGGCGCTGCGCTTGACGTGCAGCATCGCCACGTAGGCGACGTCGGCGAGGGTGGCGCCGGACTTCTCGACGGCGCGGCGCACCACCAGGGCGAAGTTGTCCAGGCTGAGCGGCTCGAGCCGCTCCTTCATGCCGGCGGGGTCGGTCACCTGCAGGCGGTAGTCGCCGATGCGCTCTGGGCGGAGCGGCGCCACCGTGCCGCCGACCGGAACCAGCACGTCAAGCGAGAAGCTTCCGTCGGTGACGATGTGCGAGCCAAGCAGGGCGTGCCCGCGGCCGCGTTGCACCACGGCCGCGCCCGCGCCGGCGGCGAGGTTGTACATGAAGCGCACGTTGGGGTCGCGGAAGTCGATGAGGTCGCCATTGCGGTAGCCGCCCGCCACCAGTACGGTGTCGACGTCTGGATCGGCCACCAGCAGGTCCCTGGCCTGCTTGAGGCCCAACACGCTGGTGCCGCACTTCTGCCCGACGTCGTAGGCGTAGGCGTGCCTCGCGCCGATGTCGTAGGCGAGCTTGATGCCCGCGGTCCACACCGGGTACTCCTTGAACTCCTCGGTGATGGAGATGACGACGTCGACGTCCGCCGCGTCGACACCGGCGCGGGCCAGCGCCTCCTGTGAGGCGAACGCGCCCATCGCGGCGGGGTGCTCCCCTTCGCCGGGCGCCACCTTCTCGACGATGCCGAGCTTGTCGCGCACGACCCACTCGGGCAGGCCGCTGGCCTTGGCGATGGCGGCGGCGCTCATGCGGCCGGCGGGCACGTACGCGGCCAGTCCGGTGATTCCGGCAGCGGGCTCCGAGCGGCGAGGGGAGCGCACGCTCACGACGGCTCCAGGCCGTGCACGATCATCTCGAGCGCCGTCTTCATGGCCTCGGCGGGCGCCTCGCGCTGCTCCCAGATGGTGTAACGCAACCCCAGGAAGTGGGCGATCCCCATCAGCGCCCAGGCCTGCGTCTCGGCGTGGCCGGGGCGGATCTCGCCGGCGTCCTGCGCGCGGCTCAGGCCGCGGGCGTAGGCGTCGGCCAGCGTCTGGTAGTACTCGCGGTAGATGGTCTCGTCGACGAACTGCGACTCCATGACCACGCGGTAGAGGTCCTGGTGCTCCAGCGAGAAGCGCAGGAAGGCCTCCAGCCCACGGCGCTCGATCTCGACGCGCCCCTGAACGCCGTGCGTGGCGCGGCTGAGAGCGTGGCGCAGCTCGCGCCCCATGTGGCGCACCAGCTCGCGCAGCGCGTCCTCCTTGCTGGGGAAGTAGAGGTAGAAGGTGCCCTGTCCGACACCGGCACGGCGGGTGATGGAGGAGATGGAGGCGCGACTGAACCCCTTCTCGGCGATCTCGGCTTCGGCGGCGTCCAGCAGACGGCTTCGCGTCGCCTCGCCGCGCGCGGTGCTGGGTCTGGGTAGGTCGGACACGACACCCCTTCGCGGGTCCGGGCCGGGCGGCCGGAGACCGGCCGTCCAACCTGACGACTGATTCAGGTGTCAGAAGTCTACGGCCGCTGCGCCTCGAGCGTCAAGGGGTGGGGAGGATGGTGTCTGTCGCGCCCCATTTTCGTGACGCATAGTCGGTCAAGATCGCTGGCACAATTGGCGCGTGCGGGGCAACGATCGCGAAGTTGATGGGCCAATCCTGGACGGGAA
>CAZIBD010000156.1:0-2972 GCA_964536935.1 uncultured bacterium | reverse complement strand
CTCGGTGGAGATCGGCTCGGTGATGTTCGGGCGGCAGCCCGACGGCAGCGAGAAGCCCGCCCCCATGGAGCTGGTGCGGCTGGCGTTCCCGCGGCGTACCTACACCCAGAGCCACGTTGATTACCTGATCGAGGTGCTGGCCTACGTCAACGAGCGCAAGGACCGCATCCGCGGGGTGCGGCTGGCGCAGGCGCCGGCGGTGCTCCGGCACTTCAGCGCGCGGCTCGAGCCGGCGCACGGGGTGCTGGTGGCGCGTGGGTAGGCACGAAGGGCCACGACCCGTCCTAGTACAGCCAGGGGACGAGGCGTGCCGTGTGAGCAGCCCAGTCGCGGTAGGCCTGGCCGTAGCGTTGCTCGAGGTAGGCCGAGAGCTGGGGGATGTTCACGAAGACGAAGCCGGCGATCTCCCCGGCCACGATCGCGATCGACCAGGGCGAGCGGCTGGCGAGCGCCCAGCCAATGCCCCACAACACGTCGCCGAGGTAGTTGGGGTGGCGCACCAGCGCGAAGGGGCCGCGGGTGTAGAGCTTGCCAAGGTTCTCGGGGCGCGCCTTGAAGCGCAGGCGGGCCCACTCCGAGCCGGTGTTGAGCGCACCTCCGCCGACGAACAGGAGGGCGGCCAGGACGTCGAGCGCGTTCAGCGGACGGCTGGAGTCGACGCCGAGCAGCGCGAAGCCGAGCTGGTAGAGGGCCACGCCGAACCCGACGACGGCCATCTCGCTCCAGCGGAAGCGGCGCTTCAGCAGCACCAGCGCCGTGCCGCTCATGCGGAGCCACAGGAGGATGCCGAACGCCAGGAGCAGCGCGCGCCGGCCGGGATCGCCGGCCGCCCACGGCACGCCCAGTAGGTGGCTCACCGCGGCGGTCCCGCTGCCGACCAGGAACCAGGCGGCAAGCGCGGTGACGAGGGCATGCACCGCCACCATGGCGCGGCGCGGCCAACGAGAGACCTCGTCCTGTCCGTACACGTCGTGCCCCTCCCGGTTCCGGCGTTCAGCGCGTACGCGTGAGCGCCGCTCTACTCTACGTCGCGTTGCACCCGGCCTGCACTGAAGGTGTCCGTGGACCCGTCGAGCCGCTCCAGCACGACATCGGTGACGTGGAGGGTGGCAGCCTCGACGAGGTCGCCGGCGAAGCCGGCGCGAACGAGCGTACGTCCGTGGCGGCTGGCCGCCAGCAGCGTCTCCAGGTCGCCTTGCGACGCCGCTCGGGCCAGCAGGGCCGCGTCGTCGACCTCGATGCCGGCCCGGGCTTCGCCGAGCGCCTCGACGATCCGTCCCGCCGCGACTACATCGTCGAGCGAGAGGGCGCCCTCGGTGCCGGCACACACGAGGACGACACGACCGGTGGCCAGTGCCAGCGCCCGCTCCGCCACGGCGCGGGCGTTGCGCAGGCTCCCGAGCAGCACGTGCCCGGCGCCCGCGCACGCCTCCACGGCCCGGGAGCCGTTGGTGGTGCACAGCACGGCGGCACGCCCCTGGACGGCCACGCCGGTGTACTCGAGCGGTGAGTTGCCGCCGTCGAAACCGGGCAGGGGCCTGGCGTCGCGCTCGCCGAGGAGCAGGGAGCCTTCCGCACGAGCGCGCGCTCGCGCCCTCACGACGTCGGCGACGACGCACAGGCGGGTGAGGCCGAGCTCGGCGAGCACCGTGGCGGTGGTGGTCATGCGCAGCACGTCGACGACGATCGCGACGTCGGACGCATCGAGCGACGCCGGTGGGAGCAGATGGAGCGCCACGCTCAGGGGTGGTCGGTTCATGGCGCCTCGGCCAGGGTGGGGTGGGACGCGTGCACAGTGCTCCCAGCCTTGCACGCATGCGCACGCTGCGGGTCCGGTTCCCGGGCATCCGGCGGGCAGACGCAGCCCGGGGGCCGGTGCTCCCGCCGAGGGTACTCGGGGCGCGTTCTCACCCGGCTCGCTCTAGACTGGGGACATGAGCCAAGGGATCGTTGCCTGCCCCGCTTGTGGGGCCAAGAACCGATTGAAGGCGCCGCCGTCCGGCACCCGGCCGACGTGTGGACGCTGTGGCGAAGCCTTGCCCTGGCTAGTCACCGGTACCGACGACAGCTTCCAGCGCGAGGTCGACGCCCCAGGAGCGGTCCTGGTCGACATGTGGGCCCCCTGGTGCGGGCCCTGCCGCATGGTGGCGCCGGTGCTGGAGGAGCTCTCACGGGAGCTGGCCGGGCGCTTGAAGGTCGTGAAGCTGAACGTCGACGAGAACCCGGTGACCGCCAGCCGGTACCGGGTGCGGAGCATCCCCACCCTGCTCGTGTTCCAGCGGGGGCAGCTGGTGGACCAGGTGGTCGGCGCGTTGCCCAAGGGCCCGCTGCGCCAGCGGCTGGAGCCCTACGTGGCGTCCGAACGCGCCGCCTAGCGTCGCGTCCTGGAGGTCGGCGGCGCAAGCCGGTTGGAAGGAGGCACGGACCGTGAAGGACTCGGTCTTGGAGGAGCTGCGGGGCGACATCGTCGGCGAGGACGCCTGTGTGCGCACGCCGTTCGGCGAGCGGCGGATGGCCTATGCGGATCACATCGCCTCGGGGAGGCCGCTGGCGTCGGTCGAGGAGCGCCTGCTCCGGAGCGTGCTCCCGCTCTACGCCAACACCCACACCGAGGACAGCGCCACCGGGGCGTACACCACCCACCTCGTCCACGAGGCCACCGCCTACATCAAGAAGCGGCTCGGCGCCGACGACCGCTACCGGTTGGTATTCGCCGGAAGTGGGACTACCGGGGCCATCAAGCGGATGCAGGAGATCCTGGGCCTGGCCGTGCCGTCGACCCTGCGGGAGCGGGTGCTGGGGGTGCTGACGCCGGAGGAGCGTCCGGTCGTGTTCGTGGGGCCCTACGAGCACCACTCCAACGAGCTGTCGTGGCGTGAGTCGCTGGCGGAGGTGGTCAAGATCCCGCTCGACGAGGGCGGGGCGCTCGACCGGGGTGCGCTGCAGCGCGCGCTCGAGGAGCCGCGCTTCGC
>CAZIBD010000155.1:0-3287 GCA_964536935.1 uncultured bacterium | reverse complement strand
GCAGGAGAACCGCGCCCAGGTGGCGGCCATGCGCGCCAAGGTGGTCGAGGCCGAGTCGGAGGTTCCCCTCGCCATCGCCGAAGCCTTCCAGAAGGGCCACCTCGGCGTGATGGACTACTACAACTTGCAGAACATCCAGTCTGACACCAGCATGCGCGGCAACATCGGGCGAGCAGCCGGCCTGGAGGGCGACGAGGAGCCGTGAGCCTGGACACCGTCCTCAGCCTGCTGTTCCTGGTGTTCTTCATCGGGTTGCCGGTGGTGTCGCGCATCCTGCGCGACCGGAACCGGCGATCGAGCGGCCGGGCGGGAACGGGCGGCGCTCCGCCGTCGAGGCGCGGCGCGGCCCCGGCGCAGCCGCCGGACCAGGCGGACGTGCCGCCGTGGCTCGCCGAAGCGCAGCGCCGGGTGCGCGAGGCGAGCGAGGGGACCGCGGTCGAGGCGTCCACTCGACCGGCCGACGAGACGCCAGGCCAGGCCGGCCCCCCGACCATGGGGCACCTGTTCGGCCCCGCCGAGCGCTCCCCTGCTGAGCACCCTGCCGCTGGGCATCCAGCCGCCGAGCCTGCGCCGGTCCCCGGTGAGGCGTCGACGCAACGGCAGGGGCCACCGCTGGTGCCCGAGGACCCTTTCGGGGGCGGATTGATGGGTCGCCAGGGGGAGCAGCGTGCAGACCAGGGCCTCGGGCGCGAGGGAGTGCCGCCCGCCCAGGCTCCTGCTCCTGCCTCGATGCCGGCCGAGGCGCCGCCCGCGCGTCGTGAGGGGGCGCCCTCCCCCGAGCCCGCCCCAGGAACACGTCGGCGCCGCAAACGGGTACGACTGGCACGTGCCGAGGCCCACCTCGAGGCGGAGGCGGAGGCGCTCGTCGAGGCGATCGCCGCCTATGCGCGACCACCCGGGCGTGCCGTCGGCGCTAGACTGGACGTCGTGGGTCTGCTGCGCTTCGACCGGGAGGCCATCGTGAGCGGCTTGATCTGGCACGAGATCCTGGACGAACCGGCGTGGAAGCGCCGGCGCTGGAGGGTACCATCGCGACCTCGGTCACGCTGAAGCTCCGCAGCCCCGCTGAGGCCCTGTCTTTGTTCGGGCAGAACGATGAGAACCTCCGGCTCCTACGCGGCCGCCTGAGCGCGACGGTGGTCGCACGCGGCGATGAGTTGCGTCTCAGCGGTGAGGAGGGGGCGGTCGAGGAAGCCGCCCGGACCTTCCGATCGCTCATCAACACCATCCGGAGCGGGGGGCGGGTGTCCTTGACGGAGCTCGAGCACAGCGACCTGGAACGCCTTGCCGATGGCGGCGCCGCAACGGCCGCACCGTCCGAGGAGGCCCACCTGCCGGGACGGGCGCGCCCCAAGACGGCCGGACAGCGACGCTACGTCGGCGCCATCCTCGACAACCCCATCGTGTTCGGGAGCGGGCCCGCCGGTACGGGCAAGACGTACCTGGCCGTGGCGATGGCGGTGGAGGCGCTGACCCACCGCCGTGTGAAGCGGATCATCCTGACGCGTCCGGCCGTCGAGGCCGGCGAGCGCCTTGGCTTCCTCCCGGGTGACCTGCAGGCGAAGATCGATCCCTACCTGCGGCCCCTCTACGACGCTCTGTACGACATGCTCCCGGCCGATCGCGTCGAGAAGCTCCTGGAGCTCGGCACCATCGAGGTGGCGCCCCTCGCCTTCATGCGCGGGCGAACCTTGAACGACGCCTTCATCATCCTGGACGAGGCCCAGAACACCACCCCCGAGCAGATGAAGATGTTCCTGACACGCATGGGGTTCAACAGCAAGGTCGTGGTGACCGGAGACACCACGCAGACCGACCTCCCCGGCGGCGTCCAGAGCGGCCTGTCGACGGCCGTATCGATCTTGCAGGGGATCGACGGGATCGCCTTCATCACCTTCAGCAAGGCCGACGTGGTCCGGCATCCGTTGGTCGCGCAGATCATCCGAGCCTATGAGCAGCAGGGCTAGGCGGAGACGCGCTCGCGATCCGCGGGTGTGGCTGCTGTTCGCGCTGGCGGTGGCCGCCCTCACCGCGCTCCTGTTCAGCGTCTACGGGAGTCGGCGCGCCGCCGCGTTGAGACCCGGCGAGGTCAGCCCCCAAACCTTCGTGGCCCCGGTCGACACCCAGGTGATCGACCGTATCGCGACGGAGCGGGAGCGGCAGGCTGCTCGCTCCCAGATCGGCACCGTCTACACCAGCGATCCCGAGCTCCAGAACCTGGTCACGAGCGCGGTGGCTTCGTCCAGCCTGTCGCCTCAGGTCATCGATTACGTCGTCAATGCCTACAGCAATCCCAACGGCGTGAAGCAGTCGCAAATCGGCAACCTGATCGACCAGGCGGTGCAGCGGGCGTTGGCGGACCGTCAGCGGGAGGTGCGCAGGCTGCTCGAGCGCTACCTGGTGGCGACCTCGGTCCCCAACGCCAAGCTCACGGAGGCCGCACGGGAGGCCGCCGCCTCGGCGGTGCAACCCGTGATGCAGTCGCTTCGTGCCGGTCAGGTCATCGTCCGCGAAGGGCAACCCCTCACCCAGGACAACTTGCGGGTGCTGGAGGCGCTCGGCCTGTACAGTGCGCGGACCGCGCAGCTCAAGGGCACCTTCTGGATCCTGCTCGGATCGCTCCTCCTGGCGCTCCTGTTGAGCGCGCCGCTCCTCTACGCGCGCCGCAACCTGGCCCCGGGCCTGACCATGCCTCAGCTCACCTTCCTGGTGGTGTTGACCGTTGCCGTGGTGGCGGTCCAGCGGCTCGCGCTGCTGGCATCCGGGAGCTTCCTGTTCGGGCTGTTGTTGCCGCTGGTGGTGGCGGTGCTCGTCTCCGAGACCGCCGGCCTGATGTGGGCCGTCTGGATGGCGCTCGCGGTGGGGCTGCTTGTACCCCTTGCCCCCATGTTCGCTCTGGGAAGCACGCTCATCGGCTCGGTCGTGGCGTGCCTGCTGGTGTTGACGGTTCGTAGCCGCGTCGCCTTGCTCCTGGCGGGGGCGGTCGGCGGGCTGGCCAGCGCCGCGACGCTCGTGGTGCTGGTCCTGGTCGGAGGCGGCATGACCGCGGGCGGAACCGCGCTGGGCGCGCTCTTCATGGTCGGTGGCGGCGTGCTCGCCGGTATCACCGCCCTCGGGCTGCTCCCCCTGGCCGAGTCCGGCTTCGGATTCCTGACCGATTACCGCCTGCTGGAGCTGTCGGCGCCGACGAGCCCCTTGCTGCAGCGTCTGCTCATCGATGCGCCCGGCACCTACCAGCACAGCCTGATCATCAGCAACCTGGTCGAGCAGGCGGTGCAGAACATCGG
>CAZIBD010000154.1:0-3373 GCA_964536935.1 uncultured bacterium | reverse complement strand
GTGCTTGGGATGGTCCTTCCGCGGGCTCGATTGCGGTGTCCCTGCGCAGTTCACGGACGACGTGACCACGGCAGGTCTGGTGCTTGGATCCGGTACTTACTCTTGGGAGCGGTTCTTGTGGCTCCGCGCCAGCGCTTCTCGCTGGGTGCTCGGTAGGTATTTGGAACCCTGGCGTAGCGTCAGACCGGAGACTTCGTCGATGTGCCCAGTCAGGAAGCCGTGGACCAGATCGGGGTGGCTCTTGGATGTCTCGCGCAGGACCCAGCCGATGGCCTTGCGGATGAAGAACTCGCGCTCGTCGAGCATGGTGATGGCGAGGCGCGCGAAGAGCTCGAAATCATCCGGGCGGCGTCGCGGGTTCAGGGCGAGGAGGGACGACCTGCGAACCCAGAGGTTCTCGTCTCGGGCCCACGTGGGAAGGGCTCGTCTCGCGCCGGGGAAGCGCGCCACGAGGCTACCGGCGATCTTGGTGGCGAGCCAGTCGGCCTGCGCCCAGGTGTTGGAGCGCCGCAGCAGCGTCTCGGTGAACGTCATGTCGGCTGCGGTCAACCGGTCGCGGTAGCGTTCCAGGAGTGCGATGCCGAGCATGCGCAGTTCGTGATGCGGGTCGTCCCACAGGGCTCGCACCAGGGCCAGGAGCTCGTCGCGCGGCAGGTTGGCGTGTGCCCGTTGGAACTGCTTCGCCGTTTGTCGAAGGACGGGAACCGGTACGCCATAGAACTCGAGATCGCTCTTGAGGTAGCGCTTCTCGTTCGTTGCGCGTTCTTCGTTGCCGATGGCGCGGAAGTGCGCGGCGAAAGCTGCACGTTGCGATACGGGGTTCATGGGCGCACAGACCGTTGCTGGGGACCGGACGGGCCGCCAGCCGCGGCTACGTTTCCAGCATCCCGAACGCCTTGAGTACGCTCAGGGCCCGGTAGGTGATCCACGGGTCGTCCCCCCGGCCTTTCTGCCCCCGGTCAGCCCACATCTTGCCGTTCAGGCCGCCGGTCTGCTTCCAGCGGCGGGTCCGGGTGCGTCTGGAGAGCAGGAGCGCGAGGCCTTCGTCGATGGTCGCGTTGCGCCGCGCTCCGGCGGCGGCGAGCACCGACAGCACCTCGAGCAGGTCGGCGTTGTAGCCGTGCGGGTAGCTGAAGCGCAGCCATCCGGGCTTCTCGAGTCGGTCGGCGAGCCGGCCGTCGGCGAGCCACGCCGCCTTCTCGGCCCGCACCCGCTCGAGCGTCAGGTTGCGGGTCGCCTCCGCGAAGGCCCGGCTCTGAGCCGGCACGTAGCGGTAGAGCTCGACACCTTGCAGGAGCTCGACGATGTCGTCGATCATGCCGGCCTCGGCCGCCGTGCGTTCGCCGGTCGGGATCGTCAGGAGGCTCTTGAGCGTTTCGGGCAGCGTCATGATGCAGGCGGGGAGCAACGAGCGGTCCAGCACGCCGCAGTCGAATCCCCGACTGGGCCGGTAGAGGTGGAGCAGGGTGGCGCGGGCGCCCCGGGTGACCGGGTGATCGGCGAGCCCGAACCGGCTCAGCACCGCCATCATGCGGGCCGTGAGACAGGCGATCGGGTAGATCCAGGAGACCGGTGTGGCGTCGGCGAGGGGTGCGGCCTCGTGGCCTCGCAAGTGCCGCACGGGCCGGGCCTCTCGCAGGAGATACGCCGCCCCCTCGGTGGCCACGGGGTGTTCCGCTTGTAGGCCCATCTCGGATAGGAAGGCGAGCGTCCACGTTGCGCCGCGGTACTTCTGGTACGGGCCGAGCTCCCACACGCGGCCGCTCGTCCACCCCTGCAGCGCGGCCTGCACGAACGGTTGGGAGGGTATGGCTCGCCGCGCCTCGAGGACATCCGGGTCCCTCGGGGAGCGATCGAGGAGGTCCACCAGCACCTTTGCGCGCAGGGCGGCGTCGGCGGGGTCGAGCAACCAGGAGAGCGTGTTCGTCTCCACCGTGACCGGCTCGAGCCGGAGCGGGTTCCGGCCGAGCAGATCGGGTGCCAACGGCTCCATGTCTCATCATGCGCCTGCCCTGGAGGGCGTGCGACGGCACGGGTACGGCGGGGCTGGTGGGGTGTCCGGAGTCGCATGAACGCGGTAGAGCGCGTGAGAGCTGGCCCGTTGGCACGGCTGCTGGTGAGCGAGCCGTGCTCCATCGGTAGCTGAACACGCGCTTTCCAGACGGGCGATGCTGTCAACCGCGTCCTCGCTGATGAGCCCATTCGGCGGTGTTCCGTGGGGTGAGCCAAGCGGTTCCTTGACCGCTACCGATGGATTCGACGTGGTCGCGGCCTCCGGGATTGCCCGGCCAACCTCCAAGCGGTTGCCGATCAGGGGCCGCATATCAAGGATGCGAGTCCCAGCCGTGATGCCCGCGAGGCCGGGTTGTGTCGGGTACTCGAGACCAAGCGCACCAACACCCGCGCTGGACAACCATTGTTGTCCGGCGATTCTGCGACCCATCTTGAGGCGGGACCCCAAGCGGAGAAGCGTCCACGAGAGGTAAGCAACTCCACCCCGTGCCTCATGGTGGACTGGAGTTGTGTTGGTTCCGTGCGCAGTCAGACGCCAAAGCACCAGACAACCGGCAAGGAATGAAGTGGCGGAACGCACCGGGCCCGCAGCGTGACCCAGTAGGCGCCCCGGGCGTTGCCTGCGGAGCCGGTTCTGACACCACAACCCGTTGTAGCGCCGATACTGGGTGCCCGACAGCATTCCTGCGGTTGAATCAGCGCTCCGGTAGTCAAACACCTGACCACGGATGCATGCCGCTGTGGTCGTGGGCGCTGGTTGTGGGGGCCCGTCGATCCTGGATGGCCTGGATCTGATGGGACCGATGATCATGGGGAAGATTCCGAAGAGTGCAGCGACTCTGGGGGATTGGTTAGGCTGATTCCGCACCAC
Organism: uncultured bacterium; assembly: GCA_964536935.1. GTDB lineage: Bacteria > Deinococcota > Deinococci > Deinococcales > Trueperaceae > JASBRS01. The sequence goes on along the minus strand of CAZIBD010000154.1, from coordinate 489 downwards.
GGTCCGCGCTCGCGCGTCTTGGTTGGGAGTTGACAGCTCCGTACCAGGGCCGGAAGAATGCTCGCAGGAACGCCGTTCGGGACGTAAGAACTAGGCTATTGGCACTACCGCTGGTGAGCGATGATTCTTCGGCAGGTGGTCAAGGCTCGTTGAATCGCCACATGGCCGGCGGTGGGGTCGGCGCTCTGGCGCGGCTCGGTCACTTGGCGCCCAGTCTTGGTTTCCCGTTCCCGTCACGACGGAGCCTCCATCAAACCCAGCGCGGTTCAGTGTCTCTTCAGAGCCCGGCACGATGCGAACCGTCGAAACGCAAGTCTGGACCGGCCGGTGCGCAGCAGCGGCCGATGCGATCGATGAACTGGTGGTATGCGACGTCCACTCGCCCGTCGACGACGGTGAGGCTCAGCTCAGTTGGCGCGATCGTCGAGCAGGAACTCGAGCACGTCAGCGGCCGTGTAGGAAGACTGCTTCGTGATGAGCAGATGCGCC
>CAZIBD010000153.1:0-3400 GCA_964536935.1 uncultured bacterium | reverse complement strand
TCGAGTGCCGGGACGCTCGAGGGCGCTGCGCGCTGCGCGCCGTTCGACAGCGCGGCGGGTCCGAGGGTGGCGACGGCCTGGGGGGTGTAGGTGCCGCAGGTGCCGATGCCGTATTGGACGCCTACGTTGGCATTTCCGCCGTCGCTGCTCACCGTCACCACGGCGCTGAGGTTCTCGCCCGGCGGGAGGGTCGTGCCGTCCACGCTCACGGTGAGCGTGGCGGTCTGGCCCGCGTCGACGGCGCCGGACGAGGGGCTCACGCTGACGCTCGGGTCGCTCGTGGTGACGTGGTAGTTGAGCACGCTGTCCTTGTCGCCGTTGTTGCCGACGGTGAAGGTGGCACTGTTCGCGGTCATCGGGATCGACGTGGGGGTGACCTGGAGCGACGGCTTCGCGAAGAGGCCACACGCGGTCAACAATCCGAGGAGGGAGGCGAAGGTCAACGTGGCCCCTGCGATGCGTCGGAAAACCATGGCCGAGCATACAGGCTGGTCTCACGCGGCCCGTGTGCGAAGTTCGCGCCGTCCCTTCACCGTTCGTTGGCCCGGGGGCGGCGAGCGCCTGCCGTGAAGGGGCCGTATAGTGGGCGGGCCGTGTCCGATCTCATCCACCGGAAGCACAAGCACATCGAGGTGTGCCTGCAGCGTGACGTCGAGTACGTCACCCGGACCACGGGGTTCGAGCGTTTCGACCTGCCGTACCGGGCGCTGCCCGAGACACACCTGGGCGAGATCGACACGCGCACGACCTTCCTCGGCCATGAGCTTTCGGCCCCGCTTCTGATCGGTGCCATGACGGGTGGCGCCGAGCTGTCGGCGATGATCAACCGCAACCTGGCGCGCGCGGCGCAACGGCTCGGGCTCGGCCTGATGCTGGGGTCGCAGCGCGTGATGCTGGAGGATCCCGCGGTCCGTCCGGGCTTCCAGGTGCGCCGCGAGGCCCCCGACATCCTGCTGGTGGGGAACCTGGGCGTAGCGCAGCTCAACCTCGGCTACGGAGCGGAGCGGCTGCGCGAGGCGGTCGAGCTCGTCGGGGCCGACGCCCTGGCCCTCCATACCAACCCGCTGCAGGAGGCGCTGCAGGCGGGCGGCGACCTCGACTTCCGGGGACTGGTGGAGCGGCTGCGCGAGGTGGTCCCGCAGGTCGGCCATCCTGTCCTTCTCAAGGAGGTCGGGCACGGGCTGAGCGGTGCCGTGGCCGGTGCGGTGCGTGATGTGGGCTTCGCGGCCTTCGACGTCGCCGGTGCCGGTGGCACCTCCTGGGCGAAGGTCGAGGACCTCGCCAACCACGGCGAGGTGCGGCATCCGGAGCTGGCCGAGTGGGGTATCGCGACGGTGGACGCGCTGTTGGAGGTGCGGCAGGCCGCGCCGGGAACGCCGCTCATCGCGTCGGGCGGAGTGCGCAGCGGCGTGGATATCGCCAAGGCGCTGGCGCTCGGTGCCAGCGCGGCCGCCGTGGCGCGCCCCCTGCTGAGGCCGGCGACCGAGTCGGCCGAGGCGGTGGAGGCCGCGCTGAGCAAGCTGCTGTTCGAGTTGCGCGTGGCCATGCACGGTGCGGGCGTATCGCGGCTCGCCGAGCTGCGCGGGCTGGCGCTGCGCAGGCGCTGAGGCACTCAGACAGCGCGGCCGGCGGCGGCGTCGCGAGTCCGGGAAATTTGGCCCCGCCCCCAAGAGACAACGTCGTCCGGCACGGTGTACCCGCTCTACAATGCCGCATGGATCTGGGACTGAGCGGCAAGATCGCGTTGGTGACGGGAGCGTCCAAGGGAATCGGGCTGGCCGTCGCGCAGCTGCTGGCCGCCGAGGGCGCGCGCGTGGCCCTGGTGGCCCGTGACGGCGCGGGGCTCGACGAGGCGGTGCGGGGCATCAAGCAGACCGGAGGGGACGCGGTGGGCATCCAGGGGGACGTCAGCCGTCTGGTCGAGGTCGAGCGGATCGGAACGGAGACACGGCGGCTCCTCGGCGACCCGGCGGTGCTGGTGGCGAACGCCGGCGGGCCGCCCGCAGGGAAACCGAGCGAGCTCCGGGAGGACGCGTGGGCCGAGGCGGTCGAGCTGACCCTGATGTCGTCGGTCCGGCTCGCCCGGGAGGTGGTGCCTGCCATGCGCCGGGCGCGCTGGGGGCGCATCGTCAACATCACCTCGTTCCTGGTGAAGGAGCCGGTGTTGAACCTGGCGCTCTCGAACGCCTTGCGCTCGGGGGTCACCGCCCATGCCAAGGGTCTGTCCGAGGAGATCGCATCCGACGGCGTCACCGTCAACAACGTGGGTCCGGGATACACCGCCACCGAGCGGCTCGACGACCTGTTCGACGAAGCGGGCATGCGTGCGCTGGTCGAGCGCATCCCGGCCAGGCGGCTGGCGGAACCCGAGGAGATCGCTGCCGCGGTCGCGTTCCTGGCGTCGGACCGGGCGGGGTACATCACCGGTCAAACGCTGGTGGTGGACGGCGGGTTCGTCAAGGGACTGTTCTAGCCCACCGCAGCCGCCTTTCTGCACCGCGGGGTCGTCGACGAGGTCGTTCGGTCGCTGCCCGCCGCGTGTACGTTGGCCGTCGCCACGAACTTGTACCGAGTACAAGGCGGTCGCTATACTCCGGACATCCAAACACGCCGGAGCCGGCGCCGCACGCCGGCGCAGCCGGCTCCGGCGTCGGTCGGGCCCGCGTAGGGGTCCGCAAGGAGGCCCAGCATGTCCGTGTCCGACGAACGAGCGCGCGCCGCGACCGGCGCCGCCTTCCTGATCGAGCGGCAGAGCGCCGCCGACATCTTCACCCCGGAGTCCCTCGACGAGGAGCTCAAGCTCATGCGCTCCACCGCCCGCACCTTCGTGGAGCGGGAGATCGAGCCGGTGTTCGACGAGCTCGAGCACCTCTCCTACGACCTCAGCCGCAAGGCGATGACCAGGGCGGGCGAGCAGGGCCTGCTGGCGGTGGAGATCCCCGAGGCCTACGGCGGGCTGGGCGCCAGCAAGGTCGCCTCGACCGTCGTCACCGAGTCGCTGGCGCGCTCCGGCTCGTTCAACGTCACCTTCAACGCCCACAGCGGGATCGGCACGCTGCCGCTGGTGTACTTCGGCTCCGACGATCAGAAGCGTCGCTACCTGCCCAGGTTGGCCGCAGGAGAGTGGATCGCCGCCTACTGCCTCACCGAGCCCGGCAGTGGCTCCGACTCGCTGGCGGCCAAGTCGCGGGCGGACCTCGACGGTGACGCGTACGTGCTCAACGGCACCAAGATGTGGATCTCCAACGCCGGGTTCGCCGACCTGTTCACGGTGTTTGCGCAGGTCGACGGTGACAAGTTCTCGGCCTTCCTGGTCGAGCGCGACAGCCCCGGGCTGAGCTTCGGCGCCGAGGAGAAGAAGATGGGCATCAAGGGCTCGTCGACGCGCCAGGTGATCCTG
>CAZIBD010000152.1:0-3529 GCA_964536935.1 uncultured bacterium | reverse complement strand
CTTCGCACCGGCGCGATCGCCGCACCGCTCGCCACCGGCCCGCGACGCATCCTAGGGAGGACCGCATGCACATCGCCATCCTCGGTACCGGCGACGTCGGCTCGACCCTCGGGCCCGGCTGGGCCCGAGCCGGACACACCATCGTCTACGGCAGCCGCACTCCCACCTCCGCCACGGTGCGCGAGCTGGTCGAACAGACCGGGAACGGGGCCAGCGCCGCGCTCCCCGCTCAGGCGGCCGCCCAGGCCGACACGCTGCTGCTGGCCACGCCCTGGCACGTGGCCCGCGACTACGTCGCCGGCCTCGGAGACCTGCGCGGCAAGGTCCTGCTCGACGCCACCAACGCCATCCGCGAGCGCCCGGAAGGCAACCGCTCGTGCGCCGAGATGCTGGCCCGAGCGCTGCCGGGTACGCACGTGGTCAAGGCCTTCAACGCCATCGGCACGGCCGGCATGGAGGACCCGAGCTTCGAGGGCCGGGCGGCCAGCCTCCTGGTATGCGGCGACGACGCCGACGCCAAGGCGCGCGCCGCCCGGCTGGGGTCCGACCTGGGCTTCGACGTGGTCGACTGCGGCGGCCTCCACGCCGCCGAGCAGCTCGAGCACCTGGCGCGGCTCTGGGTTCACCTGGCCTACGGCATGGAGCAGGGACCGGACATCGCCTTCCGGCTGCTGCGCCGCTGACCGCGGCCCAGCCCACGGACTCGCCGGCCCCCCCTCCTGCATAATGGAACCCTGACGCGGCGCCGGGGCCGCGTGGAGGGGCACGGGTTGCGATGGGCGAGGCACTGCCGCCGTCCGATCTGGACGCGTTGCACACCATCCCCGACGATGAGCGGCGGCTCAAGGCCACCTTGTCGGCGGCATGGGAGGCGTCGGGCGGCGACAACCGGTCCTTCCGGCAGCTGGCCGAGCACGCCGGCCATCTGGCCGAGTTCCTGCACGACAGGACGGCCCGGCTCACGGCACGCGCCATGCTGGCGCGCGCCTGCTTCCGCGACACCGAGTACGACGCGGCCCGGGAGTACGCGCTCGAGGCCCTGCACGACGCCCACATCGACCCCAGCCACGACGCCCACCACTGGGACGAAGCGTTGGATGCGCTGCCGAGGCGCGCCCGCGAAGCGCTGGCCGAGGCGACCACCGCCCTGGCCATCTCCACCTTCCGCCTGGGCGCCTATGCGGCGGCGCTGCTGTACGCCAACCTCGAAGCCTACCTGCGGCACGCGCTGGGCGACGCCATCGGCGAGGCCCTGGCGCGCCACGGCCTGGGCTGGGGCTACGACAAGGTAGGGCTCTACGAGCAGGCGCTCGAGCACCACACCCATGCCCTCTCCGTCCTGGAGCCGGTCGCCCCGGAGCTCACCGCCAGCCCCCTCAACGGCGTCGCCGAGACCTACCTCAACCTCGGCCACATCGACCGCGCCATCGAGTACTCCGAGCGCGCCCTGGAGGTCCTGGCCACCACCAGCGGGCCCCGGCGGGAACGCTCCACCGCTCTGCGGGCCATCGGGATGGCGCTCGAGCGCAAGCGCGATTACGCCGCCGCCGAGGACTTCTTCCGCCGCAGCATGGAGCTGTCCGACCCCTACGGCGTCAGCCTCAACCTCCTCAGCCTCGGCGACATGTACATGGAGCTCGGCCGCACCGAGGACGCCCTGGACGCCTTCCGGCGCTGCCTCAACGAGCTTGGGCCGGGCGCCCAGAAGCGCTCCCGCTGCCAGGCGCTGCTCGGCACCGGCGAGGCCGAGCTCGCCCGCGGTCGCCCCCACGACGCCCTGCGCTCCCTGCGCGCCGCCATCCGCACCGCCGAGGAGGTGGCCTCGCCGGTCGAGCTGTATCGCGCGCACCACGGCATGGCCCGCGCCCTGCGCGAGATCGGTGACGCCGAGGCCGCCCTCGACCACTACGAGGCCTACCACCGCCACCGCGAGCAGGTGCTGCGCGAGGCCTCCGACGTACGCACCGAGGTGCTGACGCTGCAGTTCGACGTGGAGCGGCTGCGCCGCGACCGCGAGATCGACCGGCTGACCAACGTCGAGCTGGCACAGGCCTACCGCGAGCTGCAGGAGCTGCACCGCCGGCTCGAACGGCAGGCGGCCGAGCTGGAGCGGCTCAGCAACCTCGACGGCCTCACCGGGCTTCAGAACCGCCGCTCGCTCGACGCCCGGCTGGAGACCGAGCTGGCGCGTGCGCGCCGCAATACCACCGCCCTGTCGCTGCTGATGCTCGACATCGACAACTTCAAGGAGATCAACGACCGCTACTCCCACACCGTCGGCGACGAGGTGCTGAAGCGGCTGGCGCGGCTCCTGCGGGGCTCGCTGCGCGACGTCGACCTGTGCGCGCGCTTCGGCGGCGAGGAGTTCGCCGTGGTCATGCCCGACACCGGTCTCGCCGGCGCCACCGAGGTCGCCGAGAAGCTTCGGGCGGTGGTCGAGGCGGAGCGCTGGGACGGCCTCCGCCCCGAGCTCCGGCTCACCGTAAGCCTCGGCGTGGCCAGCCTTCGCCCTCACGAGGACGCCGCCACGCTGGTCGCCCGCGCCGACGCCATGCTCTACCGCGCCAAGCGCCTCGGCAAGAACTGCGTACAGAGCTGAGCTGGCGCTGCCTCCGCTGCCGACGCGACGGTCGCCCCCTGGTAGAGTGACCGGCGGAGCGCTCGATGCGCGGGAACGCCCTGCCGCGCGGCTTCGCACCGCGGTTCGGACCGGCTCCGCGCCCTCTATGGAAGGGGTCCTTCATCGTACGTGCCGTCGCCCTCTCGGTGATCCTGGGCGCCTTGGGCGTCCTGGCCACCTTCTGGTGGTTGGGCGAGAGCATCACCTCGGTCGCCCGGGTGCCGGTGTGGGCACTGGCGGCGGGCGCCGTTCTCACCGCGCTCAACTACCTGTTCGGGGCGGCACGCCTGAGCATCCTCACGCGCATGACCGGCCAGCCGGTCGGCTTCGGCCGCTCGCTCCGGGCCTACGGCCTGGGGTTGCTGAGCGCCGCCATCACGCCCGGCGGCACGGGCCAGGCGCCGGCGGTGGTGCTGTCGCTGGTGCGTGACGGCGTGCCGGCCTCGCAGGCCTGGTCGGTGAACGTCTACGTGTGGGTGGTCGACCTCTTCTTCCTGAGCTGGTCGGTACCCATCGGACTGGTGGTGCTCGGCCACTCCACCGATCTGCTCAGGGGCACCTCGCCGGTGCTGCTGGCGGTGCTGCTCGCGGCCGCCTTCCTGGCCCTCAACTACGTGCTGGCCTTCCGGCTCCACTGGGTCAAGGCCATCGTGAGCCCCGTCATGCGCCTGGCCTGGCTGCGGCGCTGGCGCACCGCCAGCCTGGACTTCCTCGACCGCGTGGCGGAGGCCACCGGCCAGCTCTCCCGCCACGGGTTGGGGCTGCAGGTCGTGCTCCACGTGCTCACGGCCGGCCTCTACATCGCCACCTACCTGGCCTTCTACGTCATCGTGGTCGGGCTTGGCGGACATCCGCCGCTGCTGCCCACCATCGCCGCGGTGCAGCTCCCCATGGTGGTGTCGTTCCTGT
>CAZIBD010000151.1:0-3640 GCA_964536935.1 uncultured bacterium | reverse complement strand
CGCCCCACGATCGCCATCATCCCGCGGTCGGCGGAGTGGAAGGGCCGGCGCGGCGCCCCGCCGAGCGACGCGCGGACCATGCGGCTGGCGTGGCGCCCCTGCTGGATGGCTACCTGAGCCACCTGCGGGTAGGGGGTGCCGGACTCGTCGACGGCGCCCGAGAGGTCGCCGACGGCGAAGGCATCGCGATGGCCGGGGAGGCTGAGGTCCTCCTCGGTGCGGATGCGCTGGCCCTTGGTGAGCTCCAGATCGAGGGCCTCGGCCAGTGGGTGGCCGCGGACGCCGGCGGCCCAGATGAGCGTCTGGGTGGGAAGCGTCTCGCCCGACGCCAGCACGACCTCGTTCGCCCGCACCTCGGCGACGCGGGTCTGCAGCCGCACATCGACGCCGCGCTTGCGCAGCACGCGCTCGGCGTAGCGCCGTGAGCGCGGCCGGAAGGGTGGGAGCACCCGATCGGCCATCTCCAGCAGGATCACGCGGGGCTTCGACGCGTCGAGCTCCGGGAAGTCGAGCGGCACGATGCGATCGAGCAGCTCGACCATGGCCCCTGCCATCTCGACGCCGGTCGGTCCCGCACCGACGAGGACGAAGGTGAGTGCGCCCCGGTCGACCAGCGAGGGGTCGGCGCTGGCGCGTTCGAAGCGGCGGAGGATGTGGCTTCGAAGCGTGTTGGCCTCGCTGAGGCTCTTGATCATGTAGCCGAAGCGCTTCACGCCCGGCACCCCGAAGTCGGTGTAGACGGCGCCGGCTGCGAGGATCAGGTAGTCGTACTCCAGGCGGGCGCCGTCTTCGAGCAGGAGTTCCTTGGCGTGCCAGTCGACGCCCGAGACGGTGCCCTGGCGGAAGCGCAGGTTGCCCTGGCGGCGGAAGATGTCGCGCACCTGGTGGGCTACGTCGCTCACGTCGAGCCCGGCCGTGGCCACCTGGTAGAGCAGCGGTTGGAAGGTGTGGTAGTTGTTCTGGTCGACCATCAGGACGTCGACAGCTGCGTGCTTGAGTTCCTTTGCGGCGTTCAGGCCGGCGAATCCTGCGCCGACGATGATCACGCGTGGGCGGGTCGGCATGCGCCACCTCCTCCGATGCCGCGAGTCCCCCTTCGCCGGTGACGCTACGGTACGTTCCGGCCGCGGCCGGTTCCGCGGCCGACACCCCGGCCGAAAGCGGCGGCCCGTCCTTCCGGGGTCAGCGTGCCATCTTGAGGGCGATGCGGCGGCCGGTCTCGGTGGCGGCGATGCCGCCCTCGCCTGTCTCGCGGAGCTCCGGTGGCAGCAGGCGGCCGACCGAGGCCATCGCCTGCACGACCTCGTCGGGCGGGATGGCCGACTCGAGCCCAGCCAGGGCGAGTTGCGCGGCGCTCACCGCGTGCACGCTGTAGAAGGCGTTGCGCGACACGCAGGGCACCTCCACGTAGCCGCCGACCGGGTCGCAGACCAGGCCGATGGTGTTCATCAGCGCCATCGCGGCGGCGTGCACGCAGGCGCGGGCGTTGCCGCCGAGGAGCTCGGTCACGGCTGCGGCGGCCATGGCGGCCGACGAGCCGATCTCCGCCTGGCAGCCTCCGGTCGACCCGGCGATGAACATCCGCGCCTGGATGGCGTCGCCCACGGCGGCCGCCAGCACCAGCGGCAACACCAGCTCGTCGTCGTCGAGGCCGAGGTGATCCGCCGCGCCCAGCAGCGCGCCCGGCAGGGTGCCGGCGCTGCCCGCGGTGGGGGCTGCGACGATGCGGCCCATGCGGGCGTTCTCCTCGTTGACGGCCATGGCATAGGCCTGCACGCGCTTCAGCAAAGGGACGCGTAGCGTGTCGTCGGCCTCCCACAAGCGCTTGGCGTTCCAGCCGACCATCCCCGTGCGGCTCGGCGCGTCCGAGGCCAGCCCCCGCTCCACGGAGTCGCGCATCTCGCGGATGCGCTGGCGCATGGTCTGAAGCACGCGCTCGCGCTCCGCGACGTCCGTCCCCACCTCGTCGGCGAGGGCCAGCTCGGAGGCCTTGCCGGGCGCGGCGGCGAGCTCGGCGAGTGTCACGATGCCGCTCCCGCCTGACCGGCTCCCTCGCCGCTCAGGACCTCCGGCAGCATGCGCAGCCAGTGGATGTAGGGCACGAAGGTGAGGTAGTCGAGGGCGTACTGGGCCAGGCGACGATCGATCTCGATCGACATCATCGCCAGGCCGCCGCGCTTGCGGCGTGCCGAGTGCAGCGTCGCCACGTTGCCCTCGTCGTCGGCGATGACCCGGGCCACCCGCGCGATGACGCCGGGCTTGTCGTCGTGCAGGATCAGCAAGGTGTGGTAGGCGCCGGTGACGTTCACCTCGAAGCCGCGCACGTTGAACATCCGGACGGCGCCCCCACCCAGGCTGGAGCCGGTGAGATCGATCGCCTCGTCGTCGTTGGCGAGCTCGAGCCGGACCGTGTTGGGGTGGACGTCGCCCAGGTCGGCGATCTCGAAGCTCAGCTCGAGACCCGCGACCGCCGCCTGCGCGAAGGCGTCGGGGATGCGAGGGTCGTCGGGGAAGTAGCCGAGCAAGCCGGCGGTGAGCGCCAGGTCGGTGCCGTGCCCGTGGGCCGTCTTGGCGAAGGAGCCGTGCAGCGTGACACGCGCGCGGCGGGGCGGCTGGAGCAGCGTGTGGCGGGCCAGCAGCGCCAACCGGCAGGCGCCGGCGGTGTGCGAGCTGGAGGGGCCGACCATGACGGGGCCCACCATGTCCAAGAGACCCACCCCATCATGCTAACCCCGCGCCGGTGCGGGCGGCGGGTCCCGGCGCGACGTGATGGGGTCCCGGCAGGCCGGGGCGGCCGGATGTCAAGCGCCCTTGACATCCGGGGCCGTGGGATGTAAAGTTCTTTTGACATGAGGAGCGTCCGACGTCGACCCCCGGAGCAGCGCGATGGCGCCCTGTGCAACAGCGTTCGCGAGCTGCGGACGGCTGCCGAGCTGACGCAGGCGGTGCTGGCCGAGCGCGTCGGGGTGACGCGGCAGACGATCATCGCCATCGAGCGCGGGGGGTACGTGCCCTCGGTGGCGCTGGCGCTCCTGCTGGCACGCGAGCTGTCGGAACCGGTCGAGCGCGTGTTCTGGCTCGGCCCGTCGGAAGGGGAACGCGCATGACGATGTCGCCGAGATACATCGCGACGCGCCTGGTCGTGGCCGTGGCGCTCGCTCTCCTGGCTGGCCTGGCCAGCGGAAGCTCGTACGTTGCCGGCGCCGTGGGCGGGCTGGCCTTCGTGGCCCTGCTGGTGGCGCGGCGCAGCGGTCGCTACCTCGAGACGGGGAGCGCCGCCGTGCTCGACCGGGACGAGCGCGGCCGCACGATCGCCGATCGGGCGGCCCGCAACGGGTTCGTGGTGCTGGTGCTGGCGACGGCCGCGCTGTCGATGGTCTCGCACGCCCTCGGCCGTAGCACCGTGTCGGTGGCGCTGCTGGAAGGCTCCCTGGCGCTCGCCGCGCTGGCCTGGCTGGCGAGCGACCTGTGGCAGCGGCGCGGCTGAGCGGCCGCTCGGCCGCGCCGACGACCAAGGCAACGGGGCGGCTCGAGAGCCGCCCCGTGACGTTTCGCATATCCGGAGGCCGGGCCTACTGGCGCACCCGCTCCTTGAGGCTCTTGCCGGGCTTGAAGGCGGGGTACTTGCTGGCCGGGATCT
>CAZIBD010000150.1:0-3687 GCA_964536935.1 uncultured bacterium | reverse complement strand
CACCCCGCCTCCGTCGGCAAGCCCATCCTCCACGCCCGCGCGGCCATCCGCCGCGAGGACGGCGGCGTCTGCGCCGCCGGCGAGGTCGGCGAGCTGACGCTGTCTGGGCCCCACGTCTTCGCCGGCTACTTCGAGCGACCCGAGGAGACCGCCGCGGTACTCGAGAACGGCTGGCTGTGGACCGGCGACCTCGCCACCATGGACGAGCAGGGCTTCGTGACCATCGCCGGCCGGCGCAAGGAGATGTTCATCTCCGGCGGCGAGAACGTGTTCCCCGTCGAGATCGAGAACGCCCTCTACGACCACCCGGCGGTCTCCGAGTGCGCCGTGCTGAGCGTACCGGACGCGCGCTGGGGCGAGGTCGGTCTGGCCGTGGTGGTGCCGCGGACCGGGCAGGCGCTCGACGAGGAGGGCCTTCGCTCCTTCCTCCGGGCCCGCCTCGCGCGCTTCAAGGTGCCCAAGCACGTGCGCCTGGCCGACCGCCTGCCCAAGAGCGGCGCCGGCAAGATCCTCAAGAACGAGCTTCGCGCTGCCTTCGACGGCGACCGCGGCGCACCTTCCGAGGGAGGCGGCGATCATGGTTGACGCCCCGACCTGGACGGCCACCGACGACCTCGAGCTCCCCACGGGGATCCGCATGCGCGTCGTGCAGAGCGGCCGGGAGGACGGCGAGCCGGTGGTGCTGATCAACGGCATCTTCATGAACACCACCACCTGGGACGGGCTCGAGCGGGCGCTCGCCTCCCACCACCGGGTGGTGCGCTTCGACGGGCGCGGCCAGGGCGAGTCCTCCAGGCCGGAGGGGCCCTACACGGTCCACCAGCACACCGACGACCTCGAGGCGCTGCTCGACACGCTCGGTCTCGGCCCGGTGCACCTGGTGGCGCTCTCCAACGGCGCGCTCGCCGCGCTCGAGCTCGCCGGACGCCGTCCCGAGCTGCTGCGCTCGCTCGCCGTACTGGACGGCTTCGGCCGGGTCGACGCCCTGATGCGGGCGGTGCTGCGCTCCTGGCGCGCGGCGCTGGCGCTGGGCGGGACGGGCGGACGCTTCGACGTGGCGACCCCCTGGGTCTGGGGGCACACCTTCCTGGAGGAGCACGAGAGCTGGCTGCTGGGGTTGCGGGAGGAAGCTGCGGCCGCCGATCCCCGCCCGGTGCTGGCGCTGGTCGACGGTGCGCTCGCCTACGGGGAGCAGCAGCGCGACGCCTCCCCCGCCCTGCGGGTCTACCGCGGGCCGCTGTTAACGCTCGTCGGCGAGGAGGACGTCCTCAGCCCGCCGCGCTACAGTCTCGAGCTGCTGCGCGTCGCCGGCCGGGGGAGCCTCGTCGTCGTGCCACGCGCCGGCCACGCCGCGCCGATCGAGCGCCCGGACGCGGTGGCGCGCGAGCTCGAGGCGTTCTTCGCGCGGGTGCGCGAGGTTGGGGCCCAGGCATGAGCACCGACGCGGATCGCGCGATCCGGCGCGTCGACGCCGGCGGAACGACCTTCGCCTACGTGCGGGCCGGCGCCGGCGCGCCGGTGGTGCTGGTGCACGGCAACCACGCGAGCCATCGATTCTGGCAGGAGCTGCTGGCGGCACCGCCGGAGGGGCTCGAGCTCATCGCCCCCGACCTGCCCAACTTCGGGGCCTCGGGGCGCCTGCCCGGCGAGATCAGCATGCGTGCCTACGGCGCGGCGATGACAGCCTTCCTGGAGGCTCTCGACCTGCGCGGGGTGACCCTCGTCGGCCACAGCTTCGGCGGGGCCGTCGCCCAGGCCTGCGCCGCGCTCACGCCGGGACGCGTCGCGCGGCTGCTGCTGATCGACGCGCCCCCTCCCAGCGGCTTCCACGCGCCGGAGGCCAGCCTGCGCTGGACCGAGCAACTCGCAGCCGAGCCGGACGAGGACGTCCGCCGCGCCATGATCGCCCAGGTCCTGCCGGGCGTGATGCCGACCCGCCTGCCTCCGTACTTCGACGAACTCGTCGACGAGGCCGTTCGCATCCCACGCGATGCCTTCGTGCCCAACGCAACCGCGCTGGAGACCTTGGACCTCCAGGACCTGGTGGCCGTTTTCCCCGGCCCGGTCCTGGTGCTCCGCGGTGGGCACGACGCCCTCGTCACGGGCGCCATGGCGCGGGCCACGGTCGATGCCTACGGGCCGGACCGCTGCCGGGCCGTCACCTGGGAGGACGTCGGCCACTCCCCGCAGATCGAAGCTCCCGAGCGCTTCGCCGCGTTCCTCGCCGACTTCGCGGCCGGCGGCCGCCGTGGGGGAAACGCCATGACCTGATCTCGCCGCACCTCGACGTGGAAGCCCGCCCACCCCTTCCCCAACCCCTCGCGCGGCCGCCCGACGGCCGCCCCACCACCAGGAGGCAGCATGAAGCGTTTCGCAATCGTCCTTGTCGCCGTCCTCGCGTCGCTGGCCTTGGCCCAGCCCGTGACCATCGGCATCCTGTCGCCGCTCACGGGCGGCGCGGCCGGCACCGGCCAGGCTCAGAAGGAGGGCTTCGAGCTCGCCCTCAAGGAGATCAACGCCGCCGGCGGCGTGCTGGGACAGCCGCTCAAGGTCATCTACGCCGACACCCAGGCCAACGGCAAGGTCGCCGTGGCCGCCTTCGAGAAGCTCATGACCGAAGACAACGTCCAGTTCATCGGCGGCGGTTACAGCTCCGGCGTGACGCTCGCGCTGGCGCAGTCGTTCAAGACCTTCCAGCCCATCGTGAGCTGGATCGGAGGCGCCGTCTCCGGCGTCGGCATCGACAACTTCCAGGGCATCGAGGAGATCCTGGGCAACGACCCGTGGTTCTTCCACATCCATCCCTGGGACTACCAGAACACCGAGGCCGCCACCAACTTCATCAAGGACAGCGGCGTCAAGACCGTGGCGCTCCTGCACGAGGACTCGGCCTTCGGCGGCCCCGGCGCCCAGGAGGCGCAGAAGCTCCTCGAGGCGGCGGGCCTCAAGGTCACCATCAACGAGGCCTTCAAGTCGACCCTGTTCGGCGGCACCGGCGACTTCCGCGCCGCCATCAGCAAGGCGGCGGCCACCAAGGCCGACATGCTCTACTGGATCGGCTACGACTCCGACGTGGTGCCGATGATCAGCCAGACCCGCGAGCTCAACTACACCCCGCAGCAGATCTTCGGGGCCCCTCCGGGATGGCCGAGCGACTTCGCCAAGTCGCCCGAAGCCCAGTGCGTGACCGGGCTCATCGGCTTCATGCCGAACCTGCCGACCCCCGAGGCGACGGCCTTCACCAAGAGCTTCGAGGCGATGTTCCACAAGGCGCCCGACAACTACATGTCGGCCCTGGCCTACGCCCAGCTCTGGTCCTACGCCGACAGCATCAACAAGGCCGGCACCACCGATCAGCAGGCCGTCATCAAGGCCATGGAGAGCCTGACCTTCAAGTCGCCCATGGGCCCCTGGAAGTTCCACGACTCGAAGATCACCCATCACCAGGGCTTCGGCGCCGACATGTGGCTGGTCTTCCAGTACCAGAACGGCCAGCGCCAGATCGTGTGGCCCGCGAGCAAGGCGACGGCTCCGCTGGTGAGCTGCCAGGCGCACTGACCTCGCTTTGCGGACGCCCTTGCGGGCGCCGCACTAGGACCCGGGCCCCGCGGTGGGCCGGCGCACGCCGGCCCACCGCCTCCGGGCCCACCCCCGGGAACCGGATGCCCACTCTCCTGCCACCCTCGC
>CAZIBD010000149.1:0-3892 GCA_964536935.1 uncultured bacterium | reverse complement strand
CTCCCGCAGGGATGGGGTCTCGTCCTCTTGGATCGCTCGGGTTGCCACCCTGCTTCTCAACCGCCGCCTGGACGGACGGGCGGCCCACGAGCGCACAGCCTGACAATCTTAGCCCAAGCGCCCCATGCTATGCAACTGGCTGTGCGCGATCAGCACTCATGGCCAACCCCGGCGGTCACGTCTTGAGCGGCCGGCCTCGACGGCTCCGCCGCAAACCTAGGCGCCCCGGACCGCAGCGTCCGGAGCGCCGTCCTCCACGCGCAACCGGTGCGGCCGCGCGTGCCTACCCTCAGGTCCGTGGCTCCTCGTCATCGTCGCCGGCGCGCTCGGGGCCAGCCTGCCCAACGTCATCCTGCGCTGTACGCTCCGGCTCATTCCCCGTAGCCTGACCCTCCGCAGCGCCCTCGCCTGCCTCGGTCGGCAGCCCGCCGGCACCCCCCGCGGAACCCGTCGCATCCGAACCCGGCGCCTGCACGGCCGGACCCTGCTCGCTGCGCCGGTACAGCAGGTACACCCCCACCCCCACCAGCACCAGCGGCAGGACCCACGAACCGCCGAACGACAGCCCCAGCACCGCCAGCGCCAGGCTCACCACCGCCGGGTAGATCGCCCAGCGCTTGGGGTCCTCGGGCAACCGGTAGAGCACCAGGAAGGTCGCCGCCAGCCCGATGAACAGCACCGAGCCCGACTCGTAGCGCGGGGCCACCTCGCCGAGGCCCGCCACCACCGCCAGCGAGAACAGCGTGCCCGCGGGGATGATCGCCCACCAGCGCTGCCGATCCGCCAGGTACAGGGCCAGGAAGCCCGCGCCGATCAGCGCCAGGAAGAAGAAGCCCGAGAGCGAGCCGGTGATGGTCGCCGCCGCCAGGCCGAACAGCGCGAAGGCCCCGACCAGCGCGACATTCTTGTGGTGGCGCCGGTAGTGCCGCAGCGCCAGGCCGCCCAGGAACGCGAAGAGCAAAGCGCCGACCACGTTCTGAACGCCCCGGAAGAAGCCGAGGTTCGAGAGCAGTGCCAGGGCGCCCAGGATGACCAGGATGATGCCGATCTGCATGTTGCGGTCGTTTCGCACGGGTGTTTCCGGTGTGGGTGTTTCGGGTGTGGTTCCTTCCATCTCGGTATCCTCCGACCCCAAGGCTAGCCGCGCTGCTCGCGTCCGGCATCTGCGGAAAGGCGGGGAGCCCGCTCCTACCAAAGCATGAGGCCGGCCGGGAACGCCGGCGGTAAGCTGGCGTCACCGCGGAGCGTGCTCGTCCGCGCGGAGATCCCCGTGTCCGACGACCCCTCGTCCGCCCGCATCCGGCTGCTCCTGGTCGACGACCATACCGTGGTGCGCCAGGGGCTGCGCATGGTGCTGTCGCTCGAGCCCGACCTGGAGGTCGTCGGCGAGGCCGCCAACGGCCGCGAGGCTGTCGAGAAGGTGGCCGAGCTGCACCCCCAGGTGGTCCTGATGGACCTGCTGATGCCCGTCATGAACGGCGTCGAGGCCACCCGCGCCATCAAGGCCGCCCACCCCGACGTCGAGGTCGTGGCGCTCACCAGCGTGCTGGAGGACCACCTCGTCATCGACGCCGTCGAGGCCGGCGCCGCCGCCTACCTCCTCAAGGAGACCGGCCCGGAGGCGCTGTTCGAGGCCGTCCGCGCCGCCTCACGCGGCGAGGTGCGCTTCGACCCCAAGGTCCAGAAGCGCCTGGTGCGCGAGGTGCGCACGCCCGAGATGCGCGAGGGCCTCACCCCGCGCGAGACCGAGACCCTGCGGCTGGTGGCGAAGGGCCTCACCAACAAGGGCATCGCCGCCGCCCTCGGGGTGTCCGAGGTGACCGTCAAGACCCACGTGTCCAGCGTGCTCTCCAAGCTCGACCTGCAGAGCCGCACCCAGGCCGCCCTGTTCGCCCTCAAGGAGGGCCTGGCCGGGCTCGAGTAGCGCGGGACCCCGAGGACGCATCCGTGACCCAGCCGTCGCCGAACGACGACCCCGCCCGCGCCGCGCAATCCACCGGACCGAACGAGGCGGCCGGCGGAAACGAGACCGATGCGAACGTGGCAGGCGCGATCGGCACCGACCCGTACGGCACCGACACGAACCCGTCCTCCACGAACGACAGCGCCCACATCGAAGCGGTGCCCATCATCCACCGCCTGCAGACCCGCCTGGCGCTGCTCATCCTGCTGGTCGTGGCCGTGCTGGCAGGCGCCACCACCATCCAGGTCACCCGCGCCTTCGAGCAGGCGCGGCAGGGCGTGATCCTTCTCAACGGGGCAGCGCAGGCCGGCTCGAACACGACCGGCTCGAACACGACCGGGTCGAACGCGACCAGCCCGAGCACGAACACCACCGGCCAGGGCACCACCGCCGCGCCCCCCACCCCCCTCGACCTCAGCGGCATCGTGCGCTCCACCCTCATCAACCTGGCCGCCATCTTCCTGTTCACGCTCGTCGGGGCCACCGTCTTCAGCCGCCGCCTGCTCACCGACCCCATCGTCGACCTGGTGCGGGCGACCCGGGAGCTGGCCGCGGGTCGCCTGGGCGTGACGCTGCCGGTCACCTCGCGCAGCGAGCTGGGGCTGCTGGCCGACGGCTTCAACCACATGTCGACGGCGCTCGCGCAGCAGACCCGGCGGCTCGTCGCCACCAACCGCGCCCTGACGGTGAGCGAGGCGCGCTATCAGCTCGCCATCGAGGGTGCCAACGACGGCCTGTGGGACTGGGACGTGGTCGGCAACGGGATGTACTACTCGCCCCGCTGGGCGGGTCTGCTCGGCCGCGACGACGACGCGCTCGAGCCCACCATCGCCACCTGGAAAGCGCTCGCCCACCCCGACGACCGTCCCGCCCTGGAGGCCGCGCTCGACGCCCACGTGTCCGGCGCCAGCCCCACCTTCCAGCTCGAGCACCGGCTGCGCCACGCCGACGGCCACTGGGTCTGGGTGCTCGCCCGCGGCGCCGCGCTACGCGGCGCCGACGGCCGCGCTCAGCGCGTGGCCGGCTCCATCACCGACATCACCGAGCGGGTCGAGGCGGTGAGCCTGCTGGAGCGCCGCGTGCGCGAGCGCACCGCCGACCTCTCCGCCCTGCTCGAGCTCTCCAACAGCACCGCCCTCACCCTCGAGCTCCGCCCCCTGCTCGCCCAGATCCTGGAGCGGCTCGAGGCGGCCGTCGGCTGCCCTGGGGCGACCGTATACGAGCAGGCCCCCGGAGAGGCCTTCCGCCGGATCGCCGGCCGCGGCGCCGAGCCCGAGAGCGATCCCGGGCTGCTGGCGGCCGCCCTCGCCGCGCGCGCGCCGCGCAGCCGCGACCACGACGGCGGCACACGCCTGGCCGTACCGCTGGTGGTGCGCGACGCGGTCCTCGGCGCCCTCCTCCTCGAGCAGCCGCAGGCCGACGACGGCGAACGCCGCAGCCTCGCTGTAGCCTTCGCCAACCAGCTCGCGGTGGCGCTCGAGAACGCGCGCCTGTACCAGCAGGTGGGCGAGCGGGCCGCGCTCGAGGAGCGCCAGCACCTGGCGCGCGAGCTCCACGACTCCGTCAGCCAGGCGCTCTACGCCATCCTGCTCGGCACCCACACCGCCCAGCGCGAGCTCGACGCCTCCCCCGCGGCCGCCGGCAGGGCGCTCGACTACGTCGAGAACTTGGCCCAGGCCGGCATCAAGGAGATGCGTGCGCTGATCTTCGTGCTGCGCCCGGAGTCGCTCGAGAAGGAGGGGCTCATCGGGGTGCTGCGCAAGCAGCTCGACGTCCTGGAGACGCGCCACGACCTCGGCGTCACGCTGGAGGCGCCCGCCGAGCCCCCCGCCGACCTCGCCACCAGGCAGGCGCTCTACCGCATCGCCCAGGAGGCGCTCCACAACGTCGTGAAGCACGCCCGCGCGGCCAACGTCCGGGTCGCGCTGA
>CAZIBD010000148.1:0-3977 GCA_964536935.1 uncultured bacterium | reverse complement strand
AGGTTCGCGAACTGCTTCTCGCTCATGTTGTAGTAGAAGCGCAGCTTCTGCTTCTCGCGCAAGCGTACGCCGTAGTCGCTGATCTTCCGGCGCCGGCGCTGACCGTGCTGGCCCGGAGGGTAGGGGTGCCGTTCCATGTAGCGCTGCACCTTCGGCGACTCCACCAGGTTGACGCCCTCGCGACGGCAGATCTTGACGATCGGTCCTCTGTATCGGCCCATGGTTCTCCTAGCTCTCGTCTACGCCGTCACATGCGCTTCCGCTTGCGCGGACGGCAGCCGTTGTGGGGGGAGGGGGTGTCATCGATGATGGTACGGACGTTCACCCCGGTGGACTGGATGGAGCGGATCGCCTGCTCGCGGCCGGAGCCGGTGCCCCGGATGATGATGTCGAGCTGCGAGACGCCCATGTTCTGGGCCTTGCGCGTCGCGTCCGCCGCAGCGAGCTGCGCGGCGTACGGCGTGCCCTTCTTCGAGCCCTTGTAGCCGATCGAACCCGACGACGACCACGCCACGGTGTTGCCGTCCATGTCGGTGATCGTCACGATGGTGTTGTTGTAGCTCGCGTGGATGAACGCCTTGCCTTCGCTCAAGCTGCGCTTGACGCGGCGCTTCGTCCTCGTCCTGGATGCCTTGGCCACCCTTACCCCTTACTTCCTCGGCGCCCGCTTCTTGCCGGCCACCGTGCGCCGCGGTCCCTTGCGGGTGCGGGCGTTGGTCTTGGTCGACTGTCCACGGACCGGCAGCCCGCGGCGATGCCGCAGCCCCCGGTAGCAGCCGATGTCCATCAATCGCTTGATGTTGAGCTGCACCTCCCGGCGCAGGTCGCCCTCCACCTTGTAGGTGCGGTCGACGACCTCACGCAAGCGGCCGACCTCGGCCTCGGTGAGGTCCTTGACCCGCGTGTCGGGGTCGACCCCGACCTTCTCCAGGATCTCGCGGGAGCGGCTCGCGCCGATGCCGTAGATGTACGGCAGCGCCGCCTCGATGCGCTTCTCACGTGGCAAGTCGATGCCAGCGATACGTGCCATGCCTCACCCCTGCCTTTGCTTGTGCTTCGGGTTGGACGAGCAGATGACGTAGACCTTGCCGTGTCTACGGATGATCTTGCACTTGTCGCACATGGGTTTGACGGACGCCCGAACTTTCATGCTCCACTCCTGATCCGTGAACCGCCTACTTGCGGTAGACGATGCGACCCTTCTCGGGGTCGTACGTGCTGATCTCGACGACGACGCGGTCGCCTGGAAGGATGCGGATGTAGTGACGGCGCATCTTGCCCCCGACGTGGGCAAGGATCTCGGGCCCGGCATCCAGCTGGACGAGGAACGTCGTATTCGGACGAGCCTCGAGCACCACCCCCTCGGTGCGGATGCTGTCCTGTGTCGTCTCGTCGTCGCGTGAGGTCCGCGGTTTGCCTCTCCCACGCCTGGGCCGGCCGCCCGATCGCTTACGCGCCATGCGCACCTCCAATGGTGTCCGCCTTTGCCGTCAACACGCGCGGCCCGTCTTCGGTGATGGCCACCGTGTGCTCGAAGTGTGCCGCCCAGCTCCCGTCTGCGGTGGAAGCCGTCCAGCCGTCGTCCGCGATCACCACCGACGTCTCCTCGAGGGAGACCATCGGCTCGATCGCGAGAACCAGGCCCGGACGGAGCACGGGTCCCGTACCGGCACGTCCGTAGTTGGGCACTTCCGGACCTTCGTGGAACTCGCGGCCGATGCCGTGCCCCACGAACTCCCGGATCACCCAGAACCCTTCGGCCTCGACGACGCCCTGAATGGCCGCGGAAACGTCGCCAAGCCGCCTGCCTGCCAGCGCCGCCTCGATCCCGACGGTCAGCGACCGCTCGGTGGTCTCGAGGAGGCGCCGAGCCTCGACCGGAATCTCGCCGACGGCGAACGTACTGGCCATGTCGGCGGCGTAACCCCGGTAGAAGGTCCCGATGTCGATCGACACGATGTCGCCCTCCGCCAGACGCACATCGCCCGGAATGCCGTGGACGACCACTTCGTTGACGGAGGTGCACAGTGTCGCTGGGAAGCCGCGATAGCCCTTGAAGGCGGGCTTCCCGCCACGCGAGAGGATAGCATCTTCGGCGATGGCGTTCAACTCGAGCGTTGACACCCCGGGTCGTACCGCCGCCGCCACGGCCTCGAGCGCTTCCCGGTTGATGACGCCGGCTTCGGCCATCAGGTCGATCTCGCTGGGGCGCTTGAGGATCACGGCAGCACCCCGTTGATGCGTTCGAACACATCATCCATCGAGCCCATGCCGTCCACGCAGTGCAGAGTGCCCCGCTGGTCGTAGTAGTCGAGCAGCGGCTGGGTCTGCTTGCGGTACACGTTCATCCGGTAGCGGATGGTCGACTCGTTGTCGTCCGAGCGGCCTTCCTCGACGGCTCGGCCGCCGAGGCGCCGCACGAGCTCGTCGTCGGCGACTTCCAGCGCGACCGCGGCGGTGAGCGAAGCGCCCTCGCGGGCGAGCAACGTCTCGAGCGCCTCCGCCTGACCCGGCGTGCGCGGGAACCCGTCGAGCAACACCCGGACCGGCCGCATCGGGGCGAGCTCCGCCTCGACCATGGCGATGATCAGGTCGTCGGGAACGAGCTCGCCGGCGTCCATGATGCCCTTTGCGGCGCGCCCGAGCTCGGTGCCGCGCGCCACGTGCGAGCGCAGCATGTCGCCGGTCGACAGCTTCCGCAGGCCGCGCGCCTCGGCCAACCTGGCCGCTTGCGTGCCCTTGCCGGCTCCGGGAGGACCCATGAGCAGCACGACCTCGGCGCGGCCTGCTTCCACCGACACCTAGAAGCGCCTCCCGCGGCCGCGGATGCGGCCCTTGCTGACGAAGCCTTCGTAGTGTCGCATCATGAGCTGCGATTCGAGCTGCCGCAGCGTGTCCAGAGCCACGCCGACCATGATGAGCAGGCCGGTGCCGGAGAAGACGAAGGAGAGCTGGCCCGTGCCGGTGAGCCAGGCGAAGACCTGGGGCAGTGCGTTGACGGCCCCGAGGAAGAGCGCACCCCACAGCGTGATGCGGTTGGTGATGCGGTTGAGGTGGTCGGTGGTCGGCTGACCGGGTCGCACCCCCGGGACGAAGCCGCCGTACTCCCGGAGGTTGTCACTGATGCGCCGCGGATCGAACGTGATCTGCGTGTAGAAGTAGGTGAACCCGACGATGAGCAACGTGCTCAAGGTGAGCCCCTGCCAGTGCTGCATGTTGAACCAGGACCCGATCGCCTGCAGCCAGGCGATGTTCGGGAACGAGCCGATGAGCGTCTGCGGCAGGATCAGGATGGCCACGGCGAAGATGATGGGGATGACGCCGGCGGCGTTGAGCCGCAACGGGATGTAGGTCGTCTGCCCACCCATCACCTTGCGCCCCACCACCTTCCGTGCATATTGCACCGGGATGCGCCGTTCGGCCTGCTGCACCAGCACCATGCCCGCGATGGCCACGATCAATAGCGCCAGGTAGAAGATCAGGCCGAAGACGTTGGCCTGCCCCTTGCCGATGAGCGTGAACTCCTGGGCGAGCGCGTTCGGGAACGCCGCCACGATACCGGCATAGATAATGAGCGAGATCCCGTTCCCGACCCCGTACTCGGTGATCTTCTCACCCAGCCACATCACCACCGAGATACCTGCGACCTGCGTCACCAGCACGACGAACCAGAAGAACGGGCCGTTCGCCCAGCCGATGCGAAGCGCGCCGCTGGGCCCGAGCAGCGCAACCGCGAGGAACAGCGACTGGATGGCGCCGAGCGCGGTCGCGCCGTAGCGGGTGTACTGATTGATCTTCCGGTACCCCTGCTCGCCCTCCTTGGTGAGCTTCTCGAGCGGAGGGTAGGTGGACTGCAGCAGCTGAACGATGATCTGCGCCGTGATGTAGGGGATCACGCCGAGGGCGGCGATCGAGAAGACCTTGAAGTTGCCGCCGGAGATGAAGTTCAGCAGGCCGAAGATGGAGCCCTGACCGAA
>CAZIBD010000147.1:0-3994 GCA_964536935.1 uncultured bacterium | reverse complement strand
AGATGGTGGCGATGATGGTGAGCACCTTCATGACGTCGTTCATGCGGTAGCTGAGCGAGGAGAGGTACATGTCGTGCAGGTTGGTGAGCATGTCGCGGATGGTCTCGATCGTGTCGATCACCTGCATCGCGTGATCGTGGGCGTCGCGCAGGTAGGTGATGACGGTGCGTGAGACCAGCTCGCCCTCCTCGCGCTCCAGGCCCGCGATGACCTCGCGTAGCGGCCACACCGCCTTGCGGACCAGCAGCGTCTCGCTCTTGAGCCGGTTGACGCGCTCCAGGACCGACGTGTCGGGGCGCTCGAGGATCGCGGCCTCGAGCGCCTCGATCAGGTCGCCGTAGTCCTCGGTCACGGTGAAGTAGGTGTCGATGACGATGTCCATCAGGGCGTAGGCCAGGTAGTCCGCGCCCAGCTTGCGGAGCCTCCCCTTGCCCTGACGAAGCCGATCGCGCAGCGGCTCGAACGCGTCGCCCGGCCGCTCCTGGAACGTCAGGACCACGCCGTCGAGCAGCACGAGGCTGAGCTGCTCGTTCTGCAGCTCGGCGGCGCGCCCGTCGCCATCGGACGTGTAGGCCAGCATCCGCAAGGTGATGTAGAGGTAGCGCTCGTAGTCCTCGACCTTGGGACGTTGCCCCAGGCCGACGATGTCCTCCATGGTCAGCGGGTGGAGGTCGAACGCGTCGCCGATCTGCTCGACGATCTCGGTCCGGTGCACCCCGTTGACGTTGAGCCAGCGGATGCCGGTGCCGTCGGCGGCCTTGTGGAGCGCCTCGTCGAGCGTGAGCTCGCGAAGCTCCTCGAAGCTCGCCTCGTCGTAGCGGAAGAGCTCGAACGTGACCGGCGCGTCGCGCTCCGGGCCGCTGTAGATGACGCTGCCGGGCGAGCGGCCGACGGCGGGCTCCAGGCCACGGTTCCTCTGGCTGCGAAGGGGCGTGGATCTCACGGGTCGCGCCTCGACCCGGCGGCGTGCGCGGCCGCGGCGAGCGCGGGTCGAACCCTGACGGTGACGTTCATCGTGTCCCTAGCTTACTCGTTGGGCGCGTCCACCCGGAAAGGTGGGTGGACCGGGCCGCCGCAGGTGTCGGCTTCTTCCTCGCCCCGCAGCTTCGTGGAACGAGCCGAGCTTCGGGTAGCCTGGGATCCATGGCTCCCGCCCCCCGGAGCGGGTGCCGCCCGGGAGGACGTCATGCAGGACGCGAAAGCGGCCCACGCGCCATCGAGCCCGCTCTACCCCGTCGAGCCCTGGGCGGTCCGCGAGACCGCCTTCGACCCCGGCGCGAGCCTGCGCAGCGAGTCGATCTTCGCGTTGGGGAACGGCTACCTTGGCCTCCGCGGCGCCTTCGAGGAAGGGCTCGATCCCGCCCTCGGCGCCTCGGTGCGCGGCACCTACCTGAACGGCTTCTTCGAGGCGGGTCCGATCCGCTATCCGGAGGATGCCTTCGGTCTCGCCCGCAAGCGGCAGACCCTCCTCAACGTGACCGATGCGCTCGGTATCGAGCTGCGCGTCGACGGCGAGCGCTTCTCGATGGCCGAGGGCCGCGTGGAGGCGTTCGAGCGCGTGCTCGACTTCCGGCGTGGCCTGCTGGTGCGCACGCTCACGTGGGTCTCGCCGGGTGGGCGGCGCATCGCCATCCGGTCGGAGCGGCTGGTGTCGCTGAGGCGCCGTCACGTCGCTGCGCTGCGCTACCGGGTGGCGGTCCTCGACGGGGAGGCGGAGCTCGAGCTGCGCTCGAGCGTGGACGGGCGGGTGGAGAACAGCGTCGACGAGAGCGATCCGCGCGCAGGCGGAGAGCTGGGCGGCCGGGTGTTGGCCACCGTCGCGGCCGAGCGACGCGACGCGTTGCTGGCGCTTCGGCAACGGGCCCCCGTCAGCGGGCTCGAGCTGGCTTGTGCGGCGGGCCACCGGCTGAACGGCGGCGAGCTGCAGGGGCGCAGCGAGCTCGAGGAGGACGACCGCCTGGTGCTGGCCTACCGCGTGCACGCCGGGCGCGACGAGCCCGTCACGCTCGAGAAGGCGGTGGCCTACGCGGACTCGCGCGACGTTTTCCCGGACCGGCTGATCGCCCGCTGCGCCGCGGAGGCGGAGCGGGCGGAGGCGGCCGGCTTCGACGCGCTCGCCACGGAGCAGCAACGGGAGCTCGATGCCTTCTGGGAGGCCGGCGACGTCGAGGTGGAGGGGGATGACGCGCTCCAGCAGAGCCTGCGTTTCGGCGCCCTGCAGCTCTTCCAGGGCACCGGCCGCGACGGCCTCACCTCCATCGCGGCGAAGGGGCTCACCGGCCCTGGGTACGAGGGGCACCTCTTCTGGGACGCCGAGGTGTACGTGCTGCCGTACTTCCTCTACACCCGGCCGGAGCTGGCGCGGTCCATGCTCGAGCACCGTATCCGCGGCCTCGACGCCGCCCGGCGCCGCGCACGGGAGCTGTCGCACGCAGGCGCCCTCTACCCGTGGCGCACCATCGACGGCGACGAGGCGTCCGCCTACTTCCCGGCGGGAACCGCGCAGATCCACATCAACGCCGACATCGCCCATGCCCTGGAGCGTTACCTGGAGGCGACCGACGATCGCGAGCTGCTGTGGCGGGGCGGCGCAGCCATGCTGTTCGAGACGGCCCGCTTCTGGCTCTCGCGAGGTGCCTTCTCGCCGCGCCGCGGCGGGCGCTTCTGCATCCACACCGTCACCGGCCCGGACGAGTACACCGCGCTGGTCGACAACAACCTGTACACGAACCTGATGGCTCAGGGGCATCTACGGTTCGCCTGTCGCGTCGCCGCCGAGCTCCGGGCGGAGGACGGCGCCCGTTTCGCGCAGCTGGCCGACGAGCTCGCGATCGACGGATCCGAGGTGGAGCGCTGGCGCGAGGCGGCCGAGCGCATGGCGTTGCCGTTCGATCGCGAGCTGGGCGTGCATCCGCAGGACGACGGCTTCCTGGACAAGGAGCCGTGGGGCCCGGCAGACATCCCGCCGGAGAAGCGCCCCCTGCTGCTCCACTTCCATCCGCTCGACATCTACCGGCACCAGGTGCTCAAGCAGGCGGACGTGGTGCTGGCGCTGTATCTGCGCGAGGAGCACTTCGGCCGCGCCGAGGCGCGACGCGACTTCGCCTTCTACGAGCCCCTCACCACCCACGACTCCTCGCTCTCGCCCTGCGTGCACGGCATCGTTGCGGCGCGGCTCGGACAGATCGACAAGGCGGTCGCCTACTTCGCGCGCACCGCCCGCATGGACCTCGACGACATCAACCGCAACGTCAAGGACGGCGTCCACACGGCCGCCATGGGCGGAACCTACCTGGCGGTGGTGGCGGGCTTCGCCGGGATGCGCGTCCGGGAGGGGCGGCTGTCGTTCGTGCCCCGGCTGCCCCGCACGTGGCGCGGTCTGCGGTTCCGGCTGGCGTTTCGCGGGCGTCGGCTCGAGGTGGCCGTGGGCCCGGAAGAGACGCGCTATCGCCTGCTGGAGGGGGAGTCGCTCACGGTGCTCCACCGGCTCGAGCCGGTGACCCTCGAGCCGCAGGCGGAGGTACGCCGCTCCAACGTCCCGCGGATGAGGGCCGCCCTGCTCGACCTCGACGGCGTCATCACCGACACCGCCGAGTACCACTACCGGGCCTGGCAGGCGCTGGCCGACCGGTTGGAGATCCCCTTCGACCGCCAGGCCAACGAGGCCCTGCGCGGCGTCGGGAGGATGGACTCGCTCGAGCGCATCCTGGCCCGCTCCGACCGCGCCTTCTCCGACGAGGAGAAGGCGCGGCTGGCCGACGAGAAGAACCGCCACTACCGGGAGCTCATCGAGGGCATCACGCCGGCCGACCTGCTGCCTGGCGTCGACCGGCTGCTGCGCGAGCTGCGCGAGGCCGGTCTCAAGCTGGCCGTGGCGTCGGCGAGCCGCAACGCCCCCACCGTCCTGCGCGGGCTGGGAGTCGAGGGCGTGTTCGACCACGTGGTGGACGCCGGCCGCGTGAGCCTCGGCAAGCCCGATCCCGAGGTGTTCCAG
>CAZIBD010000146.1:2530-4320 GCA_964536935.1 uncultured bacterium | reverse complement strand
CTGCTCTACCAACTGAGCTAACGACCCAACAGCCTCAGTAGTATATGGACGCCCCGAGGGGATGTCAAGGCACTCGGGAACGCCAACTCTCGCGTTTCAGAGGGGCTTTTCGGCCGGTCGTCGGGCGCCGTGGCAGAGGCGTCGGAGGTGGGTGCTCGGGGCAGGGAAGGGCCCCCGGGTCCGCCCGCCTCGAGGGCCCGTTCGATGCCCGGTACCACCCCTGGGCAGGGGGGTCCCGTGGCGTCCGGCAGGGCTCGCCGGCCCGGTCGAAATACGGATCGCGTGGTCCGGGTTGCAAGTGCCGTCGGACAAAGGAGCACAATGGGACCGTGAGATCTACCGGCCGCCGACTTGACACTCTCACGTTCCGCCTGCACCCCCTCCCCCTGGGGCTTCCCGTCGGCAGAACTTCCCTTGTTGGCGGCTTCCGTCCTCTGGTAGACTCGTGGGCGGTGAAGGTTGTGAAACTGCGCACATGGAGGCGCGGTTTCACCTGTCTGAGAGGGTGTTTCGTGCTCGTTGAAGGGAGTGAGGGAGAACCTTGTACCTAGACGTTCTCATGATGTTCCTCGCGGCCGGCTTCATCGCCGTCGCCGCGCTCGTGGCTAGTGCGCTCCTAGGCCCCAAGAAGGCGACGGCGACCAAACTCGCCGCCTATGAGTCGGGGGTGCCCGCTTCGGGCAGCGCGCGCGAGCGCTTTCCGGTGCACTTCTACATGGTCGCCATGCTCTTCATCATCTTCGACCTGGAGACCGCCTTCTTCTATCCGCTGGCGGTCAAGTTCCGGGAGGCGCCCACGTTCCTGTACGTGCAGGCGATCCTGTTCGTGATCATCCTGGCGGTCGGATACCTCTACATCCTCCGCAAGGGTGTCCTGTATTGGAAGTGAGCATGGGCCTACGAGACCTGTTCGAGAAAGACGTCCAGGAGCTCGAGAACGAGGGCATCCTGTTCTCGTCGCTCAAGAAGCTGGTGGCGTGGGGCCGAAGCAACAGCCTCTGGCCTGCCACCTTCGGGCTGGCCTGCTGCGCCATCGAGATGATGCAGTCGACGAACGCTCGTAATGACATGGCGCGCTTCGGTGCGGAGGTCTTCCGCGCCAGTCCGCGGCAGGCCGACGTGATGATCGTGGCGGGGCGGTTGTCGAAGAAGATGGCG
Source organism: uncultured bacterium (assembly GCA_964536935.1). Classification (GTDB taxonomy): domain Bacteria; phylum Deinococcota; class Deinococci; order Deinococcales; family Trueperaceae; genus JASBRS01. The sequence continues at coordinate 3,162 of CAZIBD010000146.1, read as the reverse complement.
CCCATCATGCGACGCGTCTACGAGCAGATGCCGGATCCCAAGTGGGTCATCTCGATGGGGGCATGCGCCTCCTCCGGTGGCATGTTCAACAACTACGCCATCGTCCAGAACGTGGACTCCGTCGTTCCTGTCGATATCTTCGTGCCTGGTTGCCCGCCGCGCCCGGAGGCGCTGGTCTACGCGGTGATGCAGCTCCAGAAGAAGGTGCGCGGCGAGGCTTTCGACGAGCACGGCGTGGCGCTGCCGATGGTGGAGGGATGGTCGCGATGAGTGAGCCCACCATGGGAGCGGCCTGCAAGGCGCTGGTCGAGGCGCTCGAGCCGATCGGCGGTGTCGTCCGTGAGTTCAAGGGCATGGTGAGCGTGACCGTGCCCAAGGCGGCCATCGTCGAAGCGGTGGAGCACGCCAAGAACGGCGGCTTCCCGATGCTCTCCGACGTCTTCGGCATCGACTATCTGACCTACCCGGGCCACCAGGGCAAGCGCTTCACGGTGGCCTACAGCTTGCGCAACCTCGACGGCACCGACCGAGTGTTCCTGCGCGTCGACGTCAACGAAGGCGAGATGTTGCCGACCATCACTCACCTCTTCAAGGCCGCGAACTTCATGGAGAGAGAGGTCTATGACATGTTC
>CAZIBD010000146.1:0-2520 GCA_964536935.1 uncultured bacterium | reverse complement strand
GAGGACCATCCGGACCTGCGCCGGCTGCTGTTGCCCGAGGACTTCGAGGGGCATGCGCTTCGGAAGGACTTCCCCTTGGGGGAGACGCCCACGCTCTTCAACGAAGGCCGTTTCCTCGACCCGGCGGCCTTCCGGGCCGGCCTGGTAGGCGGTGATGCCGGCCTGACGCAGTGGCGGGGCGGGGCTCGCAAGGGCACCGTGAGCGAGCAGCCGAGCGATCAGGGCGCCGGAATGCAGGGCAAAGAAGGGGGCAAGCCGTGAGCGTCAAGGACCTCGGCCATGCCGCCACCGTCACGCGCCAGGAGCAGCACGGCGCGTTCGACACCAAGTACATGCGCATCAACGTCGGCCCGCAGCACCCCAGCACCCACGGAGTGCTACGGCTGGTGGTCGACCTCGACGGCGAGCAGATCGTTGCGCTCAAGCCTCAGATCGGGTATCTCCACACCGGCTTCGAGAAGACGATGGAGAACCGGACCTACCAGCAGGGCGTCACCTACACCAATCGCATGGACTACGTGACGGGCTTCACCCACGACCTCGCCTACGTGCTGTCGGTGGAGAAGCTGCTCGACGCCCGCGTGCCCGAGCGTGCCCAGCGCATCCGGGTGGCGCTGGTGGAGCTCAACCGCATCGCCAGCCATCTGATCTTCGTCGGCACGGGGCTGCTCGACATGGGGGCCCTGACGCCGTTCTTCTACACCATGCGGGAGCGCGAGCAGATCCTCGACCTGTTCGAGATGGTCAGCGGCGTGCGCATGAACTACGGCTACTTCCGCGTCGGCGGGCTTTCCCGCGACGTGCCGGATGACTTCGTACCCGCCACGCGCGCGTTCCTGGACAGCTTCCCCAAGATGATCGATCAGTACGTGCGCTTGTTCGGCAACAACGACATCTTCCTGCAGCGCACCAAGGGCGTCGGCATCCTGCCGGCCGAGACGGCGCTCGACTACGGCCTCACGGGCCCGAGTCTGCGCGCCAGCGGCGTGCCGATGGACCTCCGCAAGAGTGTTCCCTACAGCGGCTACGAGGACTACGACTTTAACGTCCCGACCTATAAGGAGGGCGACCTCCTGAGCCGTCTGAGGATCCGCATCGACGAGATGCGCGAGAGCCTGAAGATCGTGCGTCAGGCGATCGACCGGCTGGAGCCGGGCCCGATCAGGGACCCCGACCGCCGCATCAGCCTGCCACCTCGAAGCGAGCTCGAGAACTCGATGGAGGCGGTGATCTTCCACTTCAAGCTCGTCACCGAGGGCTTCCACCCGCCGCGCGGCGAGGTCTACGTGGCCACCGAGTCGGCGCGTGGCGAGCTCGGCTACTACATCGTCAGCGACGGCGGCTCGATGCCCTACCGGGTCAAGATCCGGGTTCCGAGCCTGATCAACCTGCAGTCGCTGGAGCCGGCCTGCCTCGGTGGCCTGTTCGCAGACATGGTCATGAACATCGCCAGTCTCGACCCGGTCCTGGGAGACGTGGACAAGTGAGGCGTCCAACGAGGTCGTGGTCCGCCGCGCACCGGCCGGCGGCAGAGGGCGCTGTGAGGAACGAACATGGTTGAGCTCGACACCATTCCGCCCTTCTTCGCCGACAAGCAGGAGCTCCTTGGCGAGATCCTCGGGCGCTATCCCGAGTACGGCAGGCGCAGCGCGGTGATGCCGCTGCTGTGGGAGGTCCAGAACGCGGAGCGTCACGTCAGCGAGGCTCGCATCGCGGAGATCGCCGAGATCGTGGGCATCCACGCGACCGAGGTCAAGGGCGTGATGAGCTTCTATCACGAGTACCACGGCGAGCCGGTGGGGCGGTACCACCTCCAGGTGTGCTCCACGCTCTCGTGCTCGCTGGTCGGTAGCGACGAGCTCTACGACCACCTGGTCGAGAAGCTGGGCATCGTCAACGGCGAGACCGACGACGAGGGTCACTTCAGCATCCAGAAGGTTGAATGCCTCGGTTCGTGCGGCACCGGCCCGGTGCTCCAGGTCAATGACACCTACTACGAGCGCGTCACGCGCTCCCGCTGCGACGAGTTGATCGAAGCGCTGAAGCGCGACGACATGCCGGAGCCTTGGCGCGAGCGCGGCGGCGACAACGAGGGGGCCGAGAAGGCCGACTTCCTCGGCGAGGCGCCGGTACGCGGTGCCGGCGCTGGAGAGGGGGAGGGCTCATGAGCGACGTCGCTGACGCGCCGGAGGCCGCCCGGCCCATCACCAGTCGGCGCGACCCCCGCTACGAGGTGGTGATGTACCGCCACGTGGGTATCGAGGGCGCGTGGACGCTCGACTACTACCGCTCGCACGGAGGCTACGAGGCCGCCCGCAAGGCGCTCACGGAGATGTCGCCGAGCGAGGTCATCGACGAAGTCAAGGCCTCCAAGCTCCGCGGCCGCGGCGGTGCGGGGTTCCCGACCGGCGTGAAGTGGTCGTTCATGCCGCCCGTGGACGGACGCCAGCGCCTGCTGGTGGTGAACGCCGACGAGTCGGAGCCGGGCTCGTTCAAGGACCGCTACATCATGGAGGACGA
>CAZIBD010000145.1:0-4396 GCA_964536935.1 uncultured bacterium | reverse complement strand
AGACGATCATGGTCAACTCCAACCCGGAGACCGTCTCGACCGACTACGACACCGCCGACCGCCTCTACTTCGAGCCGTTGACCTTCGAGGACGTGCTCAACATCGTCGAGCACGAGAAGCCGAAGGGCGTGATCGTGCAGCTCGGGGGGCAGACGCCGCTCAAACTGGCGCGCAGGCTGCACGAGGCCGGCGTCCCCATCTGGGGCACCTCCGCCGAGGCCATCGACGCCGCCGAGGACCGCGACACCTTCCACGCGCTGTGCAGCCGGCTGGGCATCCCACAGCCCGCCGGCGGCGTGGCCACCGAGCCGGCCGACGCCAGGCGGCTCGCACAGGAGATCGGCTACCCGGTGATGGTCCGGCCGAGCTACGTGCTCGGCGGGCGTGCCATGAAGGTGGTCGCCACCGACCAGGAGCTCGACGCCTACCTCGCCGAGGTCTACAGCGAGCTACCCGACAACCCCAGTATCCTCGTGGACGACTTCATCGCCGGCGCCGTCGAGGTCGACGTCGACGCCATCAGCGACGGCGAGACCACCGTGGTGGCAGGGATCATGGAGCACATCGAAGCGGCCGGCATCCACTCCGGCGACTCCGCCTGCATCACCCCGCCGGTGACCCTGACCCCGGAGGCCGTCGCCACCATCCGCGACTTCAGCGTGCGCCTGGCCGACGCCATCGGCGTGCGCGGCTTGATCAACATCCAGTACGTCATCAAGGACGGCGAGGTCTTCGTCATCGAAGCCAACCCGCGCGCCAGCCGCACCATCCCCTACCTCTCCAAGGCCATCGGGCACCCGCTGGCGAAGTACGCCGCCCTGATCGCGGCCGGCAGGTCGCTGAAGGAGCTGGGCCTCACCGAGACGCCCGCGCCGCGGCTGTACAGCGTCAAGGAGGTCGTGCTCCCCTTCCTCAAGTTCCGCGACATCCTGCCGGTGCTGGGCCCGGAGATGCGCTCCACCGGCGAGAGCATGGGCATCTCGGCCGATCCCGCGCTGGCCTACTACAAGGCCGAGCTCGCGGCCGGCGTGGCGCTGCCGCAAGGGGGACGCGCTCGCCTCATCGGCAACGGCCTGGACGAGCTCGATCGGCGCCTAAGCGCCCTCGGCTTCGAGGTGGAGCGCGGCGCGCAGCTCGGCGACGCCTACGACGACCCGGACTACGCCCTGCTCGTCGACGTCGCGCACACCCGCGAGCTGCGTCGCGCGCTGGAGAACGGCGTTCCCTACGCCACCACGCTGGAGGCGGCGCGCTGGATGGCCGACGCGGTCGCGGCAGCGCGCGACGGCGCCCTCGAGGTGCGGGCGCTCCAGGACGGCTGAACGCCGCTCGGCGTATTCCCAGGCTCTACAACGTTAGGTTGGACTAACGGCCGTTCTCGTGGGTGACGTGCTCGCGTTCGTCGTCTGCGTCGCCGTCGCCCTCGGCCGGCGCGCCCTCGGACGCCGCCGCAGGTTCGGTCCGGTTTTCCGCGGCCGGGACCTGGGCCGCCGCCTGCTCGGCCTGGAACCAGTCCGGCTCACCCAGCCCCGTGATGCGCTCGCGCCCTCGGCTCGGCAGCCGGCTGCGTAGCGACGTGGCGTAGTCGGCCAGGTTGGCGAGGCCGTCGCCGACCGGCAGCCGCAAGCAGAACTCGCCCTGCCCGACGCGGGCGACCAGGTGGAAGGGCGCCTCGCTGAGGCGCTCCAGCACCTTGAGCACCACGTCGCGGCTCAGGGTCCCGCCCCCGGCCAGGTCCTCGAGCAGGAACACCGTCGGAGCCCGCATCGCCGCCAGGTGGCTGATCACCTCGGAGAAGGCGCCGCGCTGCGCTACCAGCGCCGCCACGCTCTTCTCGAAGCGCTCGAGCCCGTGGCCGAACAGCCCCTCGCGCTCGAAGTGGACCTCGAGGTCGAAGGGGCTGACGGGCACGCTCTGGCTCAGGGTGCGTGCGCGGTGGAGCCCCTCCCACGACCACAGCGTGGCCCGGGCCAGCTCCGCCGGGGACTGCAGCCGCTGCAGGTCGCGGCGGTCGCCGAAGACGGCGAGGTAGCGCGCTCCGATGTCGCGCCGGCGCGCCAGCAGGGCCGCCCAGTCGAGCCGCTGGCCGAAGCCGAGCGCGTGCACGAGGGCGGTGTAGCCGCGCCTCCCCAGCTCGGCGTGGACCATGAGCTGACCCTGTCCGAGGGCCTCGACCCGGAAGCCGAACCCCTGCAGCAGCTCGCGGGCCCGCCCGACGTGCTGGAGGTCGATGGGCTCGTCGATCTCCTCGTCACCGATCAATGCCGCGTCGCCCGGGAACACCGCGCGCTGCTGCGGCGGGGCGCGGCGCTCGCGGACGGACGGTGGCGCGGAGCGCTCGTCCGACGGCACCTGCGATGGGGACGCCTGGCTTGCGCGCGCCCCGGGACCACCCGGCGGCTCGGCGGCAGACGACGCCGCCGGATCGTGTCCCACGACGCCGGCCGACGACCGCGCCTCGGGCGTGCGGGGGCTCTCCGCGGCACCCGCTTCGGGTACGTGCCACGTCTCGGTCTCTCCGGACTGCCAGGGGTCGTGCCAGGTCGACTGCCAGAGCGGGTCCTGCCGGGTCTCGCCGGGCCGCGGGTCTCTGCGCCGGTCCGCTTGCGGGCGCGGCGCCTCCGCAGAGGCCACGCTCGAGCCGGCGTCGTCTCGCTGACGCTCACCCGGCGCAGCGGCCGGGGCCTCGCCAGCTGGGTCCTCGCCAGCTGGGTCCTCGACCGCGGGGGCCTCGCCGGCAAGGTCCTCGCCGGCAAGGTCCTCGCCGGCATGTTCCTCGACCGCCTCGTCCTCCCTCGACAGCACCACCTCGTCGGCCCGGGCCTGCCGGGCTGCATCTGCACCCCGCGAGCGCGCCGCGTCGGTGTCCGCGTCGCGATCGGAACGGCCGTGCGTCGGGCCGCCGTCCTCCGGTGCATTCGCCTGCGGGGGTCGCGCCCCGGCCTCGCCGGGTCCCAACCCCGCCGGTGGGGCCTGCCGCGCCCCTTTGCCGCGCGGCTGCGACCCGCGCTGCGCACGCCGGCGCTCCTCCTCGTCGATCTGGCGCTCCAGCGCCGAGCGCGCGTGCCAGCGCGCCTCGAAGTACACGAAGCGGTCGTCGGCCTCGAGCAGGCCCGTCAGGTCGAAGTCGTCGGGCAGGTCGGGGTACAGCGCCCGGATCTCGGACTCGGTGGCGGCCAGCTCGGCCTCGGCCAGCTCGTCGAGCAGCGCGGCGATGGCGCCGGGCCGGGCGTAGTCGGGTTTGCGGGCGCGAGGCAGGGGGGTGAACGCGAAGCGCCCGTCCTCCAGCGGCCGGATGACGAGCTCGTCGTTCACGTCCAGATCGTGGGCGCCGAAGAACTCGTGCAGCCCCTCGACGGTGCGCGGCCCTGTGGCCAGGAGCTCGAACTCCACGTCGCGGCGCGTGTCCACGGCCGTGAAGGCGCCCTCCTCCGGGAACAGTCCGAGCATCGTCCGCGGCAGCGTGAGCGCGCCGTTGCGCAGGCAGATACGCGTCAACGGGTAGCGATACTCCTGTTCCATGGGTCCCCTCACATGTTCGGTCAACGAACCGGCAGAGGCTGGCCTGCCCCGCGAGCGTTTCCCGCTCGCCCGTGGGACGATGTCCGAGCAGGCGTTGTCATCATTTCGGCAAGTGTAACAGACGACCCGTCACTCGTCGTGACGCCCGCCGCGCAGCTTCGCGACGTTGCGCTGGAACACCTCCAGGCTGGGGTACCCGGTGGGGCGCATCACGCCGCCCGGCGTGCCGGTGTGACCGCACTCCGGGCAGGTGACGTGGTCCTCCATGGTCGCATCGGACGGAAACACGTGGCCGCAGTCGGCGCAGCGCACGTGGGGGGTCATGGCCATGGGTTCCTCCTCTCGCGATTCCTTCCCGCGTGTTGCTTCCCTCGTATTCCTTCCCCCGTATTCCTTCCCCCGTACCGTCTCGACTCTACGGCCGTACCTCAGCCCTTGCCGGTCCCGCCGAACACCAGCCGGCGGCGCTTCCTGCGGCTCGGCTGCTCGCCCTCGCGCTTCTCGGTGCCCTTCGGAGTCGGTCTCCCGGGCGCAGCCCGCTTGGACTCGGCCGGCTTCGGGCCCTGGCGGACCGCGCCGGTCTCGGCGCTCGCTCCCGCCGCCGTGCCACGGCCCGAGCGGCGGCGCCGACTCCGCTTGCTCGCTGGCTTCGCCCCGGCCTCCGCTACCTGGGCGGCGGGCTGCGCTTCGGGTTTGGAGGCGGCCTGGCCGGCAGCTTTCGCTCCGCCTCGGCCTCCCTTGGCGGTGGCGCCGGCCTCGGGACCCTTCGCGCTCCCCTTCGCCGCGCTCCCCGCGGCGCGTTTGCCGCCACCACGGGCGGCCTTGGTCGGCTGGCCCTTGGTCGGCTGGCCCTTGGTCGGCTGGCCCTTGGTCG
>CAZIBD010000144.1:0-4667 GCA_964536935.1 uncultured bacterium | reverse complement strand
TCCCCATGGTGGTGTCGTTCCTGTTCCCGACCCCGGGAGGCGCCGGGCTGCTGGAGATCGCCGCGGCCTCGCTGTTCACCGCCGAGGGCAGCGGCGGGCAGGTGGGCGCCGCCATCTTCGCGTGGCGCCTGCTCACCTACTACAGCCGCTACGCCATCGGCCCCGCATTCGGCGGCGCGGTGCTCCTCCGGCCGCGGCGTGCACGGGAACGCGATGCGCACGGCGACGACGATGGCGCCCAGGGATCGAACCCGCCCGGCCCGCACGCGTCGTGAGCCGGCGCTCGCCGCTCCCAGATCCTGCTCACGCGTAACTCACCGCATCCGCACGACCTTTGCACGGTCTCGCAAAGGCGCTTGCACACCCTCATCGCAAACTGTGCACGGATCGGGGCAGAGAGTCCCGGCCCGGCCTCCCACGGCGGCCGACAACGCCGGATGACCCTCGCAGCAGCGCGCGCCGTACGCGCGCACCAAGGAGCAGGAATGAAACGTGCTCTGTTCACCACCCTCGGATTGGCGGCCTTCGTCTTCGCTGCCGCCGCCTCGGCAGCGCCGGCGACCTTCGTCTTCAACACCAGCGGCTTCAACCTCGCCGACTACACGGCCACCACGGGGTATATCGGGTTCGCCATGGACGGCAGCGCGGTGCAGGTGAACCTCGCGAGCTCCGCGTCGACGAGCGCCATCCCTGCGATCACCCTGTGGGTCCCCGGCTCGACGACCAACTCCATGGGCCAGACCGTCTACCCGGGCGTCGCGGACCTCGGTGACGTGACCGTCACCGGCAACGGCGGGCAGACCACGGGCTTCACCGTCCTCCACGAGAACGTGTCGCTCGACGCCGTAGTCAACGCCTACGTCCAGGCTCTCCAGGGCATCGGCTTCACGAGCGCCGAACAGTCCTCCCCCACCGACAACCTGGTGATCTACACCTTCACCAACAACGGAACGGAACTCCGCGCGGTCTTCCACCGCGAAGGCGTCAACGTCTCCGCGCACCTGCAGGGCGCTGCGAGCGCCTGATCGCACCTCGGGTCGTAGCTAGCTGGCACGTCCGATTCCTCCCTTCGCGGGCCGTGCCCGGCCCGCTTCCGCACCCGGCCGCCCGTGCGGCCGGGTGCGTGTCGTGAGCCCAGCTCGGGGCCCGCATGGGACCGGGAAGAACTCGGCCCGATCGCCACGCCATCACCACACGACCGCCACACCATGGGCGCCGGGCGCGAACCGCCGCCGCCCCTGTCGTCGGAACGACCTCGGCCGCCCGGATGGGCCATACTTGACGAGATGGCCCCACGTCTCCGCATGCCTGCGCGTGTCCCCGCCCCATCGACCGACGCGACGTCCCACAGGTCGATTCCGACGGCGACCCGCGCCACGGCCGCGGTCACCGAGCGGGAGGCCCCGCGGTGAGCCCCACCCTGCCGCTGGCCTTCGTCGCCGGCCTGCTGTCCTTCCTCTCGCCCTGCGTCTTCCCGCTGGTGCCGAGTTACCTCGCCTTCGTCGGAGGAAGCGCCGGCGGCAGCGCCGTCACCGGGGTCGCCGGGGGCCGGCGGGTGCTGGTGCGGCAGAGCCTGCTGTTCATCGCGGGCTTCGCGATCGTGTTCATCGTCATGGGCGCTTCGGCCAGCATGCTGGGCGCGCTCCTGCGGGAGCACCGCCAGGTGCTCAGTGTCGTCGCCGGCATCGTCGTCATCCTCTTCGGCCTGGTCATGCTGGGGGTGCTGCGGCTCCCCCTGCTCTACCGCGAGGCGCGGGTCCACTACCGCGGCGAGACCTCCCGCCCTTGGGGCGCGCTGCTCCTCGGGATGGCGTTCGCCGCCGGCTGGTCGCCGTGCATCGGCCCGATCCTGGGCGGCATCCTCACCCTGGCTGGAGCGTCGGGCACACTGGCGCTGGGGGTGGCGCTGCTGGCGGTGTACGCGCTGGGGCTGGCGGTTCCGTTCCTGGCCGCGGCGCTGGCGCTCGAGCCGTTCCTGCGCTTTTCCAGGGGCTTCCGCGCCTACCTCCCCTGGGTCGAGCGAGGCGCCGGCGTGCTGCTGCTCGCCGCCGGCGTGCTCATGGTCACGGGCACCTACACCCACCTCAACGCCTACCTCTCGCAGGTCACGCCCCGGTGGCTGCTTTCGAGGCTGTGAGCGGCGCCCCGAGCGACATCACCGCAGAACGGCCGGCGCGGCAGCTCCGGGGAGGGCCGGGGGACGCCTCCGCCGAACGCATCCCGGCGATCGAGCTGGACGGCGTCAGCAAGCGGTTCGGTCGCGAGATGGTGCTGCGCGAGCTTCGCCTCGAGATGGGCGCCGGCCGCGTGGCCGTGCTGCGCGGCAGCAACGGCGCCGGCAAGACCACCCTGCTGCGGATGCTGGCGACGCGGCTGCGGCCCACCCGCGGGCACGGGCGCGTGTTCGGCTTCGACCTGCAGCGGCAGGGGGACGAGGTGCGCCGCCGCGTCGCGCTGGTGAGCGTGCTCGGCGGCAACTACCCGGTGCTGACCGCACGCGAGAACCTCAAGCTCGCGGCCACCCTCAGCGGGCTGCCGGGCAACGATCTCGACGCGGCGCTGGCACGGGTGGGGCTGGACGCGGCGGCCGACACGCTGGTGCGCACCTTCTCCAGCGGCATGAAGAAGCGGCTGGGGCTGGCCCGGCTGCTGTTGCTGGACCCGCCGCTGTGGCTCATGGACGAGCCCTACGCCGCCCTGGACGAGGACGGCAAGAACCTGCTCGATGAGGTCCTGACGGCCGCCCGCGGCCGCGCCCGGACCGTGCTGATGGCGTCGCACGAGCTCGAGCGCAGCGCCCGCTTCGCCGACGCCGTCCTCGAGCTCGCCGGCGGCGCCTTGCGCAGGAGCGGCTCGTGAGCGCCGCGCCACAGGGCCCTCGAGACCGGGCCGGCGCGGCCGTCATCCCCGAAGGCAGCGCCGCCGGCGACCTGGCGGCCGTGCTCGCCATCGCCCGCAAGGACCTGCTCCAGGAAGCGCGCAGCCGAGCCGTGACGGTGGCCACCCTGTTCTTCTCCGCCGTCACCCTGGTGATGATGGCCTTCGCCATGGGGCAGGACGCCGAGCTGCTACGGCGTTCCGCGCCCGGCGTGCTGTGGGTGGCGCTGGCGTTCGCCGGCGTGATCACGGCCGCGCAGAGCTTCCAGTCCGACCTCGAGGAGGGCGCGTTCGACCAGCTCCTGCTCTACCCGGTACCCCGCGCGTCGGTGTTCCTGGGGAAGCTGCTGGCCAACTGGCTCTACCTGGCCGTCCTGGGGCTGATCATGACGCCGGTGACGCTCGTGCTCTACGGCGCCCGGGCCGGGTCCGACCTGTGGCTGCTGCCGGTCACCCTGGCCCTGGGAACGTTCGGGTTCGCCGTGGTCGCCACCTTCTACGCCGCCCTCACCGCCAACCTCCAGGCGCGGGAGGCGCTGCTGCCCGTTCTCATGTTCCCGGTGGTGGTGCCGGTGCTGCTCGGCGCCGTGCGCTCGACCGAGGCCCTGGTCGGACTTCAGAACGCCACGCTGGCGGGTGGCTGGCTGCAGCTCCTGGCCGGCTTCGACCTGGTCTACTTCGTCACCTGCACAGCGATCTTTCATCTTGTCGTGGAGGAGTGAGGAAAGGTCAACGCTGCGACCGTTCCCGGGGCCCGTCGCACCGTAGACTGTGGTTCGGAGTCCAACGGGACCCGAACTGAAGGAGCGCTTGATGACGCAAAGGCACGAGACCCCCCGGCGGCCGCTCTGGCTCCGCCTGCTGGGTCTCAGCACCGTGGTCTTGTTCGCCGTAGGCGCGTACCTGGCGCTGGTCGTCAGCCCGCCCGACGTCAACCAGGGCCAGCTCATCCGCATGATGTACGCCCATGTGTCGGTGGCCTGGGTCTGCTTCGTCGCCGTCATCGTCACTGCGCTCTACGGCATGGCCTTCCTGTGGCGCGGCCGCCCCGTCGACGACACCCGCGCCGTCGCCAACGCCGAGATCGCCACCTTCTTCGCCGGCCTCACGCTGATCAGCGGCATGACCTACAGCCGGCCCACCCTCAATACCTGGTGGACGTGGGACGCCAAGCTCACCCTCACCGCGCTGATGTTCGCCTTGCTGGTGGGCTACTTCGTGGTGCGCGGGCTCATCGACGATCCCACCCGGCGCGGCCGCGTCAGCGCCGTCATCGGCATCGTCGTCGCCGTCAGCCTGCCGTTCAACTACCTGGCTGCGGCGTGGTTCCGCACGCTCCATCCCACCCTGAGCGTGGCCGTCACCGGTATCCACATCGCTCCGACCATGCTCTTCGTGCTGCTGTTCAACGTCGGCGTGGCGGCACTCGTCTACCTCACCTTCGTGTCGGAGCGGATCCGCATCGGCAAGCTCGAGCACGAGCGCGACGAGGAGCGGGAGCGCCGCGAGGAAGGCGCCCCCGGGGAGGTCGTCCGTGTCTGACCTGGCCGCTCACTGGCGCTGGGTCGCCGCCGGCTGGCTCGAGGTCGTGCTCGCCTACGGCGCCTACGCCTTCTACCTGGCGCGCCGCGCGCGCCGCGCCGGCCGCCGAGAGGACGAACGTTGAGGAAGGCCGTCTACGCCGTGCTGGGCGTCGTCGTGCTGGGCGTCGCAGGCTTCATGATCTACAAGGCGTTGAACAACTCGCTGGTCTACTTCGTGCTGCCCAACGAGTACGCCAAGGACCCGCA
>CAZIBD010000143.1:0-4764 GCA_964536935.1 uncultured bacterium | reverse complement strand
TGCCGTCGAAGTTCTCCTGGGCCATCGCCGAGACGTCGCTGAACTGCTCCTGCACCTTCTGGTAGCGGCGATGGATGATGCGCATGAAGACGAAGAACGTCACCGAGATGACGGGCATGATGGCGAGCATCAGCAGCGTCAGGTTGGGGCTGAGGCGCGCCATGCGCGTGATGGTGAAGGCCAGCAGCAGCGCCGTGTTGATGGCCTGGAACGCGCCCACGCCGACGAACATGCGGACGGCGTTGAGATCGGCCGTGAGGCGCGCCATCAGGTCGCCCACGCGGTGGTTGTCGTAGTAGGCGCTGTCCAGACGCGCGAAGTGGCGGAACAGGTCTCGGCGCACGTCGAACTGGATCTCCCAGCTCGCTGCCAGCAGGCTGCGGCGCACGATGACCATCGCCAGGCCACCGGCCAGCGCGGTGCCCAGCAGAGCGGCCGCATACCACCACATGCGCTCCAGGGTCATCGTGCCCTGCTTGAGGGCGTCGATGGCCATGCCGGGGATGATAGGCGTCAGCGTCGTGAAGAACGCGTTGACGACCATCATCGCCACGCCCAGCAGGTACGCCCGCGCGTGGTTGCGCACGTACCGTGCAAGGTCACGGATGGTCTGCAGCACGTTCCCCTCCTGAGACGATGAACGGGTGCGAGGGTCGTCGAGGGCTCCCCGCCCTCCCTCCGGTTGGACGGCATGCGGAGCGTCGACCTCGTCGTGCCGCCCTACGCGGTGCTGCGACCGGCGTCGCAGCCGGCGCCCGGGAACGGCGGCGAACGCAGCCCGCACACCCAGGATCTGGGAGTGGGACCGAGACGGCGGTGCACCCGCGGCACACAGAGCCGGCCGATACGATACCGCGTTGCGACCCCGGAGAAGGGCGCCCGACGCGACACGGCTCTCAGAGCGACGGCGTCAGGGCACGAACAGGGGCGACCCGTAGGGTTGTCCGTTGAGCTCCAAGGTGAAGGTCACGGGCCCTGGGGAGGTGGTCAACCAGGTCCCCTTGAGCACCTCGCCTCCCTGCACCGTGGTGCGGTCGACGAGGGTGCGCTGGCCGTTGAGGGGCGTGGCGTAGACCGTGGCCACCTGCTGCGGGATGCCGGGCTGGATGGACCAGGCGTACGGCACGTGGCGCAGCGACGGCTGCTTCACGATCGCCACGGCGCCGGGGTTCGTCAGCTGCACGGGCTGCACGTTGAGCGTGAGGGTGAGCTTGTGGCTGCCGGGATCGGCGCCTGGCGCCGGCGACTGCATCACCACTCCGTCCGGCAGGAGCGGCGAATGGACGGTGGTGGTGGTGACCGTATAGCCCGTTGCCACCGAGGTCGCCTGGGAGAGGCTCATGCCGACCAGCGACGGCACGGTGGTCGGAGCCTGCTGGCTGCCCGGAGCCGTGCCCTGCTCTACGACCAGCCTGAGGATCGCGTCGTTCAGGGGCTCGGGCAGGTAGGGGGCCAGCGACTGGCTCAGGACCTCGCCGGGGTAGCCGTCGGGGGCGTTGACGGCGTCCACCAGGATCTGGTCGGGGGCGAAGCCCGCCACCTGGGCCAGGTACTTCGCGTCCTGGACCGAGAGGCCCACCAGCTTGGGCAGGAACGTCTCCTGCCCGATCGGGCCGAGGCTCACCAGGATGTTCACGGCTTCCCCCTGGGCCAGCTTCGAGCCGCTCGGAGCGGACTGCGCCAGGACCACACCGGCCGGCGTGGAGGCGTGGATGCGAGCGACGGTGCCGAGCTGCAGGCCGGCCTGCTGCAGGGCGTTCGTCGCCGGACCCGGGAAGGTCTGGCCCACGAGCTGCGGCACCTTGGTGCCGGCGATCTGCCCCTGCGGGAGCGCGTAGCTGAGCTGCACCGTGCGCCCGGGCCGCAGCTCCGTCCCGACGCCGGGTTGCACCGAGAGCACGGTCCCGGCCGGCGACGTGGACTCCAGCGGGGACGCGCTGGCAGCGAGGTCGAGGTGCGCCAGCGCGCGCTGGGCATCGTTGACGTTCTGGCCCACCACGTCCGGCACCTGCACGGTGCTGTTGTTGGTTCGCCTGAGGAAGCCGGCGGCCATGAGCGCCAGCGAGGCCACGATCAATACCAGGGTCAGGCCCCAGGGCGCGAGGCGTCCCGGCGCCGCTCGCCGGGCCGGCGGCTTGTGCGTGGCCGGCTCGTGCTGCACCGCGTGCTGCTGCACGGGGGCGCCGCCGTCCCAGGTGAGGCCGTAGAGACGCGCACTGCGGCCGTTGCGACGCACGTCGGCGGAGGAAACGTCGAAGCCGTTCTCCAGCAGGACCGCGTCGATCTCTTCGTCGTGGGCATGAGCCAGCACGTCGCCGACGCTCTCCCAGGCCACATAGTGGGCTCCGGGCCTGGAGATGACGTCGTAGACGGCGGCCTTTCCGGTGCGCTTGAGGCGTTTGAGGACGCGCCGGTAGCGCTCGAAGGCCTGCTCCTTGATGGGCTCGAGCTCGAACCACTCGATCCTCACCAGCGTCCCGTCGGGCGCGGTCGCCTCGATGAGGGTGCGGCCGCGGTCCACCGCCGTCTGGCTGATGATCTCGTATTTCCCGTCCAGCAACGACACGATTCAAGCACTCCCCGGGATCGACTCGCGGGCAATGATACCCCGCGTTGTATGAGGAGTGCAGGCCGGCACGGTGGCAGCACCCGCAACGTTCCGTTGGCGGGCGTCCGCACCGTTCACATTGGTGGGCGTGCCGATCCGCTCCATCAGGCGGTCACCGCAACGGCGCCGGCTGGACTCAGCTTCCGGTCTCCGAGGCCGGGCGCGGCTCGATGGTGGGCGGCGTACGGCCGTGGTCGCTGGCGTTGCGCCGGCGCTCCTCCTCGGCCCGCCGCTGCCGCTCCTCCTGCTCCTGCAGACGGCGCTCCACCTCATCGGACTGCGTGACGATCCACTCGGTGATCTCATCCGGGGCGACGCCCGCCTGGGCCTTCTCGAAGGCGCCGTGGATCAGCTTGCCGTCGATCGTCTCACGCTTGAGAAGGGCGTTGGCGACCGCTTCGACCGCGCCCCAGTGCTGCTCGATGACGCGCTCGCACTCGCGGTACGACGATTCGAGGATCTTGGTGACCTCCTCCTCGAGCTCGCGCGCGGTCTCCTCGGAGAAGTCCTTGCGCCGCGAGATCTCGCCGCCCAGGAACACCGGCCCCTGGTCGGACCCCCACGCCACGTACTCCTCCTTGCCCATGCCCATGTCGAGCACCATCTGCTTGGCGAGCTCGGTGGCCTGCTTGAGGTCGTTGCTGGCGCCGGACGAGATCGTGCCCGTCACGCGCTTCTCGGAGACGCGCCCGCCGAACGCCACGACCAGCTGGCTGCGGAAGCGGTCGACGTTGTAGAACATCTCTTCCTTGGACAGGGGCGCCATGAAGCCGCCCGCGCCGCCCCGCGGCATGATGGTGACCTTGCGGATGTTGCCCAGGTCGGGCTCGGCGGCGAAGGCGACGGCGTGGCCCGCCTCGTGGAAGGCGAGGATGCGCCGCTCGTCCTCGGTGGGCACCAGGCTGCCCCGCCTGAGCCCCAACGTGATGCGGTCCAGCGCCTCGTTGAAGTCGGTCCAGCTGATGATCTGCTTGTTCGAGCGCGCCGCGATCAGCGCGGCCTCGTTGGTGAGGTTCTCCAGGTCGGCGCCCGAGAACATCGGGGTGGCCTCGGACAGGCGGCGGAGGTTGACGTCCTCGGCGACCGGCTTGTTGCGGATGTGGACCTTGAGGATCTCCTCGCGCTCGGACTGCGTGGGCAACCCGATGGTCACCTGGCGGTCGAAGCGCCCCGGACGCAGCAGCGCCGGGTCGAGGATGTCGGGCCGGTTGGTCGCCGCCACCACGATGACCGAGGTGTCCTTCTCGAAGCCGTCCATCTCCGACAGGATCTGGTTGAGGGTCTGCTCGCGCTCGTCGTGCCCGCCACCGATGCCGGCGCCGCGGCGGCGGCCGATGGAGTCGAGCTCGTCGATGAAGATGATGGCGGGGGCCGCCTTGCGGGCCTCCTCGAACAGGTTGCGTACGCGGCTGGCGCCGACGCCGACGAACATCTCCATGAACTCGGACGCGCTCACGGTGAGGAAGGGCACGCCCGCCTCGCCGGCGACGGCCCTGGCGAGCAGCGTCTTGCCGGTGCCGGGCGGGCCCACGAGGAGGACGCCCTTGGGGATCTCCGCGCCGATCCGTAGGTACTTCTGTGGACTCTTGAGGAAGTCGACGACCTCCATCAGCTCCTGCTTGGCTTCCTTGTGGCCGGCCACGTCGGTGAAGGTGGTCTGGACCTTGTTCTCACGGCCGTACAGCTTGGCCTTGGACTGGCCGAACTGCATCACCTGGTTCGGCCCGCCCTGCGCTCGCATGAACACGAACCAGAAGAAGCCCAGCAGCAGCGCGATCGGCAGGATGGAGCCGACCACGAAGCCGATCCACTGGGGCGGATTGCGGATCGTGACGCTGGAGACGTTCTTCTGCAGCGTGCCGAGGAGCGAGTCGGTGATGATCGCGGTCGTGTGGAACGACTGGATCGTCTCCGGCTGGCCCTTGATGGTCACCTGCGAGGCCGTCTTCAGCTTCCCGTCGATGTTGCCGTTGGTGCGGTCGACGGTGACCGACGCGACCTTGCCCTGGTCGACGAGGTTGGTGAAGGTCGAGTAGTTGATCTCGCGGCTCGAGCCGCTCGAGTTGAACTGGTTGAACACGAAGATGCCCAGGATGATGAGCATCACGAGCAGCCAGGGATTGAACGATCGTCTCAACAGATCCTCCAGCGGGCGC
>CAZIBD010000142.1:0-4798 GCA_964536935.1 uncultured bacterium | reverse complement strand
GTAAGGTCAAGGCGATGCGCTCCGGCAAGCGACACCTGAACTTCAAGAAGTCGGGCGATCGCATCCGGAAGGGCAGAACCGACCTGCTGCTCGCCAAGCCCGAGGCGGAGCGCATCAAGTCGCTCCTGCCCTACGAGTAGGAGGCTGGGACATGCCACGCGCCAAGACCGGTGTGGTGCGCCGCCGACGTCACAAGAAGATCCTGAAGCGCGCCAAGGGCTACTGGGGGTTGCGCTCCAAGAGCTTCCGCATCGCTCAGCAGACCCTCCTGAACGCCGCTGACTACAGCTATCGCGATCGTCGCGACAAGAAGGCGGAGTTCCGGCGCCTGTGGATTGCACGCATCAACGCCGCCGCCCGCGCCGAGGGGATGAGCTATTCGCGCTTCGTCAATGGCCTCAGGCGCGCCGGCGTCGAGGTCGATCGCAAGATCCTGGCCGACTTGGCCGTGCAGGAGCCGGAGACCTTCAAGGGACTCGTCGAGAAGGCACGCGAGGCCGCTTGAACGAGGCCCCCGGTCCACGGGACGACCATGACCAGACGCGGCCCGCCGACAGGCGGGCCGCTCGTTCGTGGAAGGAGGCGCGGCGGGGTGGACCTCGCCGTCGGTGCGCCGCGCAGCCCAGGGTAGAATGCCGGAGTGACGTCCCCGGCGAGTCTTCGCGAGCGCAAGAAGGCGGACCGACGCCAGCGCATCTTCGAGAGCGCGATGCGCCTGTTCGAGGAGCGCGGCTTCCAGGCCACCACCTTCAGCGACATCGCGCGTGCGGCCGACGTCTCGCGGGGTACCGTGTTCAACTACTTCTCCTACAAGGAAGCGTTGCTGATCGAGTTCTTCGGCCGGCACCTGGAGACGCTCCGCGAGAAACTCGCCGACCGAAGCGAGCGGAGCGGCGCCGAGGCGGTGTCCGATCTCTTCGTCCTCTTCGACGATCTGGCCGCCTTCGTCGAGCAGCATCGCGGGCTGGTCCTCCCGCTCAGCTACGAGTTGCTCAACCCGGATCCGGAGCGGTCGCGACGGGCGTACCTGGCGCTGCCGCTCGGAGACCTGCTGCGCGACATCCTGACGCGTGCCCGCGCAGCGGGAACCGTGCGAGACGACTACTCCCGCGAGCGCCTCACCCGGACGCTGGAGAACGTCTACTTCATCACGGCCATGCAGTGGGCCGCGTACCGGCAGGACCGCTCCATCCGCGGCGAGTTGCGCAAGGCCCTGACCCTGACGCTGGAGGGGATCGTCGGCTCGGGGCGCGCCTCCGCCGCTTCCTCCTGAACCCTTCCTCGGCGTTGCGCTCGCCCCGGCCCTGGGCGTCGGTATGATGGCGGGCATGCGTTGGATCGAGTCCCTCGAAGCTGCCTTGCAAGCGTTCCGCGACCGCTCGGTCGAGACCGTCGATCCTGACGTGTCGGCGCGAGTGCGAGCCCTCCTGGAGGAGGTCCGGTCCGGGGGCGACGACGCCGTCCTCGCCATCACCGAGCGCCTCGACGGCGTCCGGCCGGACACACTGGCCGTGCCAAAGGAGCAGGTCGAGGCCGCCAGGGAGGCGATCCCGGCCGACCTCGCCGCGGCCATCGAGCTGGCGGCGTCGCGCGTTCGCGCCTACTACCAGCGGCAGCCGGCCGGGGGCTTCCTCGACCAGCAGCCGGGCGGTCTGCTCGGCCAGCTCGTGCGCCCCCTCCAACGCGTCGGATGCTACGTGCCGGGGGGTACGGCGCCTCTGTTCAGCAGCGTGCTCATGAGCGCTGTGCCGGCGCAGGTGGCCGGCGTGCCCGAGATCGTGGTCGCCACCCCTCCCCGCTCCGACGGCACCGTGGCGCCGGAGATCCTGTTTGCGGCCTCGCTGCTCGGGATCGACGAGGTCTATCGCATGGGCGGCGCGCAGGCCGTCGCGGCGATGGCCTTCGGTACGGCGAGCGTCAGGCCCGTGGACAAGGTGGTCGGCCCCGGCAACCGCTACGTGGTGGCCGCCAAGCGCGAGGTGTTCGGCCGGGTCGGGGTGGAGTCGCTGCCGGGGCCTACCGAGACGCTGGTCCTGGCGGACGACAGCGCCCAGGTGCGGCATGTGGTGGCCGACCTGCTCGCGCAGGCAGAGCATCTCGGCGCCCAGCCGGTGCTGGTCACGCCCAGCCGACGGCTCGCGCAGGCGGTCGAGTCGGCGCTGCCGGATGCGATCGCCGACCTTCCCACGGCATCGGCGGCTCGCGAATCGGTCGACGAGCGCGGTGTGATCGTCGTCGTGCGCGACCTGGCCGAGGGGATGCGGGTGGCCAACGCCTACGCGCCGGAGCACCTCTGCCTCCTGGTGAACGAGCCCTGGGCCTGGGTGCCGGAGGTCGAGAACGCGGGCGGCGTCTTCGTGGGCGAGCACAGCATGGAGGCGCTCGGCGACTACCTGGCCGGGCCCAGCCACGTCATGCCTACCTCCGGCACCGCTCGCTACGCCAGCTTCGTCAATCTACGAGACTTCCAGAAGGTGATCCCGCTGGTCGCCCTCGGCCCGGCCGTCATCGCCGAGGTGGGCCCTGCCGCCGCGCTAATGGCGCGTGCCGAGGGGTTGGAGGCGCACGCTCGCGCGATCGAGGCGCGCCTGCCGAAGGCCTGACCCGGCCAACCTTCAAGCGCCTAGCAGGAACGGGTTGGTGCGACGCTCCGACCCGATGGTCGTCTCGGGCCCATGCCCCGGCAGCGCGCGGGTCTCGGCCGGAAGGGTCAGCAGGCGTTCGCGGATGCTTCGGAGCAGGAGCTCGGCGTCGCCGAAGGGGCGGTCGGTGCGGCCGATCGAGCCGCGAAAGAGGGCGTCCCCGGTGAGGACGAGGCGCTCGGCGGGGAGGTAGAAGGCCGTATGACCCGGCGTGTGGCCCGGTGTGAACAGGCAGCGGGCGCGCACACCAGCCAGCTCGAGCTCCTGCCCGTCGGCCAGCGGCTCCGTCTTCGTGGGTGGCGGTCGCACCACCCATCCCCAGGCCGCGGCCTGGTCGGCGGCGCGCTGGAGCAGCGGCACTTCGGCGGGATGGAGGTAGACGGGCACGTCGCCCGCGTCCAGCAGGCCCGCCAGGCCAGCGACGTGGTCGACGTCGGCATGGGTCAGCCAGACCGCATCGAGCCGAGCCTGCAGGCGGCGCAGCGCCGCCAGCAGGCGGTCGGGCTCCTCGCCAGGGTCCACCACCACGCCGTGACCGCCCTCGACCAGGAGGTAGGCGTTCGCCTGCAACGGCCCGACCGGATGGCGTTCGACGATCACGTCCGCGCCCGACTCACGCGTTGCCACGCATGCGCAGCAGCGCGCGCAGGATGTCGCGGTACATGCCCGCCCGCAACGAGATTCCGGCCAGCAGGCCCCGCTTCTCTTCCTTCATGATCTGCGAGACGCCCTCCAACGGAACGTCGGCACGCCGCCAACCGCTGCGGCGGGCGTGCTCCCCCAGGACGATCTCCACCCCGTACCGGCTTTGGCCGATGCCCGGCACGGCGAGCAGGTCCCGCCGTCTGATCGCGCGCTGCCCGTTGAGCTGCGGGGTGAGCCTCTGGGCGGCCGTGGTGCGCCAGCGTCCTCCTCGGAACACGCCCCGGGTCATGTCGGCGTGTCCGCCCAGCACCGGCTCTGCCAGCGCTCGCACCTGGTCGGGCGCGAGCCCTACCAGGTCGGCGTCGAGCAGCACCAGCACCTCCTCCTCGAGGGAGCGCGCGGCCGCCAGCAGGGCACCGCCCTTG
The DNA here is from genome assembly GCA_964536935.1 of uncultured bacterium. Lineage (GTDB taxonomy): Bacteria > Deinococcota > Deinococci > Deinococcales > Trueperaceae > JASBRS01. The sequence continues at coordinate 1,086 of CAZIBD010000142.1, read as the reverse complement.
CCGAGGTTGGTCTCCAGCTCCAGGACCTCGGCCCCTGCCTCCCGGGCCGCCTGGGCCGTGCCGTCGGTCGAGCCGTCGTCCACGACCCATACCTTGCCGAGCCCGCTCGCCAGCGCCGCGCTCACCACGGGAGCGACGTGGTCCGCCTCGTTGAACGCCGGGATCACCACCGCGCAGCTCGCCGCTTTGCGCGCTGGGGCCGCGCTGCCGTCAGCCGCGGATGAGGCCGCTGATCTCATGGACGGTGATTAGGACCATCAGCGCCAGCACGGCCATGATGCCCAGGAAGTGGAGCTGTTCCTCCTGGCCCGGTTTGAAGGGGCGGCCGCGCATCGCCACCACTCCGGCCAGGAGCATGCGCCCGCCGTCCAGTCCGGGGATCGGGAGCACGTTGAACACGCCCAGCGAGAAGTTGATCAACGCCGCCAGGAAGAGCACCGACGCGATGCCGACGTGGGTGGCCTGGTTCACGAGTCCAACGATGCCGACCGGCCCTGCGACCTCGGTGTTCTTCGCGCCGGTGAGCGCGGCGGCGAAGCCCTGCACGAAGCCGCGCACCATCTCGGGGATGACGCGTACGCCGAACCAGGCCGACTCAGCCAGCGCTTCGGGTACGGACACGCCCTGGAACAACGGCGTCACGTTCACGCCCAGGAGCGGCTGACCGTTGGCGTTTCGGAGCACCTTGGGGCCGGTGGGCGGCCATGCGGTCGTGACGGTGCGGCGAGCGCCGCCGGCCGCCAGCGTCACGGTGAGCTTGGTTGCGCTGTGGATCGTCTTCACGACCTGCTCGGGAGTGGGGTCGGTCACGCCGTTGATGGCCACGATGCGATCGCCTGCGTGGACCCCCAGCCGCGCGGCAGGGGAGCCGCTCATGACGCTTGAGACCTCGGTGCCGCTCGCCACGTTGGCGCCCGTGGTGAAGCTCCGGTAGCCGGGCTGCAGCATGACGGCCGTCGTCAGCAGGGCTACGCCCAGCACGAAGTTGGCGAGGATGCCGCCGACCAGCACCCAGAGCTTGGCCCCGATCCCTTTCGTGGCCATGCCCTCGTCGGGATGCTGGAGGTTGCCGTCTTCATCGACCTT
>CAZIBD010000141.1:0-4821 GCA_964536935.1 uncultured bacterium | reverse complement strand
ACAAGTACTACGGCGCCAAGATGGAGGAGCTCTGGGGAGCGGCCAAGAAGGACCGCGTCTAGGGAGGGGGGTCCATGGCCGAGCAGATCGCCCCGACCCGCTCGAACCTGCTGCAGCGGCGTGACCAGCGCAAGCTGGCGGTCCGCGGCGCGGACCTGCTGAAGCGCAAGCGGGACGCGCTGGTGGCGGAGTTCTTCGACCTCGTCAAGACCTCGCTCGAGGCGCGCCGCAAGCTTGCCGAGGCGAGCCGCGAGGCGTACTTCGCGCTCTTCCTGGCGAATGCCTGGGACGGACCGGAGGCGGTCTCCAGCCTGGGTCTGGCGGAGAGCCGGTCGCTCGACGTGCCCGTGACGGTCGAGAACATCTTCGGCGTCAAGGTGCCGCAGGTACAGCCTCCCGAGTTCGACGCCCACCTCCCGTTCTCGCCCGTCGGCGCCGGCGCGCAGACGCTCGCCGCGGCGCGCGAGTTCCGCAAGCTGACCGAGGCCATCGTCAATGTCGCGGCGACCGAGACGAGGCTCCGTCGCATCGGGGAGGAGATCAAGAAGACCAACCGGCGCGTGAACGCGCTGGAACAGCTCGTCATCCCGAACATCAACGGCGAGATCCGTCAGATCCGCAGCGTGCTCGACCAGCGCGCGTTGGAGGAGGTCACGGTGCTCAAGCGCATCAAGGCCAAGCTGGAGGGCCGGGAGCAGGGCGGCGAGGCCTAGCAGGGCAGCGCCCGGCGCCGGCGCGGCCGTGCTTCCTTTCCCCGAGGTTGGACCGCGGACACCACGGCGATGGGTCGGCTCATCGCCGTGGTGGGTCCTGGCGTGCGAGCGGCGCTCGAGTGCGTCGTAGCGGGCCGTTGTACCGTCATGCGCTTTACAGCCGTTGGCGGGGACGGTGGCATTGATCCACACCACAATGTGGTCGCACCCTAACGAGGGGAAGAGAGGTACGTATGCGCAGATTGACAGTCTTGGTGGCACTCGTGGCTCTGGTTGCAGGGAGCACGGCCTTCGCCCAGCAGAGCCTGCTCGACAAGGTCAAGGCCCGCGGAACGCTCGTCTGCGGCGTCAACAACCAGTTGCCGGGCTTCGGGAGCGTGGACGCCAGCGGCAAGTTCGTCGGCTTCGACGTGGACTTCTGCCGGGCCATCGCCGCGGCCGTGCTGGGGGATGCCAGCAAGGTCCGGTTCCGTCCGCTGTCGGCCCAGGAGCGCTTCACGGCCGTGCAGACCGGTGAGGTCGACGTCCTCATCCGCAACACCACCTGGACGAGCAGCCGCGACAGCACCGTGGGCATGGAGTTCGCGCCCACCACCTTCTACGACGGCCAGGGCTTCCTGGTACGCAAGGACTCCGGCATCAACTCGCTGCAGGATCTCGAGGGTCGCAAGATCTGCGTCCAGTCGGGCACCACGACCGAGAAGAACCTGGCGGACGTCCTCGGGGCCCTGAACATCAGCTTCACGCCGGTTATCTACGAGAATCCCGACCAGGCCTCGTCGGCCTACGACAACGGTGCCTGCGACGCCTTCACCTCGGACAAGTCGCAGCTCGCGAGCCGCAAGACCACGCTTCGCGATCCTTCGGCGCACAAGATCCTCGATGCCACGATCTCCAAGGAGCCGCTCGGACCTGCCGTTCTGGACGGCGACTCGACGTGGTTCGATGCCGTCAAGTGGATCGTGTTCGGCGTGATCACGGCCGAGGAGTACGGCATCACCTCGCAGAACGTCGAGAACGTTGCGAAGACCTCCACGAACCCGACCGTGCGTCGCATGCTCGGTGTCGAGGGGGACAACATCACCGGGCTGGGCCTGCCGGCCGACGGCATCTACCAGGCCATCAAGCAGGTCGGCAACTACGCGGAGATCTACAACCGCAACCTCGGGCCCGATACGCAGTTCAACATCCCGCGGGGCTTGAACAAGCTCTACACCAACGGTGGGATCCTGTACGCACCGCCGTTCCGTTGAGCACCGCTGGCTGACATGTCGAGACCCATGATGGCACCATGGGGGACGCGCCCGGGCGCGTCCCCCGCGGACGCGCGTCGCGCCGAGGCCGCGCCTCCACGGTGGCGCCCATGAGCCCGCAACGCGGCGGCGAGCGGGTCCCGTTCTACCGCAACGTCAAGACCCTCCGGGTCCTGGCGCAGGTGGTGTTTGCCGTGGTGGTGGTTCTGGCCGCGGCGCTTATCTATCACAACGTGAGCTCGGCCCTGAGCCGGTCGCACGTCCCGGCCTCGTTCTCCTTCCTGGGGGTGCGGGCAGGGATCCCGATCGCCGAGACGCCGATCCGCTACACCCCCAACGACAGCTACGGACGTGCCTTCCTGATCGGTGTGCTCAACACGCTCAAGGTGGCGCTGGTGGGCGTGGTGCTCGCCTCCGTGCTGGGTGTGGTGGTGGGGGTGATGCGCCTGTCGGCCAACTGGCTGCTGCGCCAGCTCGCGAACCTGTATGTCGAGACCATCCGCAACACCCCGCTGGCGGTCCAGATCGTCTTCTGGTACACCGCCATCCTCACGCCGTTGCCGCCGCGCATCCTCAGCGCGGTGCGCTGGCCCGGAGGCGTGCTCGTGAGTAACCAGGGGGTCGCGCTTCCCTGGCCTCACCCCAGCCTCGGCTTCGCGACCTGGCTCCCCTACCTGGGCTCCGGCCTCGTGCTCGCCGCCGTCGCGTACGGGGTGCGTCGACGCCAGCTCGCGCGGGCGGACCGTCCCGGGAACCCGGTCGCTCCGGCGCTCGTGGTGCTCGTGGTCGTCGCCGTGGCCGGCTACTTCCTGGCCGGCAGGCATCCGCTGCCCGCCGGTACGAGCACCAGCTTCCGGCAGGAGAGCGGCATCGCCACGGTCTACGTGGATGCCAACGGCAACGGCACGCTCGACCGGGGCGAGCGTACCCTGGCCTACACGCCCGTTCTTGCCCGCGTGACGCACGGAGTGCTCACGACCCAGACGCAGGACCTCTCGGAATCGCGCCGCATCGACTACGCGCGCTTCCGCTTCCCGCCGTTGCGTGCGGGCGAGTACGACGAGGCCACGGTCGCGTTCGCCGACCCCCAGAAGGCGGCCGGGTTGAAGATCCACTTCGTGCACTTCCCCTACCAGGGGATCGTGTACAAGGACGCCAACGGCAACGGACGGTTCGACCCCGGGGAAGAGATCGCCTCTGCAGGCACGTCCAGGCGTGGCTACGCTGCCGAGCTCCGCTTGAGCGTCGACGGCTTCCGGCGGCGGCTGGTGACCGACCGCACCGGCCAGGCGCGCATCCCGCGCTTCACGACCGGGGCGCCGGCGGCTTCGTCCGAGGGCGGAGGGGGCGCCAACATCAGCCCCGCCCAGCTGTTCGCGCCACCGGCAGCCAGCACGCCTCCGGCGAGCGCGCCCACCGCGCTCGAGGCGAGCTTCCAGCCGAGCGCGCCGCGGCCGCTGGTCGTGAGCCGACCGACCATTCCCATCAGCACGTACTCCGGTGGCCTCACGCTGTCAAGCAACTACCTGGCGCTCCTGTTCGGGCTGGTCATCTACACGGCCAGCTTCATCGCGGAGATCGTGCGCGGCGGTATCCAGGCGGTACCGCTTGGCCAGCGCGAGGCCGCCAAGGCACTCGGGCTCTCCGACTTCCAGACGTTCCGCCTGGTCATCTTCCCGCAGGCGCTCAGGATCATCCTCCCGCCCATGATCAGCCAGTACCTCAACCTGACCACGAACTCCTCGCTGGCGCCGCTGGCGGCGTACGTCGAGCTCTTCGCCATCACGACCATCATCGCGTCGCAGACGGGAGCCAGCGTGCCCGTGACGATCATGCTGATCGCTTCGTACATCGTCATCAGCCTCGTCTTCGCCCTCATCCTCAACGCGGTCAACGCCCGGCTCGCGTTGGTGGAGCGCTGATATGGCGACGATGCGCAGGCCCCCCGAGGCGCCGCGCGGCCCGCTCGCCTGGCTCCGGGCCAACCTGTTCTCCAGCTGGGGCAACGGCGTGGCCTCCGTGGCGACGGTGGGCGTGCTGCTCTACCTCGGCGTCGAGCTGCTGGCCTGGGTCGTGACGCAGGCCCACTGGGGGCCCGTCTGGGCCAACCTGAAGCTCTTCGCCGTCTACCGCTACCCGCCCGAGCTGTTGTGGCGTCCCTTCGCGTCGTCGGCGCTGGTGATGCTGCTGCTCGGCGTCACGGCCGGCGTCGACCGGGAGGGCGGGGAGAGCATCGCGGGCGGTGTGTTCTGGTGGTTCTTCGGTCTCGCTGCGTTGCTCACCGTGGTGGGGCTGGCAGCGTGGCCCGCCGCCCGCTGGGGCTGGCTGGCCGTCAGCGTCGTGGGGTTGCTCGGCTACCTCGCCGGCCGGCTCGAACCTCACCTGGCGCGGGTGCTGGCGTGGTCTTGGGGCGCCTCCCTGCTGGTCCTGGTGGTGCTCCTCAGCGGCTTCGGCTCGCACGGCGCGCTCCGCGCCGTGAGCACCAAGGAGTGGGGCGGCTTCATGCTGACCCTCATCCTGTCGGCGGTGGGGATCGCCGTGAGCTTCCCGCTCGGCATCGCGCTGGCGCTGGGGCGGCGTATCCGGCTCCCGGTCATCCGGGCGGTGTGCGTGGGCTTCATCGAGATCGTTCGCGGGGCGCCGCTGATCATGTGGCTGTTCATCGCTTCGCTGATGGTGCCGCTGGTGCTCAACGTCAGCCCTAGCGCGGTGGGGTCGCTGGTGCGGGCCATGGTCGCGGTGACGCTGTTCTCCGCCGCGTATATGGCCGAGAACGTGCGTGGAGGGCTGCAGGCCGTCCCCAAGGGGCAGTACGAGGCGGCGCAGGCGCTCGGCCTGTCCGGTTGGCAGAGGAC
>CAZIBD010000140.1:0-5077 GCA_964536935.1 uncultured bacterium | reverse complement strand
GAGGTCCGCCTTGGACACGGTCTTTGCCTTGGCCATTCGACTCCTCCTCCTCGAAATCCTTGAGCTTGGCTGCACTGTAGCAGACGGCCCCTAGAAGAGCAAGTCTGTCACGGGGTTTATCGGATTTTTCACGCGGAAGCGTCGCCGGGGACGCGCCTACCGCGACACGGTCTCGGGCACCTCGGACTCGTCCTCGCGATCTTGGAGATGCGGCGTCCTGGACGGCAACATCGCGTTGACCCGCAGCATCAGCTCACGCGTCATGGCGCGCGCATCCTCGCGCGTGCGCCCGCTCGGCTCGATAGCGTCGCCGAAGCGCACGTGGAAGCCTCGGCCCTCTCGCCAGACCGCGGCGGGCTGCAAGGGAACGCCGGCGCGCTGCGCCAGGTAGGCGGCGCCGTCGAGCGCCTCCTTGTCGCCTTCGTTGCGGGTCCCCTGGGCGAAGATGCCGACCGCCAGCCCGGAGCGGAGCTGGCGCAATGCGTCCTTGATGGCGCCCACGTCGTTGCCGCCACGGTCGACCGGGAACGCCCGCAGTCCGTGCATCAGCAGCGCGCCTCCGGCGCTTTCGAACAGCTCCTTCTTGGCCATGAAATGGATCTCGCGCGGCACCGATACGCCGACCACGGGAGGGTCCCAGGCGCTGAAGTGGTTGCAGGCCACGACCAGCCCGCGCTCGCCCTGCGGCACCTTGTGGGCGTCCTCGATGCGCAAGCCGAAGAACAGGCGTGTGAAGGCACGGAACGCCACCACCGCCAGGACGTAGAACCACTTGCCGCGGACCAGCCGGTCGAGGACTCGGATCACGCCTCATTGTAGGGCGCCCGAAGGCGACGCTGCCGGCAGGGGGTGCTGCCGGTCCCGTGCCGGCCGCTCAGCCGGGGCTCCCCGTGAGCTCGGCGGGCGGTCCGCCCGCCCGGTGCCAGGCACTGGCCTCGGCGGCCACCAGGGCCCCGACCAGGAACAGCATCAGGGCGAGGTAGAGCCACAGGAGCAGCGCGACCAGGCTGGTGATGAAGCCGTAGATGAGGTTGAAGCGCTCGGCATTGAAGGTCAGCAGCAGGGCCCAGCGGACGAACAGGACGCCGAAGGCGCTGACGAGGGCGCCGCTGAGCGCCCCCGCCCAGCTGCTCTTCTCGCGCGGCAGGTAGCGGAAGGCCAGGGTGAAGGCCAGCACCGCGACCACGATGCGCGTGACGGCGAGTCCGAGGCCGGGTCGGATGCCCAGGGGTAGGCCGGGGAGGTACACGTTGAAGCCGGCCAGCCAGCGCGCCAGCGCGGTCGAGAGCTCGTTGAGGCCCGACACCAGGGCTCCACCGACGACCTCGAAGGCGATCACCAGCGCCACTCCGAGCACCAGCAGCACGGCCACCAGACGCTTGCGCCAGAAGCCGCGCACGTGGGGCACGTCGAAGACCACCTCCAGCGCCTGCTGCAGCGAGGTGAAGAAGTTGCCGCTTGCCCACACCAGGACGACGAAGGAGAGCCCGCTCCTGAGCAGCGCGCCCCGGTTCAGCTCCTGCAGGACCGTGTCGAAGCTGTGGGCGACGAGCCCGGACGTGTTCTGCTGCAGCGGGAGCGCCTGGTTGAGCAGGTCGTCGAGGGCGCGCTGGTACTGCGCCGCCAGCTCGGGATTGGTGCGCAGCAGCACGCCCAGCCAGCCGGCGAGGAGCAGCAGCAGGGGCCCGAGCGAGAAGGTGGCGTAGTAGGCCAGCGCTGCCGCCAGCATCTGCAGGCGGGTGTCCTGGAATCGACGAACCAGGCGGCGGCCGAACAGGAGCGGTTGCCGCAGGGCCTCGCGCATGGCCGGTGGTCAGGGGGTCCGGGAACGTCTGCGATGGAGGTAGATCGCTACCAGCACGCCCGCGAAGGCGACCAGGCCGTGCAGCACGATCCAGGTCCCTTCCTCGCCGGCCCACGGCAGCGTCACCAGGAACAGCGTCTTCTTCGAGGCCGCGGCCACGAAGATCATCGGGATGACCTCGAGCAGGGGAGACAGCACGATCGCGACGTACGGCCACGACCATTCCAGCGCCAGCATCGCCAGGAGGTTGGCGCTCATCACGATCGGCAGCATGGTGAGCCAACCGGGGTCGCCGCTGACCAGGCCTCCCAGCGGGGCCACCAGCGCCGTCAGATAGGCGGCCGGCATGCCGGCTTCAGCGAACGACAGGTAGGCGAACAGCAGCACGCCGAGCGAGCGGAACAGCAGCGGCATCGGGGCCACCGCGCTGACCACCGCCGCCAGGAACAGGAACACACCCACGATCGTTCTGCGTGGGGCGGGCGCCGTGCGGATCACGCCGTCGGCTCCATCACGTCGAGCTTCTCTCCACGTCCGCATGGTACCCATCGAGGCGATGAGAGCGTCAAGCGGAGCGGAGGACGGGCCGGCTCAGGCAACGTCGGCGACCTCCTGCAGTCTGGCGCGGATCTCGGGGACGTGTCGCAGGAACATGCCCGTGCTGGACGTCTCGTGCGCGGCGACCCCCTCCGGTGTCCCCTCCGCCACGATGTCGCCGCCGCGCGCCCCACCGTCCGGGCCGAGGTCGACGATCCAGTCGGCGGTCTTGACGACGTCCATGTTGTGCTCGATCACCACCAGCGTGTTGCCGGCGTCGACGAGGCGGTGCAGCACGTCGAGAAGCTTGCGGACGTCGTCGAAGTGCAGGCCGGTGGTGGGCTCGTCCAGGATGTAGAGGGTCTTGCCGGTCGAGCGCTTGCCGAGCTCCGAGGCCAGCTTCACGCGCTGCGCCTCGCCGCCCGACAGCGTCGGGGACGGCTGGCCGATCTTGATGTAGCCCAGGCCGACGTCCTTCATGAGCTGGAGCTTGCGGGCCACGTTGGGGATGTTCTCGAAGAAGTCCAGCCCCTCCTCGACCGTCATCTCCAGCACGTCGGAGATCGACTTCCCGCGGATCTTCACCTCGAGCGTCTCGCGGTTGTAGCGCGCCCCCTTGCAAACCTCACAGGGAACGTAGATATCGGGCAAGAAGTACATCTCGACCTTCACGGTGCCGTCGCCCTTGCAGGCCTCGCACCGTCCCCCCTTGACGTTGAAGGAGAAGCGGCCGGGCTTGTAGCCGCGCTTGCGCGACTCGGGCGCGCGCGCGAAGAGGTCGCGGATGTCGGTGAAGATGCCTGTGTAGGTCGCGGGGTTGGAGCGCGGCGTCCGGCCGATCGGGCTCTGATCGATCTCGATGACCTTGTCGATGTGCTCGGAGCCGGTGATCTTGGTGTGGGCGCCGGGCTGCGCCTTGGCGCGGTAGAGCTGCTTGGCCAGCGCCGCGTGCAGGATGCTGTGCACCAGCGTGGACTTTCCGGAGCCCGAGGCGCCGGTGATGCACGTCAGCGTCCCCAGGGGGATCGACACGTCGATGTTGCGCAAGTTATGCTCGCGCGCGCCCACCACCGTGAGCTTCTTGCCGTTGCCGTCGCGACGCTTCTCGGGCACCTCGATCTTGCGCTCGCCGCGCAGGTAGGCGGCCGTCAACGAGGTCGGGTGCTTCTCCAGCTGAACAGGGTCGGCCGCCGCCACCACGGCTCCGCCGTGGACGCCGGCGCCGGGCCCCAGGTCGACGATGAAGTCGGCGGAGCGCATGGTCTCCTCGTCGTGCTCGACCACGATCAAAGTGTTGCCGAGGTCGCGGAGGCTCATCAACGTCCGCAGCAGGCGGGCGTTGTCGCGCGGGTGGAGGCCGATCGAGGGCTCGTCGAGCACGTAGAGCACGCCGGTGAGCCCGCTGCCGACCTGGGTGGCCAAGCGGATGCGCTGCGCCTCGCCGCCCGACAGGGTGTTGGCGGTGCGGTCGAGGCTCAGGTAGTCCAGGCCCACATCCTCGAGGAAGCCGAGGCGGGCGTTCACCTCGCGAAGGATGGGGCGCGCCACCTTGCCGGCCTGCCCCGGCAGGTCCACCTGCGAGAAGAAGCTGCGAGCGTCCAGCACTGTCATGCCCGACACGTCGGCGATGTTGCGATCGGCCACGGTGACGGCCAGGACTTCCTTCTTGTAACGACTCCCGCCGCACTCCGCGCACGGCACCAGCGACATGTACTCCTCCAGGCGCTCGCGCGCGTAGTCGCTGGTGGCCTCCTTGAGGCGCCGCTCCAGGTTGGGGATCACGCCTTCGAACTCGGCCTTGAAGCGCATCGTCTCGCGGCCGCCGCGCGTGTAGACGACCTCGATGGGCTCGGAGGTCCCGCGCAGCACCAGCGTCTGGATCTCCTCGGGCAGATCGCGCCAGGGCGTCTGCAGGTCGAAGTCGAAGTGCTCGGCCATGGCGCGGAGACGGTCCCAGTAGAAGACCTTGGAGCCGTCGGAGCGGGCGCCGCTCCACGGCTGGATGGCGCCGCGTGCGATCGACAGAGAGTCGTCGGGGACGATCAGATTGGGATCGAACTGCTGCAGATAACCCAGCCCCGAGCAGTGGGGGCAGGCGCCGTAGGGCGAGTTGAACGAGAAGGTGCGCGGCTCCAGCTCTTCCAGGAAGGTGCCGTGCTCCGGGCACGCGAACTTCTCGCTGAACAGCTCGTCGACGCCATCGTCGGGGAGGAACACCCGCATCAGACCCTCGCCGCGTACCAGCGCCAGCTCGGTCGATTCCGCCAGGCGGGCGCGGTCGTCCTCGGTGAGCTTGACGCGGTCGATGACGATGTCGATGTCGTGCTTCTCGTAGCGTTCCAGGTTCGCGTCCATGGCCTGCTCGAGGGTCTGTACTTCGCCGTCGAGGCGGACCCGCGCGAAGCCCTCCTTCTTGAGCTCCTGGAAGAGCTTGCGGTACTCGCCCTTGCGCCCGCGCACCAGCGGCGCCAGAAGCATCGCGCGCGACTCGGGGTAGCGTTCGAGCATCCGGTCGACGATCTCACTCGCCGACTGGCGCTCGATGCGTCGCCCGCACACCGGGCAGTGCGGCACGCCCGCCCGCGCGAACAGCAGCCGGAGGTAGTCGTGGATCTCCGTTACCGTCCCCACGGTGGAGCGCGGGTTGTGGCTCGTCGTCTTCTGGTCGATGCTGATCGCGGGCGAGAGCCCCTCGATGGCGTCGACGTCGGGCTTGTCCATGATGCCGAGGAACTG
>CAZIBD010000139.1:0-5207 GCA_964536935.1 uncultured bacterium | reverse complement strand
CCATCCCCGTGCCCATGATCACCGGCCACGAGTACGTGGGCGTGGTCGAGGCGGTGGGCTCCGAGGTGCAGGGGTTCGCGCCCGGCGACCGCGTCTCGGGCGAAGGGCACATCACTTGCGGCCACTGCCGGAACTGCCGCGCGGGCCGCCGCCACTTGTGTCGCAACGCGCAGGGCGTGGGCGTCAACCGTCAGGGCGCCTTCGCCGAGCGCTTCGTGCTCCCGGCGGGGAACGCCTTCAAGGTGCCCGCCGGCATCCCCGACGACTGGGCGGCCGTGCTCGATCCGCTGGGCAACGCCGTGCACACGGCGTTGGCGTTCGACGTGGTGGGCGAGGACGTGCTGGTGACGGGCGCAGGACCGATCGGCCAGATGGCCGCGGCCGTGGCGCGCTTCGTGGGCGCGCGTTACATCGTCGTCACCGACGTCAACCCGGCGCGACTGGCCATGGCCGAGACGCTGGGGGTGGTGGACCGGGCCGTCGACGTGTCTCGACCGGACGCCGATCTGCGGGACGTCATGGCGGACCTCGGCATGACCGAGGGGTTCGACGTGGTGATGGAGATGTCGGGCGCCGCTGCGGCCTACGAGCAGATCCTGGGCTCCATCAATCACGGCGGCAAGATCGCGCTGCTGGGCATCCCCGACCATGCCATCGCCATCGACTGGAACCAGGTCATCTTCAAGGGCCTGGAGATCCGCGGCATCTACGGTCGGCAGGTGTTCGAGACCTGGTACAAGATGGCCGGCATGCTCCAGTCGGGGCTCGACCTGACGCCGGTGATCACCCATCGCTTCGCCGTGGACGCCTTCCAGGAGGCCTTCGACACCATGCGGTCCGGGCGGTCCGGCAAGGTGATCCTCGACTGGACCTGACCGACGGGGCCGGGCTCTCATCCCGCACGCCTGCAACTTCTGTTAGAGTCTCGAATCTCTATTCGCGCCCCGGTGCGGTACGGGGGTCGGCCCGCTGGGGCCGGCACGCAGGTTCGGGCGTCGACGCGGATGGAGGCGCCCGTGGGGTTGGCCCATCGTGGCGACGGTTCCGGTAAGATGGTTGGACCCATTGCGAGAAGGAGGATCCATGGCTCGACTTCGCTTCCCATGGCTGGTCCTGGTTTCGTTCGCAGCGCTGCTGCTGAGCGTGGCCTCGGCACAGTCCGCTCGTCAGCAGACTCTCGTGATCGGCGGCGACTTCTCCGATCTGATCACGCTGGATCCCGGGGTGTCCTACGAGTTCAGCGGGACCCTCATCGTCGACAACATGTACCAGCGCCTGGTGCAGTTCAACGGTCTCGACCTGTCGAAGGTCGAGCCCGGCCTGGCGAGCAGCTGGGATATCGCCAGCACGCCCGACGGTGGCAGCACCATCACCTTCCACCTGAAGGACGCCAAGTTCTCCAACGGTGACCCGGTGACGGCGCAGGACGTGGTGTGGTCGTTCGACCGCGCCATCGAGATCAACGGGCCGTCGGCGTTCCTGTTCACCGACGTCGCCAAGATCAAGGTCGGCTCGACCAAGGCGCTCGACGCCAAGACGGTCCAGCTCACCCTGCCCAAGGGCGTCAACCCGCAGATCATCCTCAACCTCCTCACGTTCAACATCGGCGGCGTGGTCGACGCCAAGGTCGTGAAGCAGCACATCCAGGGCAACGACTACGGCCAGCACTGGCTCAACGACCACTCGGCCGGCTCCGGCCCCTACATGCTCGACCGCTGGGATCGCGGCTCGCAGGTGGTGCTCACCGCCAACCCCAACTACCCGGACCCGGGCTCGATCAAGCGCGTGATCCTGCGCTACATGAAGGAGTCGAACGCTCAGCGCTCGGCGCTGCAATCCGGTGAGATCGACGTGGCCTACAACTACACGCCCGACGCCTTCAAGGCGGCCGAGCAGGATCCCAAGCTGAAGGCCTTGAAGTTCGACACCTTCCAGATGACCTACCTGGGCATGAACTCCGGCCCCGGGCAGCCCTTCGCCGACAACCGGGTGCGCGACGCGGTGCGCTACGCGGTGGACCAGAACGCCATCATCAAGGACCTGCTCGGCGGGCTGGGTCGCCCGATGCAGACCATCATCCCGTACGGCCTGATGGGCGCCGACACCACCACCTACTTCCCGCACAACATCGAGAAGGCCAAGCAGCTCATGGCCGAGGCGGGCAAGTCCGGCGGCATGACCGTGCAGTTCCTGATCTCCACCGGCGCCTGCGGCGGCGGCGTGCCGTGCTCCGACCTGGCCGCCAAGGTGCAGGCCGACCTGGCCAAGATCGGCATCACCGCCAACATCAAGCAGACCACGGGCGCGCAGCTCTACACCATCTACCGCCAGCAGGCGGCGCAGCTGGTGCTCGCGGCGTGGAGCCCGGACTACCCCGATCCGGCCGGCAACGCCAATCCTCTGGCGGACTACGCCGCCAAGTCGCTGGCGTGGCGCAACATGTGGAACGACCCCAAGGCCTCGAAGCTCGCGGAGGAGGCCTCGACCACGACGGACCTGGCACAGCGCAAATCGCTGTACGGTGAGTTGACCAAGTACGTGGCTCTGAACGGGCCGTTCGACATCCTGTACCAGCCGCTGGTGCCCATCGTGACCAGCGCCAAGGTGGACGGCTTCGCCCGCAACGCGCAAGGCGACGTCGACTTCAGCGCCATCAGCAAGCAACCCTGACGTCTACGAGGGAGGGGCCGCCAGGCCCCTCCCTCCACCCATCTATCTTGCGGAGGTAGAGTGCTCGCCTTCCTATTGAGGCGGCTCGGATACCTGATCTTCGTGGTCTGGGGTGTCGGGTTCGCGGCCTTCTTCATCTCGCACATCGTCCCAACCGATCCTGCCGCTGCTGCCCTCGGAAGCAACGCCCGGCCCGCCCAGATCCAGGCCTACCGGCACAAGTACGGTCTCGACCTGCCCGTACCCGAGCAGTACGTGCGCTACATGGTCGACCTGTTCCGAGGCGACCTGGGCAACTCGTTGCGCACGCAACGGCCCATCCTGTCCGATCTCAAGGACTTCTTCCCGGCGACCCTGGAGCTCACCCTGGGCGCCATGGTCTTCGCCGTCCTGCTAGGCTTCCCCGCCGGGGTGGTGGCAGCCCTGTACCAGGACCGGCCCGTCGATCTGATCGTGCGGACGCTGGCGTTGGTCGGCGGCGCCACGCCGGTGTACTGGTTGGCGATCCTGGCGCTGGAGCTGTTCCACTCGCGGTTGGGCTGGCTGCCGGGTCCCGGTGAGCTCAGCCCGTACCTGCTCGAGCCGCACCGGGTGACGGGCATGATGGTCGTCGACGCAGCCATCGCAGGGGACTGGCCCGTCTTCATCAACGCCCTGCGCCATCTGATCCTGCCCGCCGCCGTGCTGGGCGCGTTCTCCATGGCCTTGCTGGCGCGCATGGTGCGCAGCGCGATGCTCGAGGTGCTTTCTCAGGACTACGTGCGTACCGCGCGGGCCAAGGGCCTGGCGGGGCGCGTGGTCGTGCTCAAGCACGCCCTTCGCAACGCCGCCCTGCCGGTGCTCACGGTGATGGGGAGCCTCCTCGGCAGCCTGCTGACCGGGGCGGTCCTGACCGAGACGATCTTCTCGTGGCCGGGGATCGGCTCCTATGCCACCTCCAGCGCCATCGATCTGGACTTCCCGGCCGTCATGGGCGTCACGCTGGTGGCCGGTCTCGCCTACAGCCTCATCAACCTCCTCGTCGACATGCTGTACGCGGCGTTCGACCCGAGGATCACCTACGCATGACGGCGCCTGCGTTCTTGCGCAGCAAACCCGCGCGCCGCTTCCTGCGCAACCCCGGCACCATCCTCGGTTCCATCCTGGCGCTCGGCCTGATCGCCATCGCGCTCGCGGCCCCGTTGCTGGCGGGGGATCCGCTGGTGCAGAATCTGGCGCACCGGTTGCAGGGTCCCAGTGCCCAGCACTGGTTCGGGACCGATCAGCTCGGGCGCGACGTGTGGTCCCGGGTGGTGTGGGGTTCCCGCATCTCGCTTCGTATCGGGTTCGTGGTGGTGAGCGTGTCGGTGTTCTTCGGCGGCGGCGTCGGCCTTGCCGCGGGCATGCTGGGAGGCTTCTGGGACGAGTTCCTGATGCGCATCACCGACATCTTCCTGGCGTTCCCCGCGCTCATCCTAGCGATGGCCATCTCGGCCGCGCTGGGCCCCAGCCTCGGCAACGTCATGATCGCGGTGGCGGCGGTGTCGTGGCCGAACTACGCGCGCCTGCTCCGGGCGCAGGTGCTGGCCGTGAAGACGCTGGACTACGTCGAGGCCTCGCGTTCGCTGGGCGCCGCTCGGGCCCGGCAGGCCTTCCGCCACGTACTCCCCAACACCCTCACGCCCATCCTGGTGCAGGCCAGCTTCGATATCGGCAGCGCCATCCTCACGGCGGCCGGCCTGGGATTCATCGGCTTCGGCGCGCAGCCGCCCACGCCGGAGTGGGGCGCCATGGTGTCCAACACCCGCAACTTCATCAACGAGGCCCCCTGGGCCTCGTCGGCCCCGGCCATCGCCATCCTGATCACGGTGCTGGCGTTCAACCTGCTCGGCGACGGGCTGCGTGACGTGCTCGATCCGCGTGGTCGCGGCCGCGGCTGAAGGTTGGGCGGCCGCCCGCCGACGGGCCCGGACGCGGGGCGCGCGACGGCCCGCCGCGGGGCGCCGCGCGGCTCACAGCGACAGGTAGGCCGCGCGCACGGCCGGGTCGGCGAGCAGCTCGCGGCCGCTCCCCTCCTGGACGATGCGGCCGTTCTCCAGCACGAAGGCGCGATCGGCCAGCGCCAGCGACCGCTGCACGTTCTGCTCCACCAGCACCACCGTCACGCCGCCGCGGTTGATCGCCTCCAGGGCGCGGAACACGGCCTTGGTCAGGGCGGGAGCGAGGCCCAGGCTGGGCTCGTCCACCAGCAGCAGACGCGGCCGGCTCATCAACGCCCGCCCGATGGCCAGCATCTGCTGCTCGCCGCCCGAGAGCGTGCCGGCGAGCTGCTGATGGCGCTCGGCCAGGCGGGGGAAGAGCTCCAGCACCATCTCGCGGGTCTTGCGGGCCTCGCGCGCTGCGCCGGCCAGGTAGTCGGCGCCGCTGCTCAGGTTCTCGGCGACGCTCATCAACGGGAAGAGCTGGCGCCCTTCCGGCACGTGGCCCACGCCCGCGCGCACGATGCGGGCGGGACTGTGGCCGCGGAGGTCCTCGCCGAAGGCGCGGACGCTTCCCCG
>CAZIBD010000138.1:0-5247 GCA_964536935.1 uncultured bacterium | reverse complement strand
CGCTGCCCCACCACCGTGCGCCGCAACGGGGTGCCGCAGCGCGGGCAGGGCTCCTCGGCGTGGCCGTAGGCGATGAGGTGCTCCAGGTAGGCGCCGACCTCGCCGTTGACGGTCCGGTAGTCGTTGAGGGTGGTGCCGTGCGCTTCCAGGCTGGCGCGCAACACCTCACGGATAGCGTCGCGCAGCGCCCTCGCCTTCGCCTCCGAGACACGCCGGGCAGGGGTCCGGGGATGGACGCGGGCCCGCCACAGCGCCTCGTCGGCATAGATGTTGCCGACCCCGGCGACCGGCCGCTGGCTCAGCAGGTAGGTCTTCACGGCGGTCGACGAGCGGCGCAAGGCACGCAGGAACCCGGCCACGGTGAAGGCGTCCGACAGCGGCTCCGGCCCCATCGTGGCCAGCGTGGGCAGCCCGCGATAGTCGCCGGCAGGCACCACCAGGAGGCGCCCGAAGCGGCGCGCGTCACGGAAGTACAGCGTGTCGGGGCGGCCTCCGGAGAGGCGCAGTCGCACCCGTACATGGCCCGCATGCTCGGCGGGGGGCGGGCCGGGCGAGACCACACCGGTCATCCCGAGGTGCAGGATGAGCTCGTCCCCTTGCGAGAGCGGCATCACCAGGAACTTGCCACGGCGCCGGACCGCGAGGACGGTCTGTCCCAGGGCCCGCGGAAGGTCGCGGTACTTCGGGCCGGCGGGCGCAAGCCGCTCGACGCCCACGATGCAGCGGCCGGTCAGCCAGGGCGCCAGCTCACGACGGACGGTCTCGACCTCGGGAAGCTCAGGCACGTGATGAGGAAGGCGGCCGCCCCGGCGCTCAACCGCGGCGCGGGTAGGTGATGGCCCCCTCGTAGAGGGCGCGCCCCACGATGGCGCCGTCGAGGCCTAGGCGCTCGTAGAGCTCCAGATCGGCGTCGCGCCCCACGCCGCCGCCCGCCACCAGGCGGTGGGGGAAGGCGGCACGCATCCGCGCCACCGGCGCCTCGTCCACCCCGCGCAGCGTGCCGTCGCGGCTGATGTCGGTATAGATGAGGTGGCGCACGCCCTGCCCCTCCACGCGGCGGGCGAGCTCGGCGGCGTCGACGTCGGTGACCTCGGCCCAGCCGCGCACCGCGACCCTGCCGTCGCGAGCGTCGATCGACACCACCACGCGATCGGGTCCGAACTCCGCCACCAGCGCGTCGACCACCTCGGGCTCGTGGATGGCCACGGTGCCGAGCACGACGCGCTCGACGTGCTCGAGCCACTCCGCAGCGACCTCGACGCTCCGCACGCCGCCCCCCAGCTCCACGCGCGCGCCGACCTCGCGCGCCAGCGCGCGGATGAGCCCGCCGTTGTTGTTCCTCCCGAGCGCCGCGTCCAGGTCGACCACGTGCAGCCAGGCCGCACCGAGCTCGGCCCAGTGGCGCGCCGCCTCCACGGGCGCGTCGAAGTAGACGGTCTCACGCTCGGGATCGCCCTCGAACAGGCGCACGGCCCGACCCTGCTGGATGTCCACCGCCGGGATCACGTCGAACATGGCACCGCGAGCATAGCGCGGTCGGGCGCCGGGACCACGCCCCCGGGAGGCGCCCGCGGCTCAGACGTCCAGGTCGAGGTAGGCCTCGAGGCGGTCCTGCGCGCGCTGCCGGTCGGCATCGCTGTCCGCGCGCTCCACGGCCGCTTCGAGAAGTTCGGTGTAGAGCTCCTGCAGCCGTCCCTGCTCGCGCTCTGCCCAGGGCGAGTCGAACCCGGCCAGGAAGTCCCCGCCGTACAGCCTGATGGCCCGTTCCACGGCGCCGCCGCGCTGCAGGGCGGCCTCGGCGGCGCGTTCGAAGTCCTCTGCGTCCCACCGGACCTTTCCCTCGAAGCGCAGCTCCAGCGCCTCCCCTTCGAGCGAGACGGTGCCGACGGTAGTGAGCATCTTGCGGAGCCGGCTGATCAGCACGTGGAGGTGGTTGTCGGCCGCCTGGCCCCACCAGAGCTCGGCGCGCACCTCATGCACGGAGCAGCGCTTGTCCCTTGCGAGCAGGAACAGCAGCAGCTCGACGGCCTTGCGCGCCTCCCAATGGAGCCGCTGGGGCCCGAAGCTGACGCCGAGCCCCCCGAGGCTGGTGATGACGAGCTCGTCCTCGCCGGCGTCGCGCAGCACGCCGGCGCGCTCCAGGCGCACGCGCACGGCCTCGCGCAGCTCGACCGGCGTGAAGGGCTTGGTGAGGTAGTCGTCGGCGCCCTGGAGCATGCCGCGCCGGATGTGGTCGCGGTCGCTCATGGAGGTCAGGTAGACGAAGGGGACGCTCCGCAGGGGCGCGACCTCGCGCAGCGCCTCGTGCATCTCGAAGCCGGTCATCGACGGCATGATGACGTCGCTCACGATCAGATCGGGACGGAGTCCGCCTTGCAGGGCCTCGATGGCGCGCTGCGGCCGGTCGAAGGTCACGACGCTGTAGGCGGACAGGACCGACTGCACCAACGCCAGCACCGAGGCGTCGTCGTCCACGACGGCCACCGTGATGTCACGGGCGCTGCGCGGCTCGGTCTCCGGGCTCGGCGCTTGCTGATCCTCAACCACCGCGACCCGCCCCCATCCGACCGTTCGCTCGTCGATCCACGCGGAGCATACGCGCCATGATAGGCGCGCGAGGGCCCGGGCGCGATAAATCTTCACACGTTCCGAGAGCGGGCCGAGCCGGCACCTGGCAGCGCGCCGTGGCGGCTCGATGACGGGGCCACGCCGGTCGTCGGCCGCCTTGACAGCGGAGGAGCGTCACCTATACTTTTAAGGGATGGTTTCTCGCCGGGACGCCATGCTGAACCTGGCCCCCCTCCTCAACCGTGCCCCCGGATCCGCCGATGAGGTGGTAGGGAGCGGTCTGTTGGAGCCGGAGGCCGACGTGCTCGAGGCCGACGGCCTGGCCCTCGACGGTCCGTTGTCGTGGGAGGTGGCGGTTCGCAACACGGGCGGCGACGACGATTTCATCGTCGAAGGGTGGGTGGCCGGCCACGCCCTCCAGGAGTGCCGGCGCTGCCTGACGGAGGTCGTCACCGAGGCCAGGGCCGAGTTCGTGCTGCCGATGGTGTACGTCGCCGGCGAGGAGGCGCTCCGCCTCGACGAGATCACCGATGACGACGAGGACCGTCTCGTCTTCGGGCGCCCGGATGTGGACTTCGCCCCCCTGCTGGCCCAGCTGTTCGCCATCGAGGTGCCGCTGACGGCGCTGTGCCGCGAGGACTGCAAGGGGTTGTCGCTCGACGGCGTCAACCTGAACGAGCACCCGGAGCTCGAAGAGGAGGACCGCGTCCGCCGCGACGCCGCCTCCCCCTTCGAGGCGTTGAAGGACATCGACCTGACGTCGCAGTGACGGCGTCACCGCGAACCACGATCCCTTAAGGAGTTCGACGACCATGGCCAAACACCCGGTACCCAAGAAGCGCACTTCCAGCTCGAGGCGCGACCAGCGTCGCAGCCATCACGCCCTGAGCGCACCCAACCTGGTGGAGTGCCCGGAGTGCAAGGCCATGAAGCCCCCGCATGTGGTATGCCCGGAGTGCGGCAGCTACGCGGGTCGGCAGGTGGTCGAGGAGGCCTGAGGGCCTACCCCGCCGCCACGCATCGCTGAACGCTTGCCTCGTCGGGTGGGAGCGCCAACCCCTGCCGAAGGGGACGGAGCGGGGGTGTCGTGATCCAGAACGGCAAACGACGTGCCGGAGTGACGGCGCTCGGCGCCTACGCGCCGGAGCGCATCCTTACCAACCAGGACCTCGAGGCGATGATGGACACCTCGGACGAGTGGATCACCACCCGGACCGGGATCAAGCGTCGCCACCTGGCGGCGGAGGACGAGTTCACCTCGGACCTCGCCTTCCGCGCCGTCGAAGACCTGCTGGCCCGCCACGGAGACGACGCCCTGGCGGGGGTCGACATGGTCATCGTGGCCACCAACACGCCCGATGCCCTGTTCCCCTCGACGGCCGCGCTGGTACAGGACCGCTTCCATCTCGCGGCGGGCGCGTTCGACATGCTGGCGGCGTGCCCCGGTTGGCTCTACGCGCTGGGCATGGGCAAGTCGCTGGTGGAGTCGGGCCAGTGCCGCCGGGTGCTGGCGATCGGGGCCGAGGCCCTCACCAAGATCACCAACTGGAACGACCGCTCCACCGCCGTGCTGTTCGGTGACGGCGCGGGCGCGGTGGTGGTCGAGGCGGTCGACGAGCCCTACGGCCTTCGCTCGGTGGTGCTGGGCGCCGACGGCTCGGGGGCGCAGCACCTGCACAAGCGCTCCGTCGGCCGCTGCCTGCCCAACGGCGATCCGCTCTCGGAAACGCTGTACATGAACGGGCGCGAGGTCTTCAAGTTCGCGGTCCGCGTGATGAACACCGCCACCCTTGAGGCCGTCGAGAAGGCCGGCCTCGAGCACGACGACATCAGCCTGTTCGTCCCGCACCAGGCCAACCTGCGCATCATCGAGGCCGCCCGCGAACGCCTGGAGCTGCCACGCGAGCGCGTGGTGGTGACGGTCGACGAGTACGGCAACAACTCCACCGCCAGCATCCCGCTGGCGCTGCGCACGGCGCTCGACGACGGCCGCATCCATCCCGGCGACAACCTGCTGCTGGTGAGCTTCGGGGCTGGCCTGACCTGGGCCGCCAGCGTTCTCACCTGGGGGGGCTCGCCATGAGTCCCGAGCCGGCCGCCGCGAGCGCCCGGCTCGCCGCCGTCTTCCCCGGCCAGGGCTCGCAGTTCGTGGGCATGGCGCGCAGCTTCTACGACCAGAGCCCGGCGGCGAGGAAGGTCCTGGACGAGGCCGAGAAGGCGCTCCCCGGGTTGCTCGCCTTGATGTGGGAGGGCCCCGCCGACACGCTGCAGCTCACCGCGAACCAGCAGCCCGCCCTGGTGGCCGCCGGCGCGGCGGCCTTCGCCGCCTACCGGGAGGCCGGCGGGCCGGCGCCGCGCTACGCCGCCGGGCACAGCCTGGGCGAGTACACCGCGCACGTCGCGGCCGGCTCGCTGACGGTGGCCGAGGCGGTGACGCTGGTGCGCGCGCGCGGCCGCTACATGCAGGAAGCGGTCCCGGAGGGCGAGGGCGCCATGGCCGCCGTCATGAAGCTCGACGCGGCCGCCATCCGCAACGCCTGCAAGCACGTCGACGGGGTGGCGGAGGTCGCCAACCTCAATGCCCCGGGGCAGACCGTCATCTCCGGCGACGCGGCGGCCGTGGCCGCCGCCAGCGAGCGTTTGAAGGCCGAGGGAGGACGCGTGGTGCCGCTCAAGGTG
>CAZIBD010000137.1:0-5331 GCA_964536935.1 uncultured bacterium | reverse complement strand
CACCTCTACGCCTGGAAGAGCGCCAAGTGGCTCCACGAGCTCCACTTCATGGACCAGAACGTGCCCGGCTTCTGGGAACGCAACGGCTACCACCTGCGCGGCGACCCCTTCGCCGAGGAGCGCTTCGGCTGAGCGCGGAGGCGCCCCGCCGCCACGCGAAACGGGCGCCGCCTCGAAAGGCGGCGCCCGGCCGGCATTCCCTTGTGAAACCTCAGGAGGCCAGGCGACCTTCCCGGATGGCGTTGATGTGCCGCGCCAGACGGGCCTTCTTGCGGGCCGCGGTGTTCTTGTGCAGGGTCGAGCCCTTGGCGGCCTTGTCGACGAGGCTCTGCACGACCTTCTCGTACTTGGCCGCCGCCTCGAAGTCGCCGGACTCCGCGGCCGCCAACGCCTTCTTGGTGAAGGTGCGGACGGTGCTCTTGCGGGCCCTGTTGGCGAGCCGCGCCTTCTCGGACTGGCGATGGTACTTCATCGCGGACGGGTTCCTGGCCATGGTTCTCCTTCGGTTCTCCCCAGACGCGCCCTCCAGGGGCGCGCGAGCGATGTCACGACGAACGGTCCGGTGCGGGACCGGCAGCCTTTGAATGCTAGCACGGCTCGGCTCCCGTGGCAACGGTCGGTGCGCCGTCCCAACGGCGACGTGTCGCTGAGGACGACCCCACACCCTCCGGCGGCGTAGACTGCCGAGGCTACGTCCGCACGGTCTTGAGGTCCTCTCGGCCGGTGGTGTGCCAGGAGGGAACCTTCTTGAGTTTCGAACCCTACGACCTCGATGCACGTATCCAAGCGGGCATCCGAGATGCAGGCTATGAGAGCCCGACCCCCATCCAGGAGCGCGCGTTGCCGCCCGCGCTCGCGGGGCGCGACGTGCTGGGCCTCGCCCAGACCGGCACCGGCAAGACCGCGGGCTTCGTCCTGCCCATCCTCCAGCGTCTGTCGAACGGCCCTCGCGGCCGCTTGCGCGCGCTGATCGTGGCGCCCACGCGTGAGCTCGCCGAGCAGATCCATGTGGAGACCGGCAAGCTCGGCAGGCACACGGGGCTGCGCAGCGCCACCGTCTATGGCGGTGTCGGCTTCGCCCAGCAGGAGGCCGCGCTGCGCGGCCGCGCCGATATCGCGGTGGTGTGCCCGGGCCGCTTCCTCGACCACCTCGGCCGGGGCAACGTCGACCTCCGCGCACTCGAGGTGGTGGTCCTCGACGAAGCCGACCACCTGCTCGACATGGGCTTCCTGCCCGACGTCCGCCGCATCCTGGCGAGGGTGCCGGACGACGCCCAGCGCATGCTCTTCTCCGCCACCATGCCGAGCGAGCTGCGCGGACTGGTGAGCGAGATGCTCGACGACCCCGTGACGGTGGAGGTCGGCAGGCGCGAGCCCGCGAAGACCGTGGAGCAGGCTCTCTACCCCGTCCTCGGGACCGAGAAGACCGAGCTGCTCCGACACGTCCTGCGCGAGCAGGACCCCCGCTCCGCGCTGGTGTTCACGCGCACCAAGCATCGTGCCAAGAAGCTCGCGGCCCAACTCGACCGCGACAACCACTTCGTGACGGCCATCCAGGGCAACCTGTCGCAGAACAAGCGCCAGAAGGCGCTGGACGGGTTCCGGGACGGGCGCTTCCACATCCTCGTCGCGACCGACATCGCCGCCCGCGGCATCGACGTCTCCCGCATCTCCCACGTCATCAACTACGACATGCCCGACACCGTGGAAGCCTACATCCACCGGATCGGCCGTACCGGCCGCATGGAGCATAGCGGTCAGGCGCTCACCTTCGTGACGCCGGACGACGGGGCCATGGTGCGCGCCATCGAGAAGCGGCTCGGACGCCGCATCGACCGTGTGCGCGTCGACGGGTACGGGGTCGGCAGCGACGCGACCGCGACGGACGAAGTGGAACCCCGGGGAAGACAATCCGGTGGCCGATCGAACGGTCGATCGGGGCGGCGCCCGAGCGGTCGAGGCTCGGGCGCGGGTGCGGGCCGCTCATCGCGCAACGGCGCGGGCGGCGGCGCGCGGAACCGTGCCGGCAGCGCCGCGGCGGGCCCAGTCGGGAATCTTGGCAGGAACGCTTCAGCGAGCGACGGCGCGAACCCCGCGAGGAACGGCGGGAACGACACCGGCAGGAGCGCGGCGCCAGGCTCCGCCAACGGCTCTGACGACGCGCGCAGGAACGGCGGTGGCGGCTCACGTCGACGCCGGGGCCGTCGCCGCGGACGCGGGGGCGCACAGCAGGGCTCGTCGACGTCCGGCGGAGGCCCTCGGGAGCGCTGACCCGCAGGGGCGACGACAACCCACATCGAGACAACGCACATCGAAGAGGGGCGCCATCGGCGCCCCTCTTCTGCTGGGACGGCGCCGCAAGCGTCCTCCGGCGGGGCCGCCCCGCGGCAGGGCGACCTCGGAGCGCGCTTCCTGCGCCTGACGGGCGGGGAGCCGTGATGCTCGCGCAAGCCTTCGTGTGCGAGCTGCTCATGCTCAGGCGGGCGAGGATCACCGGGATCCTGACGACCGCCTACGCCTTCGCTCCCTCAGGGTGGGGCTCGTGATGCGCGTGCCGATGCACCCCGACCTGGGCCGCCGCATGGGCCTTCTCACCGCCATGGCCGTGTTCGCGTGCCTGATGGCTCTGGCCATGGGGTTCGCGCTCGGCCTGCCGGGCTTCCAGCGCGCCCGGCTCGCGGCCAGCGTGCGCGCGGTCGCGATGCTGCTCCTGCAGGTCCTGCTCGCCGGCGCCGCCGGCGTGTGGCTCGCCATCGTCGGGCGCGGCCACCTGGCGCCGATCGGCGTGACGGTCCTGCTGCGCCTCGTCGGGAACCCCTTCTCGCACACCGGTTGGGCCCCCTGGATCTCCGGATCGATCGTGCTCGTCACCGCCGGGCGGAAGGCAAGCTAGCGGAAGCCGCCGCTCTCGACCTCGCGAACGAAGGCGCGCAACGTCGCGAAGTAGTCCTCGGCATCGTCCCAGAAGGGCATGTGACTGCCGTTCTCGCAGACGTGCACGCGCGCGTTCGGCATGCGCCTGCCCATCTCCTCGACGTCCTCCACGCGCATGGTGTCGTGCCGTCCCACAACCAGCAGCGTCGGCACGGTGATCCGCGCCAGATCGTCCCAGCGATCCCAGTCGGCGAACGTCCCGGTGACCACGAACTCGTTCGGGCCCTGCATGGTGTTGTACACGGGCAGCGCGAGGTGGTCCATGCAGCGCTGCACGGCCGGCGGCCAGGGATCGAGGCGGCAGATGTGCTCCTTGTAGAGGTGCTCGGTGAGGAGCTCCTGGTAGCGCGGCGCTTCGTAGTCCCCCGCCCGCTCGAACGCCTGCATCTCGTCGACGAGCGAGCGCGGCAGCCTGTCGCGCAGCTCGTTCACGTGCCGGACGTAGGAGGGGATACTGGCCGTCATGTTGGACACGATCAGGCCCTTCAGGTGCTCCTGGTGGTGCAGGGCGTACTCGATGCCCAACATGCCGCCCCACGAGTTCCCGAAGAGGAAGAACCCCTCGAGGCCGAGGGCCGTGCGCACCTCCTCGACCTCCGAACGGAACCGGTCGACCGTCCACAGGCCCGTGTCGTGGGGCTGATCGGAGTAGTACGATCCCAGCTGGTCGTAGTAGTACAGCTCGATCTCGGCGCTGTCGAGGTGGTCCTCGAAGACCTCGAAGTACTCGTGCGTGCAGCCGGGCCCGCCGTGCAGCGTGAGCATCTTCGTCGGCGCGCGGCCGACCCGCCGCGTCCACACGTGGTGCCCGGACCCCAGTCCGATGATCCGCGACGCGCCGTGCTCGAGCTCACGCACCGTCGACGGTCTCCCTCACGAGCTCGGCTGCCTTCGCTGTCGTCCCGTTCCAACCGGTCGCCACTGGCTCGGCCGCGAGCCGACGCTCCGCGATCCCGGCACCCTTGGTCCCGGCACGCTTGGTCCCTGCACCCGTAGTCCCGATCCCGTCCATGCCGACCTTCCTATGCACTCCCGATCTCTTTTCGTCGTTGGGGGCCATTGTATGCGTCGAGTCCGCGCCGAACAAGGGCGCCATCACGGCCTCGCGCTCGCCCGCGGGACCATTGGCTCTGGGCCCCCGCGAAGCAGGGAGGCACGCTGCAGGAAGCGGCGGCCCTGGACGGGCCGTCCCGAGCATGTCGAGCCACCAGGCGGCGCCGCCCCGTTGCCGTTCTCGTCGCGGCCGAGCCCGCTGGTACGGAGGAAGGTCATGAGAAGCGCGCTGCACGTGGTCGTGGGCAAGGGTCCGCTCGGTCGGGCGGTGGTGCGCGCGCTGCAGGCACGGCGCGCCCGTGTGCGCCTCGTCTCCCGACGGGGGCATGACGTGACCGATGGAGGCGCGGAGGCGGTCGCGGCCGACGCCACGGACCGCCGGCAGATGCAGGAAGCGTGTTCCGGCGCGAGCGTGGTGTACCACTGCGCACAGCCGCCGTATGCACGGTGGCCGAAGCTGGCGCCTCCCCTGATGGAGGGGGTGCTCCACGGCGCGGAGGCGGCCGGCGCCAGGCTCGTGTACGGGGACAACCTGTACATGTACGGACGCGTGGACGGGCGCTTGCATGAAGGCCTGCCGAACCGACCGGTCGGCTCCAACGGCCGTGTGCGGGCCGCCCTGGCCGAGATGGTCCTCGACGCTCACGCCGGGGGGCGCGTGCCCGCCGCGATCGCCAGAGCCTCCGACTTCTACGGGCCGTTCGTCACGAACTCGACCCTGGGCGAGCGCGTCTTCGGGCGGGCCGTGCACGGCCAGAGCGCTCAGGTCCTCGGAGACCCGGATGCGCTTCACAGCTACACCTTCACCGACGACTTCGGCGAGGCGCTGGTGCTCCTGGGCGACAGCGACGGCGCGCTGGGGCAAGTCTGGCACGTGCCGAGCGGCGAGCCGTCGAGCGCCAGGGCGATGGCCACGATGGCCTACCGGGAGCTAGGGCGCGAGCCGAAGCTGTCGGTCATGCCGACCTGGTTGTTCCGGTTGGGGGGCGTGCTGGACCCGACGCTCCGGGCGCTCGGCGAGGTGCTCTATCAGAGCCAGGATCCGTGGTTGATCGACAGCGGCAAGTTCGAGCGCCGGTTCGGCGACATCGCAACGCCGAGGCAGGAGGCGGTGGCACGAACCGTGCGCTGGTACCGCGATACGGCGGAGGCGCGATGACGTGACCGATGATCCGGTCCGGCGCCCTCGCGCCCGCCCGGGAGTCGGGGCACCGCGCTCCTCTTGCGGCCCCCGACATCCCGCAACCCGGTGCCAGCCGCGACCGCGGCCGACCTACTGACTCAGCTGACCGATGATCGAGAACATCGGCAGGAACATGCCGGCCACGATGAAGCCGACGATGA
>CAZIBD010000136.1:0-5428 GCA_964536935.1 uncultured bacterium | reverse complement strand
GCGAGAGCCCCTCGATGGCGTCGACGTCGGGCTTGTCCATGATGCCGAGGAACTGGCGAGCGTAGGCGGACAAGCTCTCGACGTAGCGACGTTGCCCTTCGGCGTAGATGGTGTCGAAGGCCAGCGTCGACTTGCCGGAGCCCGAGACCCCCGTGAACACGATGAAGGCGTTGCGGGGAAGCTCCAGGTCGATGCCCCTGAGGTTGTGCTCACGAGCGCCGCGGATAACGATGTCCTGCAAGGTGCCTCCTGCTGAGACCGCCCGCCTGGAGGGGCGGGGCGGCGGATACCGTGCGGCTTGGCGGAACGTCCTGCCGCCACCCGCGGCGCGCCGGGCGATGCCGCGGATGCAACGAAACAGTTTATCAGACCCGTTCCGGATCGCGGGGTGCCGGGGGATGCCGGGAGGGTCGAAGGGGCACCCCTCGATCGGGGTCCCCCTTTCCAGACGAGGGCGCGCAGACGCAGGCGCGGAGCCGGGAAACCCGGCTCCGCGCCACGGCCTCGCGGCCTTCTCGAGCTCTGCGGGTCGTCAGCCCTCGGTCGGGTCCCGGCGCAGGATCACCACGGTGCCGCGCAGCGCGAAGAGCACGATCGCCAGGAGGAGAAGCAGCGGCCACGCCTTCCACAGCAGGAAGAGCGCGATCAGTGCGGCGATGGTGAGGGGGAGCCGCACGAGCACCCCTCCCTTTCGGTTGCGCAGGGCGAGCTGGCGCCGGTTGCCCTCTCGCAGGAGGCGGCCCAGCGCGCGCCACAGCGCTTCGAAGGTGTCGCCGACGTTGTCCCAGAAGTCGTTGCGTGTCTCGGTATCGCGTTCTCGCTCGTCCATGTCCTTCCCTCCAGGTGGCTCCTCGCGTGGTGAGGGGCGGGCCACCGTCATCGCGGGAGCTGCGGCGTGCCGGGGTCCTGCGAGCCCGAGGCCGGGGGCGTGCCGCCGGTGCCGGGCGTGGCCCTGGGTTTGGAGCCGCGGCGCTCGACGGCGATGGTGAGGTTGGCGGCCAGCGCCGCGATCGCCCCGATCGCCGCCCAGACCGGCAGCAGGACGGTGCCGATGACGCCGATGGTGAGGGGGATCTCGATGAGGGTGCTGCCCTCCTCGTTCTTGATGATGATGCGCCGGACGTTGCCCTCGCGTACCAGCTCCTTGATCTTGGCGACCACGGCTTCGCCGCTGACCTTGAACTCCTCGGTGAAACTGTCGCCGTGGTGGGTCTGCTGCTTGGCGCCCTCGTGCTGCGTATCGTGGTCGCTCATGGTCCGTCCTCCTCCGACAGTGCGCGGCGTGCGTGCCGCGCTCGATACCTGAGGGTAGGGGCAGCGAGGGTGAGTCGGCATCACCCGAACGAATGAGCCGGTCCGACCGCGGCGGGTGAGGAGCGCGTGTCAGACCAGGCCGCGCTCGCGCGCGCGTGCCGCGGCCTGCGTTCGTGAGCTCACACCGAGCTTGGCGTAGACGTTGCGTGCGTGCGTCTTGACGGTGTTCACCGAGACGTCGAGGCGGCGCGCGATCTGCTTGTTGGCGAATCCTGCCGCGATCAGGCGCAGGACCTCGAGCTCACGCTCCGAGAGCGGTTCGTCGCCAGGGGCCGAAGCGTCGCGGGCGGGCTCTGCGCTTCCGGAACCGTGAAGCACTTCGCGCAGGGCGGCGCGACCTGCCGCGCCCTCCGGCCCGTCGGTCCACGCGCTCGCTCCTCCGAGCGCGCCGCCGGGAAGGACGCCGGCCAGCGTCGGCGCGAGCTCCCGGCCGTGCGGGTGAGCCTCCAGGAGGCGCGCAACACGGGCGTCGTCGCCGCTCAGCACGGCATGGATAAGGGCTTCGTCGAGATCGCCGCGCGCCTCCCATGCTTCGGAGGCACGCCGGTGCAGCACCGGCGGTAGGTCTGGCCGCGCCCCGTGCAGGCGGTGCTGCAGCAGCTCCTGGAAGAACGCGTGGTAGCGAAAGCGCTGCCGCTGGTTGTCGAGTGGGACCAGGAACAGGTTGTGGCGCTCGATGTGCTCCAGCATCGCCTGGGCGTCGTCCGCGCGGGTGACGGCGCTCGCCAGCCCGGCGTCGAGCTCGTCCAGCACCGAGGTCAACAACAGGAAGTCCTGCACCTCGGTTGGTTGCCGCATCAGGACCTCCTCGGTGAGGTACTCGAGCACGAAGCGGTCGGTGCCGGTGAAGAAGCCGATGAAGGCGTGGGGATCGCTCTGCCCTCGCAGGGACAGCGCCGCGAGGTGGAGGCCGGCCGGCCAGCCCTCGGTGCGCAGGGTGAGCTCCTCGACGTCCTCGCGGGGGAGATGGAGCCCTTGCGCGGCCAGCATGGCGGCGGCCTCGGCGGCCGTGAAGCGGAGCTCGTCGGCGCGGATCTCGGTCAGTGCCCGTGCCACCCGCAACCGCGCCAGCGGGAGCGGCGGATCGGCGCGGGTCGCGATCACGAGGCGGAGTTGCTCGGGGGCGTGATCGAGCAGGAAGCGCACCAGATCGTGGACGCGCTCGGCATGGATCACGTGGGCGTCGTCCAGCACCAGCGCCAACGGCTCGGTGTTCTCCGCGACGTCGTTGACCACCGTGATCAAGGCGGCCTCGAGGTCGTCCCCCACGAAGTCGCCGAGCTCGCGCAGGGTGTCGTCGCGCCGTTGCAGCGCGGCCACCAGATGGCGCAGGAACCGCTCCGGCGCATTGTCCGCCTCGTCGAGCGCGAGCCAGGCCACGGTCGTGGCCGTGCGTTCGGCCCAGCTCGCCAGGGCGGTGGTCTTGCCGTACCCCGGCGGCGCCGACACCAGCGTCAGGCGCCCTTCGGCGCCGTGCTCGAGCCGATCGTGCAGACGCGGCCGCACAGCGCGATCGGCACGGGAAGGGGGTGGACGGAGCTTGGTGCTCAGGATCGCCGTCGTCAAGCCGGACTCCTGCCGCCCGGTGCCCGCTCCGGGACCGTGCCCGGGGGCGGGGGCTCGAGGATGGGGCCCGGGGGCACGGGACGCCGGGCCGCTCCAGCCGTGGAGTGCGTGGTCGCGGCCCCGTCGTTGCCGTCTCGGGGCCGCAGGCGTCCCGTCGCGGTCGGGCCGCGGAACGGTTCCAGTATAGGGGCGTCGCCACCCTGGTTCCGCGCTCGATCGCGCCGAGGAACCGGTCCCGGGAACCGCCCGGTGCAGGGCGCTGCGCCGCGCCGCTCGCAGGCCCCGGAACGCACGCCGTTCCCCATGCAGCCTCCCGGTCCCGTGCGGGCTGCTATTCTCGCTCCCGGACGAACGCAATCGCGCCCGGGCGGGGGTGGCTCGGTCCTGCCGACCCGGAGCGCCGAGCGCATTCCATGGGGAGGTGCCATGAGACTCCGTTATCTCGGTCACTCCGGCTTCCAGTTCCATCACGGCGGTCACGAGGTCGTCATCGACCCGTTCGTGAGCCAGAACCCCTCGAGCCCCGTGGAGGTGGGCGAGCTCTCGCCCAGCCACATCCTGCTCACCCATGCCCACGGCGACCACTACGGCGACACGCCCGCCATCGCCGAACGCACCGGGGCGACCGTCGTGGCGCCCGTGGAGATCGCGCAGTACGTGTCGCAGCGGGGCATGCAGGGCCACGGGATGAACATCGGTGGCGGCTTCCAGTTCCCGTTCGGTCGGGTGCAGTTCACGCCGGCCTGGCACTCCAGCTCGTTCCCCGATGGCACCTATGGCGGCATGCCCACCGGCATCCTGCTGGAGATCGACGGCAAGCGGATCTACCACGCCGGCGACACCGGGCTGTTCAGCGACATGCGGCTCATCGGACGCAAGGGCATCGACCTTGCGATGCTGCCGATCGGCGACTTCTTCACGATGGGCCCGGACGACGCGCTCGAAGCCGTGAAACTGCTGTCGCCCAGGGCGGTCGTGCCCATCCACTTCAACACCTTCCCGCCCATCGCCCAGGACGCACAGGCGTTCAAAGCGCGGGTCGAGAGCGAGACCGACGCCCGCTGCATCGTCCTGGAGCCCGGCGACAGCACGGAGCTCTGAATCGCTGCCCGGTGCCGCGGCGCGCGCCTGCCCTTCGGCGGTGCGCGATCGTTCTCGTCGAGGGGGGTCCCGGCCGGGTAGAGTGGGACCACCATGGTGCAGTCGGCCGGGTGCCGCGGCGACGCGCATCGCCCGGCGCGGCCGCCGGAGGGGGACGGGATGACCGCCGAGAAGGACCAGCCCGCCTTCGTACCGGGGGGCTATCGGATCCTGCACAAGCTGGGCTCCGGGCAGACCTCACACGTCTACCTGGCCGAGCACAGCGAGTACGGTCGCGTGGCGCTGAAGCTGCCGCGGGAGGAGCTGCACCAGCGACCGGTCCTGCGCCGCATGTTCGAGAACGAGGTGCAGATCACCATCAAGCTGTCGCACGACAACATCGTGGCGGCGTTCGACGGCTTCCCGACCGGCGAGCGGGCGTACCTGGCGCTCGAGCTCTGCGGTGGCGGCACGCTCGACCAGCTCCTGTTGGAGAAGGGACGGATGTCGCTCGACCGCGCCTACAGCCTCGTGGAGGACGTCACCGCCGGTCTCGCGCATACCCACGACCGTCGCGTGCTGCACCGTGACGTGAAGCCCGCCAACGTGTTCCTGACCGATGCGGGCGTCGGGAAGCTCGGCGACTTCGGCACCGGCATCTTCCAGGCCGAGGACTCCAAGGACCGGGTTGGTACGGCGTTCTACATGGCTCCCGAGGTCTTCGAGGGGCAGCCTGCGAGCGTGCGCGCCGACATCTACAGCCTCGGAGTGCTGGCGTACGAGGTGCTCGCGGGCGAGCGCCCGTTCGTCGGGGACACCTACGACAGCCTCATGCTCGCCCACCTCTCGGGTATCCCGCGCGACCTTGCGGTGGTACGACCCGACCTGCCCCGGGGGGTGATCCGGGTCGTCACCAAGGCCATATCACGCGACGCGGAGAAGCGTTTTGCGACCGTGGCCGAGTTCCAGGCGGCCTTCCGGGTTGCGACAGGCCGTCCGGTGCGTCAGGTGAGCGAGGGCGAGGTGGTGGAGCCCCCATCACCGGAGCGGCGCACGGGGCGCGCTAGCCGGCTTCCGAGATCGCCTGCCGCCGAGGCCGCGGAGCCGGAGGAACAGCGCAAGGAGGAGGAGCGGGGCGGGTTGCTCGGCTGGCTGCGTCGGAAGCGCGACTGAGCAACCGTAGGCCGAGTACCGATCGAAGGGATCTGGCCTACGCTGTGGGCGTTCCCCAGGGAGTACGCTCAATCTTGAGCGGGTTACTCGACATTGGTCGGGGGCGCCGCTATACTAAAACTCGGAACGAGTCCTAGATAGGGCCCAGCCCATCGCTGACCGACCGATCCACGGACCTCACGAGGTGTTTGCATGAGCGACACGACCCTGGAAATCCGCAACCTGCACGCGCGCATCCGCGGCGGCGAGGCCATCCTGCACGGCGTCGACCTGGTGGTGCCGCGCGGCGAGGTGC
>CAZIBD010000135.1:0-5469 GCA_964536935.1 uncultured bacterium | reverse complement strand
ATGGACGAGCAGGAGATCCTCGAGAAGATCAAGGAGGTCGTCGCCGACAAGCTGGACGCCGACCCCGGCGACGTGACCGAGAGCGCCTCCTTCGTGGACGACCTGGGCGCGGACTCGCTGGACGTCGTGGAGCTGATCATGGGCCTCGAGGACGAGTTCGGCATCGAGATCAGCGACGAGGAAGCGGAGAACATCCGCACCGTCGGCGACGCGGTCAAGTTCATCTCCGACAAGCAGTGACGTGATGCTCGTCCCGCCGGGTCGCCGGGAGCACGGTGCCCGGTGGGACGAGGCGAACGCGACGAGGGCATGGTGAGCCGTCCGAGGGTGCGGCCGCCCTGGGTCGCGCCGTCCGCGGTCGGTCCGGTATCGTGGTGGGGCCTATGAGACGAGTCGTAGTAACGGGCGTGGGCCCGGTGACGCCGATCGGCAACGGTGCCGACGCCTTCCTCGAAGCACAGCACGCGGGGCGCAACGGCATCCGGGAGATCACCGCCTTCGACGCTTCCGAGCTGAGCGTGCGCATCGCGGGCGAGGTCGACGTCGCCATCGAGGACTTCATCGAGCGCAAGGAGGCGAAGCGCCTGGATCGCTTCGTGCAGCTCTCGCTGGTGGGGGCGGCGCTGGCGCTCGAGGATGCCGGCCTCAGCGAAGCGGACGTGGCCGGAGAGCAGACGGGGACCTGCGTGGGCTCCGGCATCGGCGGGCTCATGACCTGGGAGAACCAGTCTTCGATCCGCTTCGAGCGCAACCCCATGCGCATGAGCCCCTTCTTCATCCCCATGCTCATCGCGAACATGGCCAGCGGACACATCGCCATGCGCTACGGGCTGCTGGGCCCGAGCTCGACCGTGGTGACCGCCTGTGCCACGGGCTCGGGCAACATCGGCGACGCGTACCGCATCATCCAGCGCGGCGAGGCGGAGGTCATGCTCACGGGCGGCACCGAGGCCCCGATCACCCCCATGGGGATCGCGGGCTTCGCGGTCATGAAGGCGCTCTCCACGCGCAACGACAGCCCCGGGACCGCCAGCCGGCCCTTCACCCTGTCGCGCGACGGGTTCGTCGCCGGCGAGGGCGCGGGGATCCTGGTGCTGGAGGAGTACGAGCGCGCCCGCAAACGTGGCGCGCGCATCTACGGGGAGGTCATCGGCTACGGCACGAGCGCGGACGCCTACCACGTGACCGCGCCGGCGCCCGGCGGAGTGGGCGCGATCCGCTGCATCAAGCTGGCCCTCAAGTCGGCTCAGATCGATCCTTCCGATGTCGGCTACATCAACGCTCACGGCACCAGCACGCCCGCCAACGACCTCAACGAGACGCTGGCGCTCAAGAGCGTCTGGGGCGACGCCGCCAGCGTCCCGCCGGTCTCCTCCACCAAGTCGATGACCGGCCACACGCTGGGCGCCGCCGGCGGCATCGAGGCCATCGCGACGCTCCAGGCGCTGCACTCGGGCGTCCTTCCCCCCACCCGCAACTACCTCGAGCCCGACCCCGAGCTCGACCTCGACTACATCCCCAACGAAGCGCGCGAGAAGCGTGTCGACGTGGCCATCAGCCAGAACTTCGCCTTCGGCGGACAGAACGCGGCGCTGGTGTTCCGCCGGGTGTGAGCGGAGGCCGCGCCCATGCGGTGTGCGCCTTCCCGAAGGGCGGAGCCGCGGGCGGCAGCTAGCCCGGCGCCCTCCGTAGGCGCCGCGGGCCGCCACGAACGGGGGTGCTCGTGACGCTCTACGTCGGCGTCGACGGCGGTGGAAGCAAGACCCGCATGGTCGCCATCGACCCTGCCGGGCGGGTCAGGCTCGACGCCGAGACGGACGGGTGCGACCTGCCCGCGCGCGGCGAGGCGCCCGTGCGGAGCGTCCTGCAGGAGGTGCAGGGCCGCGTGGCCTCCGTGCTCGACAGCGCAGACGAGCCCGTCCTGGCCTTGGGCCTGCCCGCGTACGGCGAGACGGCGGTGTGGGACGAGGCACTGGAGCGCCTGGCGGCCGAAGCCTTCGCTCCCTGGCGCTACCGGGTCTACAACGACGTTCGACTCGCGCTCGAGGGAGCGCTCCCGGGCACGGCGGGAGTGCTCGTCCTCTCCGGTACAGGCTCCATGGCGTGGGGTAAGGACGCACGCGGCCGCGAAGCCCGCTGCGGCGGCTGGGGCACGCTCCTGGGCGACGAGGGCAGTGGCTTCGACCTGGGCACACGAGCCCTGCGCGCCGCCTGCCGCGTCGAGGACGGACGCGGCCCGGCCACGACGCTCGCCAAGGAGGTGCCGGCCGCTCTCGGCGTGACCGACATGTTCGGGGCGCTGGCCGTGCTGAGCGCCCTGCCGCAGCCGCCGCGGGCGCGGGTGGCGGCGCTCGCCCGCGCGGTCGTGCGCGCGGCGGCTGCGGGCGACGAGGTGGCCGTGGGGCTGGTGCAGGACGCGGCCCGCGAGCTCGTCGACCATGTCGACGCCCTGGCGTCGCGGCTCGCCCTCGGGAAGGGCCTGGCGGTCTCGACCGCCGGGGGCAGCTTCCGCGGGGCCGCGCTGGCCGAGGCCTTCGCCGCCGGGCTGGAGGAGCGCGGTTACCCGGCGCCGCGCCCGCCCCGGCACCCGCCTGCGTTCGGGGGGGCGCTGCTGGCCGGCCTCGACCCCGCCCGGCTCGAGGCGAAGGACAACGGCTGAGTCGTTCTTCGGACTCTTCGAACTCGACCTCGACGTTGAGCGATTGCTCGTGAAACGGGCATTTGTCCGTTGATGGCCGCTCGAAACCGCTCCTATGATGAGACCGCACGCAAACCGGCACGGGGCCCTGCCCCGACCTCGAAAACCTCGCCATGGAAGGAAGAGGGGATTCGCATGAAACGCCGTCACACGCTCGTGTCGTTGGCCGGCCTGGCCGTCGCCATGCTGATCGGCCTGGCGACCGCCACCACCGTAACCGTCCAGATCCCGCAGTACTCGAACGCCACCAAGCCCTTCTTCGAGAGCGTCGCCAAGGCGTTCATGCAGGATCACCCCGACGTCAAGATCAACATCCAGGAGGCGACCTGGGACAACCTGCACCAGGTGCTCGTCACGGACATCGCCGCCAAGAAGGCGCCCGACATCTCGATCATCGGCACGCGCTGGCTGCCCGAGTACATCTCGGCCGATGTCGCCATGCCGCTCGAACTGCCCTCGTCGTTCACCGGCCGCTTCATCCCGGCGTTCCTGGGCCCGTCCTCGATCCAGGGGCAGCTCTACGGCCTGCCGTGGGCGGCCTCCGACCGCGCGCTGATCTACAACAAGGATCTGTTCAAGCAGGCCGGCATCACCGAGCCGCCCAAGACCTGGGACGAGCTGCAGACTGACGCCGCCGCGATCGCCAAGCTGCCCGGCCGCTACGGCTTCGGCTTGCAGGGCGCGCAGATCGAGACCGACGTCTACTACTACTACTTCCTGTGGGGCGCCGGCGGCGACATCATCGGCCAGGACGGCAAGAGTGGCCTCCACGCGCCGGCCGCGCTCGAGGCGCTGAACTACCTCAAGGGCCTGATCGACGCCAAGGTGGTCGAGCCGAACGTCACCAGCAACACGCGCGAGGACCTGCGCACGCTGTTCGGTCAGGGCCGTCTCGGCATGTTCATCTACCTGCCGCCCATCATCGGCTGGATGAAGGACAACGCGCCCAACGTCGACTACGGCATCGCACCGCTTCCGGTCAAGACCACGCCGGTCACCTACGCCGTCACCGACACCATCATGATGTTCAAGCCGTCGGTCACCGGGGCGTCGGACCAGCAGGTGAAGGACGCCGAGGCCTTCCTGCAGTTCGTGTTCTCGAAGGACAACCGCGTGACCTACAACAAGGAGGAGGGCTTCCTGCCGGTGCTGCAGGACGTGGCGCAGGACCCCTACTTCACGGGCAACGAGAAGCTGAACGCCTTCGTGCAGCTCCTGCCGACGGCCAAGTTCGCGCCGATCATCCCCAACTGGGAGAAGATCGCCCAGGCCACGACCACCATGCTGCAGAACGTCTACCTCGGCAAGGACCAGCCCCAGGCTGCGTTGAACGCCGCCGCCACGGAGATCGATCCGCTTCTGCCTCAACCGTAGCGCCGACGTACTAGCCTGAGTCCAGAAACGGCCGCACGCCGGGGGCGAATCCTCGCTCCCGGCGCGGCCGGTTCCCGAAAGGACCCCCGTTGGCCGCCCGAGCTCCGGTGCCGCCCCGCCGCCGACCGTCCTCCACCGCCTTCAACGAGCAGGCGTTCGCCTACCTGTTGCTGGCACCCGCCTTCCTGCTGGCCATCGCGGTGGTCGGATACCCGATCGTCAACACCATCGTCACGGCGTTCTCCAAGACCAACGCGGTGGGACAGCTCGCCGGACCGGCAGGGCTCGCCAACTTCCACACCATCTTCACCGACCCGGTCTTCGTGCAGGCGCTGTGGCGCACGGCCCTGTGGACGTTCTGGGTGGTCGGCCTGACGACGGTCATCTCGATGGTGCTGGCCCTCATCCTCTACGAGGACCTGCGCGGGCGCCGCGTCTTCCAGCTCATCCTGTTGATCCCCTGGGCGACGTCGGTGACGATGACCACGGTCGCCTGGATGTGGACGATCAACGGCCAGGTCGGCCTCATCAGCAACACGCTGCAGGTGTGGGGGTGGATCCCGGAGCCGCTCGGCTTCCTGGCACGCGGCCCCTCGGCGATGGTGGTGGCGATCGCCATCGGCATCGTGGTGTCGATCCCGTTCACCACCTCGGTCCTGGTGTCGGGGCTGCACTCCATTCCCGACGAGATCCTCGAGGCCGGCCTGCTCGACGGCGCGCGCGGCTGGATGCGCTTCCGCTATCTGATCATGCCGATGCTCGGCCCCTTCCTGACCATCACGCTGGTCATCAACCTGATCAACGTCTTCAACAGCTTCCCGATCATCTGGACGCTCACCCAGGGCGGCCCCGCCCACGGCACCGAGGTCGTGGTGACCTATCTCTACAAGACCGCCTTCCGCTTCAACGAGTTCGGCCAGGCGGCGGCCATGTCGCTGATCACCTTCGTCATCCTGCTGGTGCTCTCCATCGCGTTCTCGATCCAGACGATGCGCACGAGGCTGTCATGAGGAACCCCGTCGTCAAGACGCTCGCCTACGCGTTCCTCACCCTCACCTCGGTGGTCATCCTGGTTCCGTACCTGATCATGCTGATCACCTCGCTGAAGACGCGGCAGGAGGTGTTCGCGTTCCCTCCGCCGTGGATCCCCAAGAGCTTCTACCTCGGCAACTTCGTCGACCTGTTCACCAAGGTGGAGTTCGGGCAGGCGATGCTGAACAGCCTCATCGCGGTGGGCGCGGCCACCATCCTGACGCTGCTCATCGCCACGCCGGCGGCCTACGCCATCGCGCGGCTGCGCTTCCGGGGGCGCAACTGGATCGTCGCCATCTTCCTGGTCACGCAGATGTTCAAGCCGGTGGTCATCATCGTGGGGATGTTCCAGGTGATGGTCTTCT
>CAZIBD010000134.1:0-5505 GCA_964536935.1 uncultured bacterium | reverse complement strand
ACCTCGACCACCTGCGCGGCCAGACCATCGCGGTCATCGGCTTCGGCTCCCAGGGGCATGCCCACGCCTTGAACGCCATGGACTCCGGCCTCGACGTGGTCGTCGGCCTGCGGCGCGGCTCGGCCTCCTGGAACCAGGCCGAGGAGGCGGGCCTGCGGGTGATGGAGGTCGGCGCCGCCGCTGCTGCCGGCGATCTGGTCATGATGCTCCTCCCTGACGAGGTGCAGGGGCCGGTCTACCGCGAGCAGATCGCCCCCCACCTGGAGGAGGGGAACGCGCTGCTGTTCGCGCACGGGTTCAACATCCACTTCCACCAGGTTCAGCCTCCGCAAGGCGTCGACGTCTTCATGATCGCTCCCAAGGGACCCGGCCACCTGGTGCGCCGGGTGTTCACGGAAGGGGCTGGCGTGCCCTGCCTGGTCGCCATCCATCAGGACGCGACGGGAACCGCTCACCAGCGGGCCCTGGCCTACGCCAAGGCGATCGGCGGGACACGCGGCGGCACCCTCGAGACCAGCTTCAAGGAGGAGACGGAGACCGACCTGTTCGGCGAGCAGTCGGTGTTGTGCGGAGGTGTGACGTCGCTCATGCAGGCGGGCTTCGAGACCCTCGTCGAAGCTGGATACCAGCCCGAGATCGCCTACTTCGAATGCGTCCACGAGATGAAGCTGATCGTCGATCTCATCTACGAGGGCGGCTTCGAACGCATGCGCTACAGCATTTCGAATACCGCCGAGTACGGAGATTACGTCACCGGCCCCCGGATCGTGACCGATCAGACGCGTGCCGAGATGAAGCAGGTGCTGCGCGACATCCAGACCGGCGCCTTCGCCCGCGAGTTCCTGCTCGAGAACCAGGTGGGGCAGCCGCGCCTGCAGGCCCAGCGCCGCGCCACCGGCGAGACGCTGGTCTCGCAGGTGGGCCGGAAGCTTCGCAAGATGATGCCCTTCATCGGAGAGGGCAAGGCCTGACCCGGCGGCACGCCCGCCGCGGAACAGAAGGAAGAGAGCCGATCGACATGGCCCACATCAAGATCTTCGACACCACCCTTCGCGACGGCGAGCAATCGCCCGGCGTCGCGCTGAACACCAAGGAGAAGTCCGAGATCGCGCGCCAGCTGGCGCGGCTCGGCGTCGACGTCATCGAGGCGGGATTCCCGATCGCGTCGGAAGGCGACTTCCAGGCCGTGCGCGAGATCGCGCGCGCCATCCGCACCGAATCGGAGGAGGTCGTGGTGGCCGGGCTCGCTCGCGCTTCCAAGGGCGACATCGAGCGTGCGGCCCAGGCCGTCGAGGGGGCCGCACGTCCGCGCATCCACACCTTCATCGCCACCAGCCCGATCCACATGGAGAAGAAGCTCAAGCTCAGCCCCGACCAGGTCGTGGAGCGTGCCGTCGAAGCGGTCCGGCTGGCCAAGGGCTTCGTCGACGATGTCGAGTTCAGTGCGGAGGATGCCGGGCGCAGCGACAGGGCCTTCCTGGTTCGCATCTTCACCGAGGCGATCCGCGCCGGCGCTACGACCATCAACGTGCCCGACACCGTGGGGTACATGATGCCCTGGGAGTACGGGGCGCTCATCGAGCACCTGCGCGCCAACGTCCCCGGCATCGAGAACGTCGACGTCAGCACCCACTGCCACGATGACCTCGGGTGCGCGGTCATCAACAGCCTGGCCGGCGTGCAGAGCGGCGCGACGCAGGTCGAGTGCACCGTCAACGGCATCGGGGAGCGCGCGGGCAACGCCTCGCTCGAGGAGGTCGTCATGGCCCTCGAGACCCGCAAGGACTTCTGGCAGCACACCACCTCGATCGACACCACCGAGATCTACCGGTCGTCCAGGCTCATCTCCGCGCTGACCGGCATGCTGGTCCCGCCCAACAAGGCCGTGGTGGGGGACAACGCCTTCGCCCACGAGTCGGGCATTCACCAGGATGGCGTCATCAAGGCGCTGGAGACCTACGAGATCATGCGCGCCGAGACGGTCGGCCGTCACGCCGGCGTCCTCGTGATGGGCAAGCACTCGGGCCGGCGGGCGTTCCGGCAGAACCTCGCCGAGCTCGGCTACGAGGGCCTCTCCGACGACGAAATCAACGTTCTGTTCAGGCGCTTCAAGGACCTTTGCGACCGCAAGAGCCACGTGACGAGCGAGGACATCCGCGCCCTCGTCGATGCCGAGACCACGCGTGTCCCCGAGACCTACCAGCTGCTGGCCGTACAGTTCCAGTCGGGGACCGGCATGACCCCGGTCGCGACCGTACGCCTCAAGACCGATACCGGCATCTACGAGGAGGCGTCGACCGGCGACGGGCCCGTCGATGCCGTCTACCACGCGATCGAACGCGCGACCCAGCTCCCGCTGGAGCTGTCCAGTTACGAGATCCGCAGCGTCGGAGCAGGCAAGGACGCCATGGGCGAGGTGACCATCCGCGTCCAGCAAGGCGACCGTACCGTGCACGGGCGTGGCCTTTCCACCGACGTGGTGGAGGCCTCGGCGCAGGCCTACATCGACGTGCTGAACAAGTTCGCGGCCGGCGTGGGTCGCCGCACCGACCCCGCCGAGAAGCTGACGACGCCGTGAGCCGGACGGGCGGCCAGCAGCCTGCCCACCGGTCCTAGGACACTCGGGAGGCGCGACGTGGGCGAGCACCGAGGACCCACCATCGAGATCTACGACACCACCCTGCGGGACGGCACGCAGGGGCAGGGGTTCAACCTGACCGGCGCCGACAAGGTGGCCATCGCACGCCGTCTCGACGCGTTCGGCGTCGACTACGTCGAGGGTGGCTGGCCGGGGTCGAACCCCAAGGACGTTCGCTTCTTCGAGATGATGAAGGGGGCGCCGCTCTCCCGCGCCGCTCTGGCTGCGTTCGGGTCCACCCGACGCAAGGACGTCGCAGCGGAGGACGATCCCAACCTGCAGGCCATGCTCGCGTCGCAGTCTCCCGTCGTCACCATCTTCGGGAAGTCGTGGACGCTGCACGTCACCGACGCCCTGGGCGCGACGCTGGAGCAGAACCTGGAGATGATCCGCGACTCGGTCGCCCTGGTGAAGGCGAACGGCCGCAAGGTGGTCTACGATGCCGAGCATTTCTTCGACGGCTACCGCGCCGACCGCGCGTACGCCCTCGCCACGCTCGATGCGGCACTCGACGGGGGCGCCGACAGGATTGTGCTGTGTGACACCAACGGCGGCTCGCTCCCCGCGAGCGTGGCGGAACGAGTGGCCGAGGTGTGTTCGCGTACCGACATCACGGTCGGGATCCATGCCCATAACGACGGGGAGCTCGCCGTGGCCAACACCCTTGCGGCGGTGGGCGCCGGCGCGCGCCATGTCCAGGGGACCATCAACGGCTACGGTGAGCGCTGCGGCAACGCCAATCTGATCAGCGTGCTCGCCAACCTGGTGCTCAAGCTCGGCGCCGAGCAACCGCAACGCCTCGACACGCTGCGCGAGCTTTCACGCTTCGTCGACGAGCGCGCCAACCTGCAACCCTCGCTGCGGAGCCCCTACGTGGGGGACGCGGCGTTCGCACACAAGGGCGGCGTGCATGTCTCGGCGGTCAACAAGCGTCCGGAGACGTACGAGCACGTCCCTCCTGAGGCGGTCGGGAATCGCAGACGCGTGCTGCTCTCGGAGCTCTCCGGTCGCGCCAACGTGCTGGCCAAGAGCCTGGAGGACGGCGGCTCTGCCGACGCCCTCGGCGACGCACACGCCGTCGTCCAGCGACTCAAGGAGCTCGAGGACCGCGGCTACGCCTTCGAAGGAGCCGAGGCCTCGTTCCGGCTGCTGGCGGACAAGGTCCGCGGCGTCTACCGCCCGTACTTCACGCTCCACGGCTTCACGGTCATGATCGACAAGGCCGACGACGCCTCGAACGCCCGCTGTGAGGCCACCATCCGTGTGCAGGTCGGGGGCACGATGGAGCACACGGCCGCGGACGGCGACGGCCCGGTCAACGCCCTCGACCGCGCTCTCCTCAAGGCGCTGGGGCGCTTCTACCCTTCGCTTCTCGAACTCCACCTGGTGGACTACAAGGTGCGGGTCCTGTCCGGCCCCGAGACCGGGACCGCCAGCCTCGCGCGCGTGCAGGTCGAGATGAGCGACGGCCGCGACTCCTGGGGAACGGTGGGGGCCAGCACCAACATCATCGAGGCCTCCTACGAGGCACTGGTGGACGCCTACGAATACCGCCTGGTCGCGACCGGGGCGCCACCCCAGGGCGAACCGCCCGCACAGGAGGGCGAGGACGGCCGCTCCGAAGCCTCGGGCCCCGAGGACGCCACGCGGTCGAGCGAGGCTGCCGTCCCTGCCGGCGAGTAGGCGAGCCGATGCCTCGCGCGTAGGTGACGGGGCCCGGATGGCGCGTGGGGCGTCGTTGCATAAGGATGCCTTCGCGTACCGGGGCAACCGGCCATCCCGGGGGCGGCGATCGAAGGCGGGTGGAGCGACAGGGCTTCGTTCCGAAACGGAGGAAGCCCCGCGGCCACGGCTTCGATGGCATCTCGCCCCGCGTTGACAGGGTGGCTCGTGAACGGTATCATTTGCAGCGAGGCCGCTCGTGAAGCGGCCAGTCCTGTAAGGAGTTGCCGCGTCCTGCAAGGGCCTGATCGGGTGCGGCCGACGCGAGGATCCGCTTGACCAGATTGTTGCTTCGAATGCCGGGGGTGGCGCCCGAGGACTAGGTCCTCGCGGAGGTCACCTCGTGCGCCCGTCCTCGTCGACCCGGGCGCTTCGTCCGCTCTCCACAGTCCGCCCCGAGTCTCGTCCCCCACGGGAGGATGCGATGCACCAGTACTCCGACATATCGACCCTGGCCTGGCCCCGCGAGCGCGACGCCTGCGGCGTCGGCTTCGTGGCCGATATCGGTGGCCGAAGCACGCACGACATCCTGGCGTACTCGCTGCAGGCGCTGCACAACCTCGCCCACCGCGGGGCCGTCAGCGCCGACGGCAAGACGGGAGACGGGGCCGGCGTCCTCACGCAGATTCCACACCGGTTGTTCCGGCGCGAGCTCGAGGCGCGCGGCATCTTCCTCGAGCGCGATCGGGACCTCGCGGTGGGCGTCTTCTTCGTGGCGAACGACG
This sequence comes from uncultured bacterium, assembly GCA_964536935.1. Classification (GTDB taxonomy): domain Bacteria; phylum Deinococcota; class Deinococci; order Deinococcales; family Trueperaceae; genus JASBRS01. The sequence continues at coordinate 420 of CAZIBD010000134.1, read as the reverse complement.
CCCCCTACAAGAAGATCTACGCGCTGGTGCGCGATGAGATCGCCCGGAGCCCCCTGAAGACGCTGCTGTGGCGCGATCCACCCCACGACGACAGCGCTCTCGGCCAGCAGGCGCTCGCCCGCCGGCCCATCCTGCGCCAGGTGCTCCTGGGCAAGCCCGAGTGGCTCAGCGACGACGGCTTCGAACGGCAGCTCTACCTGACGCGCAAGCGGATCGAGCACCGCCTGCGGGAGGCCGGCCTGGGGCGCGCGTACATCCCGTCGTTCTCGAGCCGGACCATCAGCTACAAGGGCCTGATGGTGGCCGACCAGCTGCCCAAGTTCTATCTCGACCTGGCCGATCCCGACTTCGACACCGCGATCGCCGTGTTCCACCAGCGCTACAGCACCAACACCATGCCGCGCTGGTCGCTCGCACAGC
>CAZIBD010000133.1:0-5511 GCA_964536935.1 uncultured bacterium | reverse complement strand
CTATACCGTTCTCTATTGGGACCACCTCCTTTCCGTGGTAGGTCCACTATACCGTCGTCCACGCAGCCCTGTCATGTGGTGGGCTGCACATGGGCCGGTACGACGTGGGCTTAGTACAGCAGGGCCAGCGCCGCGGGGTCCTCGACCAGCTCGATGATCCGGTCGGACCACATGGCCGCAGCCGCGAGCTCGACGCGAGCCGCGTCGAACGCGAGGTGCAGGGTCAGGGTGGCACGCAGCTCCGGAGCTCCCTGCAAGGTGATGACCCGTTCGTCGAGGCGTCCGGCCACCACGCTCACCACCGCGCCCGGCGAGGCGGCCGCGTCACCGCTGAGGTCGGCTCGTGCCCGGGTGAGGTCGAGCAGGGTCATCTCGGGGGTGGCGCCGTTCGCCTCGCCATCGCCCCCGGCCGCGGTGCGGGCGGCTGCGATGGCGAGCACGCCCGTGCGCCCGGCGTCCTCGATGAGAATGTCCTGCAGCCGGCCGTCGGCGATGCGACGGTAACGGAGCCGCGCACCGCCCGCACGCTCCTGGCCGTCCCCGGCCAGGGGATGGCGCGTCCAGACCGCGCCGAGGAAGCGGGCGATCAGGTCGCCGATGTCCGCCGAGCTGGCTCGGTCGGAAGCGGTGTGCGCCTCGCGTGCTTGCGCGAGCGCCTGCAACAGCGGCGCCGCATCGATCTCGGTTTGGAAGGCCGTCCACGGTGTCGAGGCGGCCTGTGTCGCCGTGGAGACCGCAGGGATCGCCTGCGGCCGGCGCTCGGCGGCTCGCACGACATCGGCGGCCAGGACAGCTCCCTCGGGGCCGCTGCCGATGCCGCGCAGCGCCTGCAGGTCGACGCTGTGCTCCTTCGCCAGGCGTCGCGCCTTGGGAGAGGCCGGCACCCGGCCGCCGTCCACGACGGGTCCCGCCGCGGCGGTCGCGGTCGCTGCCGTTCCGCTGGTGGTGGCCAAGCCTTCAGCCCGCTCGGTCGCAGGCGCTCCTGCGCCGGCCGCAGGGGCTGCGCCCGCCCGGCCGTCGCTGCCGGGGCGCTGCGCGGCCCCGACGTCGCCGCCGGCTGCCGGCGCGCTTTCCCGGACGGCGCCCGCACCCGCGGCGGCCTCGCCGTCGGCCAGGATGACCGCGATGACGCTGCCGACACGGACCTCCTCGCCGGCCCGGGCGCTGACGTTGGCGAGGGTGCCGGTGGCGGGCGCATCGAGCTCCATGGTGGCTTTGTCCGTCTCCACCTCCATGATGGGCTCGCCTTCCCGGACCTGCTCACCCTCCTGCTTGAGCCAGGAGAGGAGGACGGCGGTGTCCTGGTTCATTCCCAGGACCGGCATGATGACGTCCTTGGCCACGGATCTCCTCTCCGACCTAGACGGCGCGGTCGGCGCGCATCAGTGCTTGCCGTCGGAACCGACCGCGCCGGCGTCGGCCGTGACGGGGGTGCCCGGGACGCCGGGCTTGCCGCCGGGGAAGACGCGGCCGTTGTTGTAGTTGGACTCGGTCTCTCGAATGCCGGGCAGGTTGCCGAGGGCGGTGTAGTACTTGGGGCCGGCGATCATCAGCTCTTCGGCGGGGAAGCGGCTGATGATCTCGCAGCCGTCCTTGGTGACGACGAGTTCCTCCTCGATGCGGGCGGCCGACCAGCCGTCGGAGGCGGGCCAGAAGGTCTCCAGGGCGAAGACCATGCCCTCCTCGATCACCTCGGGGTGGTCGAAGGAGAACAGCCGGCTGAAGATCGGCTTCTCCCAGATGTTGAGGCCGAGCCCGTGGCCGTACTGCAGCGCGAAGGCGAGCTCCTCGTTGGGGAAGCCGAACTCCTGGGCCTTGGGCCACACCTCGACGACCTCGGCGGTGGTGACGCCGGGCTTGATGAGGCTGATGGCATGGTCGAGGAGGTCGCGGCACTTGGCGTAGGCATCGACCTGCGCCTGGCTGGCGCTGCCGACCGCGAAGGTGCGGTAGTAGCAGGTCCGGTAGCCCATGTAGCTCTGGAGGATGTCGAAGTAGGCGGGATCGCCCGGGCGGAGCATCCGGTCGGAGGCCACGTGGGGGTGAGGGTTGCAGCGCTCGCCGCTGATGGCGTTGACGCCCTCGACCATCTCGCTGCCGTGGCGATAGAGGAAGTCGCTGACGAGGCCGACGAGGTCGTTCTCGCGCACGCCCGGGCGAAGGTGCTCGTAGAGCTGGTCGTAGGCGGCGTCGACCATGCCGGCTGCGTGCGTGAGCAAGCTAATCTCGTCGACCGTCTTGATCTTGCGGGCCTCGAGCATCAACTGCTGGCCGTCGATGACGGTGATGCCCGCCTTCTGCAGGGCGAACAGCACGGGTGGCTCGACGATGTCGATGGCGACGGGGTCGTTCTGGAGCCCGCGCTGGTCGAGCTCGTCCTTGATCCAGCGGGCGACCTTCTCGGCGCGCCCCATCTCCGGGCTGATGGTGCCGCGCAGCATGCTGACGCCGGGCCGGGAGCGCTTCTCTCCGTCGAGCCAGGGGGCATAGAGCTGGTGGTGCTTGGCGGCGCTGCCGAAGTCCCACAGGATGGGCTCGTCGTTCTGAGGCAGTAGCGTGAAGCGGGCCACCTTGTCCTGCGCCCAGGTGCCGATGTGGGTCGCGGTGATGTAGCGGACGTTGTTCATGTCGAAGCAGAGGAGGGCGCCCGCCCCGGACTCCGCCAGCACCTTCTTGATGCGCGCGAGGCGCTCGGTGCGGAGGCGCTCGAAGTTGATGCGTTCCTCCCAGTCGACCGCCATGGTGCCGTGTGTATGAATGGCCACTACGAATCAGCCTCCCTCGTGCGGTTGCCCGGGCGTCCCCGTCTCCTCAGACGGGGACGCACATCTCGCGGGCGAGCGCGGTGAGTTGCTTGGGGGTGGGGACGGTGAGGTCTTCGAGGACGGGGGAGAAGGGGACCGGTACGTCCATCGCTCCGAGGCGCCTCACCGGGGCGTCGAGGTAGTAGAACGCGCCGTCGGCGATGACGGCGGCGAGCTCGGCGCTGGCGCCGTAGCTCTGGTGACCTTCGTCGACGACCACCACCCGCCCCGTCTTCTTGGCGCTCTCGACGAGCGTGGCCGTGTCGAGCGGGCTGAGGGTGCGGGGGTCGACGACCTCCGCGGAGAGACCGTGGGCCTCGAGCTGCTCGGCGGCCTGAAGCGCGACGTAGACCATGCTGCTGGTCGCGACGAAGGTGATGTCGGTACCCTCGCGCTTGATGTCGGCCTGGCCCAGGGGGATGAAGACGTCGCCTTCGGGTACGGGGCCCTTGTCCTGGAAGCTGAGCTTGTCCTCGACGATGACGACGGGGTTGTCGTCGCGGATGGCGGCCTTCATGAGGCCCTTGGCGTCCAACGGGGTCGCCGGGAGCGCCACCTTCAGGCCCGGGACGTGGCTCACCCAGGCGTGCAGGCTCTGACTGTGCTGGGCGGCGCTGCGGCGGGTGGCCCCGAGCGTGGTGCGGAGCACCATCGGCACCTTGAGCTTGCCGCCGGACATGTAGTGGGTCTTGGCGGCCTGGTTGACGAGCTGGTCCATGACCAGCGTCAGGAAGTCGCCGAACATGAGGTCGACGACGGGGCGCATGCCGGTCATGGCGGCGCCCACCGCCACACCGGTGAAGCCCGCTTCGCTGATGGGGGTGTCGCGGACGCGTTCGGGCCCGAACTCCTCGACGAGGCCCGAGAGCACCTTGAAGGGGGTGCCCGCCTCGGCGACGTCCTCGCCGAGGATGAACACCCGGGGATCGCGCCGCATCTCCTCGGCCAGGGCCTCGTTGACAGCCTGCGAGAAGGTGATGGTGCGCACGTCCTCGGCGGCGACCACCTCGGAGGGCGCGGACCGCTCAGGCGTAGACATGCAGCGTCACCTCGCTCTCGTCGGGGTAGGGCGCTTCGAGCCCGTACTCGACCGCCTTGCCGGCTTCGTTCCGGACCTCTTCTTCGACCTTTCGGAGCTGCTCGGCGGTCGCAAGCGCGTGCTCCTGCAGCCAGGCGGCGTAGAGGGTGAGGGGGTCGCGCTCGCTCTTCCAGTGGCTCTCTTCGTCCTTGGACCGGTAGTAGTCGCGTTGGATGTCGCCGACGTGGTGGCCGTAGTAGCGGTAGGTGTTCGCGAGCAGGAAGGCGGGTCCTTCGCCGCGGCGGGCGCGCTCGACCAGCTCGTGGCTGGCGGCGCTGACGCTCGTGACGTCCTGACCGTCGACCTCGGCGGTGTGGATGCCGAAGGCCCTCGGGCGACCGAGGAGCTCGCCGGCGGTGACCTCCTCGTAGTGGGTGTACTCGTTGTAGAGGTTGTTCTCGCAGACGTAGATCACGGGCAGCTTCCACAGCTGGGCCATGTTCATGACCTCGTAGAGCAGGCCCTGGCCGAGGGCGCCTTCGCCGAAGAAGCACGCGACCACCTGCCCGCTGCCGCGCATCTTGGCCGAGAGCGCGGCACCGGTGGCGATGCCGGCCGAGCCGCCCACGATGGCGTTGGCGCCGAGGTTGCCGTTCTCCTGGTCGGCGATGTGCATGCTGCCGCCCTTGCCGCGGTTGTAACCCGCAGCCTTGCCGAGCAGCTCGGCGAACATGAGGTCGAGACGGGCGCCCTTGGCGATGCAGTGGCCGTGGCCGCGGTGCGTGCTGGTGATGTAGTCGTCCCGGTGAAGGGCGTCGCACACGCCCACCGCGACGGCCTCCTCGCCTGCATACATGTGGGTGAGGCCCGGCATCTTGGCGGTGAGGTAGAGCTCGTTGGCGTGCTCTTCGAACACACGGATACGCATCATCTGGCGGTAGGCGTGCAGGTGGCGTGCCGGCTCGGCGCCGGCAGTGAGGCCGCCTTCGGTCGCCTTCCCGGCCGCCGACCTCGTCGTGGCCTTGCTCGCTGCGGATCGACCCGTCACGCGTGGCTCCTTCCCCTAGGCGGGGGACCCGGCCGGCGCCGCGAAGGGCGGCTCAGGCCGCGTCACCGTGCAACTCGTCGTCGTTGGCCCCGGCCCCGTGCGAGGCCTCCCGATTGGTCTTTCGAAGGGCCTGCCGGCTGTCCTCGCGCACCTGCATGAGATGGGCCAGCATGGCGTCCCTGGCTGCTTCCGCATTCCCCTCTTCGATCGCCTCGAGGATGATGCGGTGGTGCTGCTGGCCGCGGGTGGGCCCGCCGCTCAGCTGGAAGATGTGGCCGCGCAGCTCCTGGAGCAGGTCGACCACCGAGTCGAGCAACCGCGGGATGACGTGGTTCTGGGTGGCGACGGCCAGCGCCACGTGGAAGCGGTTGTCGGCCTCGATGAAGGTACGGGCGTCGTCCAGGGCCGTGTCCATGTCGCGAACGGCGGCCCGCAAGGCCTCGAGGTCGACCTCCGTGCGGCGCTGGGCGGCGCGCGCGGCGATCTCGGGCTCGAGGAGCTCTCGCACCTCGACCATCTCCCCGATCCGCTCCTCGCTGGCCAGGCCCATCATCAGACGGAGCGACTGCTTGAAGGCCCTGGCCGTTCCGTCGACGACGAACGTGCCCTGGCCGCGACGCACCTCGACCAGCCCGTTCTGG
>CAZIBD010000132.1:0-5561 GCA_964536935.1 uncultured bacterium | reverse complement strand
ACAACGTCGAGTCGCCGGTGGACCAGGCCAGCAAGATCATCCTCAGCGAGGAGCTCGAGGAGGCGCTCGGCAAGCTCAACGAGCGCGAGGCGATGGTCCTGAAGCTTCGCAAGGGCCTCGTGGACGGCCGCGAGCACACGCTCGAGGAGGTGGGCAGCCACTTCGGCGTCACGCGCGAACGGATCCGGCAGATCGAGAACAAGGCGTTGAGGAAGCTCAAGTACCACGAGAGCCGCACCCGCAAGCTGCGCGACTTCCTGGACTGACCTCGCGCCCCTTCGTGACCTTCGGCGCCCTGGCCGCACGGCCGGGGCGCGTTGCGTCGAGGGAGCGGTGGCCGACCGGGGCCCGCGGACCGGGCCCGTGCCCGGGACGCGACCCTTAGACTGGGCGGCGAGCGGGCTCGAGCCGGGGCCGAAGGGGTGAGCATGCGCGTCCTCCGAGTCGTGGTCGTGATCGCGGTCGTCCTGGCGGCCTTGTACGGGGTGCTGGCGCTGGTGGTGAAACCGCGTCCGCGCTCCGCCTACCTTGACGCCCTGCCCAGCGGCGTGACGGTGCTGGCGCACCAGGGCGGTGACGGGCTGTGGCCCGGCGACACGATGTTCGCCTTCCGCCACGCCGTCGCTCTCGGGGCCGACGTGCTCGAGCTCGACATCCACGAGAGCGCCGATGGGCACATCGTGGTGATCCACGACGCCACCGTCGACCGGACCACGGACGGCACGGGCGCGGTGTCGCAGATGACCCTGGCGCAGCTCCAGGCGCTCGACGCGGGCTACCGCTGGTCGCCGGGCGGCCGCGGTGCGAGCTTCCCCTATCGCGGGCAGGGGGTCCGGATCCCGACGCTGAAGGCCGTCTTCGACGCCTTCCCCGGCAAGCCCATCAACATCGAGATCAAGCCGGACAGCACCTCCGTCGCCGCCGACCTGTGCCGGCTCATCCGCGCGAACGACCGGCAGCACACCGTGATGGTGGTGTCGTTCCATCCGGCGGCCATCCGCGCCTTCCGCAAGGATTGCCCCGAGGTGGCGACGGCCGGCGATCCGACCGAGATCAAGATCTTCTACGTGCTCGCGCGCGCCCACCTCGCCCACCTGTACACGCCCGACACGGACGCCCTCCAGGTGCCGGAGAGCCAGGGCGGGTTGCGCGTGGTGACGCCGCACTTCGTCCGGGCGGCGCACGATCGCGGGTTGCTCGTGCACGTCTGGACGATCGATGAGACCGCGGACATGCGTCGTCTCATCAACATGGGTGTGAACGGTATCATCACCGACCGGCCGGATCGCCTTCTTGCCCTCCTGGGGCGGCCGCACGACGTCACCCTGGCGCCCGGGGTCGCCCCCTAGGTTTTCCCATCCAGGTCCCATCGAACCCACGTGTTCCGGGCTTAGCGTGAGCGGAGGTCCGGGCGGGAAGGCGACGGCCACGGTGTCGGGCGACCTCCCCGTTCCCTTGCGGAAGGGGGACCTGCATGGGCTTCGATACCACTCGGATGGCCGACAATGGCGCGGCCCGACACGAAGGGCACATCGGCCAGGCGCGGATCGACGGGCACCTCGGCCTCGGTGTGTTGCAGGTGTGGCGCGGGCAACACGGCCAGAAGCTGCAGTACGCGGGGACCTGGCGGCACGATCTGAAGGACGCGCCCCAGGACAGCGAACGCGAAGCGTTCGAGCAAGCTCTGCAGGAGGGGCGTGCGCTCCGCTTCGAGGGTGCGTTCGACGACCCGGGTCAACCCGGCAAGGTGACGGTCACGACAGAGGTCCGGATCAGCTCGCTCAGCGACTACGCCTACCTGGTCGACCCGGACGACCCACGCTCGCCGACCGTGAGCGTGACGGTGGTGAACTTCCGACCGGTCGACGAGCTGCAAGGCGTCTGAAGCGGCGGTCCCCCCCGGCGGCGCCGCGCGGTCGCCGCGATAGACTGCAGCCACTGTGCTCGACGGCGTCTTCGTGTTGGATCTCAGCCGCGTGCTGGCGGGCCCGTACTGTACGCAGCTCCTGGCCGATCTGGGCGCCCGGGTCGTCAAGGTGGAGTCGCCGCGCGGCGATGACACCCGCGGCTGGGGTCCGCCGTTCGTAGGGGAGGAGAGCGCCTACTTCCTGTCCGTCAACCGAGGCAAGGAGAGCGTCGCCGTCGACCTCAAGGACGCCCGCGGGCGTGAGATCGTGCGCCGTCTCGCGGCGCGCGCCGACGTGGTGGTGGAGAACTTCAAGGTCGGTGACCTCGCCCGCTACGGCCTCGACTATCCTTCGTTGGCCAGGGAGCATCCGGCCCTCGTCTACGCCTCCATCACCGGCTTCGGGCAGGATGGTCCGCGCGCCCGGGAGCCGGGTTACGACGCGGCGCTGCAGGCGCTCAGCGGGCTGATGGAGCTGACCGGCGAAGAGAATCGGCCCCCCGTCAAGCTGGGCGTTGCGTGGATCGACGTGCTGACCGGCTCGCACACCGCTGCGGCGGTGCTGGCGGCGCTCGTGGCGCGCGGCAAGAGCGGGCGCGGTGCGCACCTGGATGTATCGCTGTTCGAGGTCGCGCTGGCGAGCCTGGTGAACCAGGCGCAGAGCGCCCTCGTCACGGGCCAGGCGCCGAGGCGGCTGGGCAGTGCCCATCCGAGCATCGTGCCCTACCAGGCATTCCAGGCGGCCGACGGGTCCATCATGATCGCGGTCGGCAACGACGAGCAGTTCCGCCGGCTCTGCGGGGTGCTGGGACTGCCGGAGCTGGCCGAGGACGAGCGCTACGCCACCAATGCCGGTCGGGTGACGGCGCGCGCGACGCTGGTTCCGCAGCTCGCCTCACGGCTCACCTCGCGTCCGCGCCGGGACTGGCTGGAGGCCCTGCGCTCGGCCGGTGTGCCCGCCACCCCCGTGGCGACCCTGCCCGAGGCCCTGGCCGACGAGCAGACGCGAGCCCGCGGCCTCATCGTCCGGGGCACGCATCCGGGCGTGGGCCCCCTGCAGATGGTGGGCAGCCCGCTGTGGCACGCCACCGGTCCGGAGGGGGCCGCCCTGCCGCTGGCTCCACGGGCCGGCGAGTCCCCGGTCCCGCCGCGCCTCGGTGAGCACAGCCGCGCCGTTCTGGAGGGCGATCTGGGCATGACAGGCGATGAGGTCGACGCGCTGGAGCGCGCCGGGGTGGTGCGCGTCGCGCCGGCGGCCGGCTGACCTCCAACACCCGGGCCGGGCGACCGCCGGCCCTCACGTCGCGAGGTCGACGTCCTCGGCCCGGACCGATCGTAGGCGGGCCACCACCCAGACGGCGGAAAGCGCCTGCACGCCCACCCCCACCCAGAGGGCGAGCCGTAGGCCACCGGCGGTCGCCAGGTAGCCGCCTGCCAGCGTCCCCACCAGCAGGAAGCTGCCGGTCGCGACCTGCCAGGCGGAGGTGACGCGCCCGAGCAGGTGGCCCTCGACCGCCGCCTGGCGGACGGTGGCTTCCAGGACCTCGTAGATCGTGTCCGCCGCGTCGCCGAGGAGCTGCTGACCGATCACGAAAGCCAGGATGAGCGCCATGGGCCCGAAGGCCAGGGGGACCAGCGCGATCCCCGCCACGGCTGCGACGGCCGTGCCTGCCAGGGTCCGGCCCAGCTCCCATCGCCGCCGGACCCGGCCGGCGAGCCACGCGCCGCCGAAGGCGCTCACCCCACCCAGGGCGTAGAGCAGTCCCTGCAGGCCGGGCGTCACCTGGAGGCCACGGCTGATGTAGAGCACGTACACGGCACCGATCACCCCGCCGGCGAGCGCCCTCGCGCACGCTGCGAGAGCCAGCCGAACGAGGAGCGGCCGCGACAGCAGTGCCCGAAGGCCCTCGCGGATCTCCCGTGCCGGCGACACCCCCGGCCGTCGGAGCCTCGCCGTCTCCCGGTGCCGGATGCCGAGCAGGCTCAGGGCGGAGAGGAAGTACGTACAGCCGTCCACGACCAGGGCCGCGACGCCGGCGACCTGGAAGAGGAAGCCGGCCAGCCCGAAGCCGGCCACCTCTGCCACGGCGGCGCTCGCTCCTAGGCGGCTGTTGGCGTTCTCCAGCCGCGCGACCCCCACCAGGCTGGGAAGGTACGCCTCGTAGGCCGCTCCGAACGTCGCGCTGAGGACCGACACCACCGCCGCCACCACCAGGACCTGCACCAGGGACAGCAGGCCGAGCCAGTAGCTCGCCGGCAACGACAGGAGCAGCAGCCCCCTTGCGAGATCGGCCCCGACCATCAGCGGCCGCCGAGGCCAGCGGTCCACCCAGACCCCCGCCAGCAGTCCGGCGGCGACGCCCGGCGCGATCTCCGCGGCGCGCACCCAGGCGACCTGATCGGCGGTGGCGCCGAGGGTGTAGATCACCACGAACGGCAGCACGATACGGCTGACCAGCGAGCCCAGGAGCGACACGCCCTGCCCGCTCCACAGCTTCCAGAACTCGGTGGGTGTCGGTGCCGCAGCCGTCGACGGCAGCGGGTCTCCCTCGGTCACCGTCGCTCCTCGCCGGGGCGCTGCGGCTGCGATGGCGCTGGGGGCGCCGTCCAGCGCTTCAGCGCAGCCGGCTGGCTCCGTAGGCGGGGCGGCAGACGTAGGCCGAGGCCCGTCGCTCCGCGGTGTCGTAGCAGGCGGTCACCGCCGCCACGAAAGCGTCCACCGTGGCCTCCTCGACCAGCGCCACGGCGCAGCCCCCGAAGCCCGCGCCGGTCATGCGCGCGCCGCGGCACCCCGGCTGGCTCCAGGCGCACGCAACGATGGCGTCGAGCGCCTCGGAGGACACCTCGAAGTCCTCCCGCAAGCTGGCGTGCGACGCGTTCATGAGACGTCCGACGGTGACGGCGTCACCCCGGCGCATCGCCTCGGCCGCAGCCAGCGTGCGCGCGTTCTCGCCGACGACGTGCCGTGCGCGCCGCCTCGGCAGCTCCGGCAGGCCGGCAGCGCCCGCCTCGAAGGCCTCCTGTGACACGTCGCGCAGGGCGGGCACGCCGAAGTGGATGGCGGCCGCTTCGCACTGGGCGCGGCGCTCGTTGTAGGCCGAGCCCACCAGGCCGCGCCGCGTGCCGGTGTCGAGCACCACGACCACGTGCCCCTCCGGGAGCGGCACCGCCTCCCCCTCGAGCGTGCGGCAATCGAGCAGGAGCGCGTGGCCTTCGCGACCCAGCGCCGAGATGAGCTGGTCCATGATGCCGGAGTTCATGCCGACCCAGCGGTTCTCGGCGCGCTGGCACGCCCTCGCCATGCGGGTGGGTTCCCAGGCGAAGCCCGAGCTCAACTGGAAGGCGCGAGCGGCGGCCAGCTCGAGCGCCGCCGAGGAGGACAGCCCCGCGCCGCGCGGCACGTCGCCCCCCATCACGCCGTCCCAGCCGGCCAGCGCGAAGCCCTCCGCCTGCAACGCCCAGGCGACCCCCTTGATGTACTCCTGCCAGCCCTCTCCGCGCTCGAGCGCCGACAGCGTGAAGCTCGCCTCCAGCCCGACATCGGCCGCGAACACCGACACGGTGTCGTCGCGCCGCGGGCGCAGCGCGATGCGGATCTCCCGGTCGATGGCCATGGGGAGCACGAAGCCGTCGTTGTAGTCGGTGTGCTCGCCGA
>CAZIBD010000131.1:0-5578 GCA_964536935.1 uncultured bacterium | reverse complement strand
TGGTGCGCGACTGGTCGGCGATGGCACGGTTGATGGCCTGCCGGATCCACCAGGTCGCGTAGGTCGAGAACTTGTAGCGCCGGCGGTACTCGAACTTCTCCACCGCGCGGATCAGGCCCTGGTTGCCCTCCTGGATCAGGTCCAGGAAGCTCATGCCACGGCCGTTGTACTTCTTCGCGATGGAGACGACCAGCCGCAGGTTGGCCTCGATCAGGTGCTTGCGCGCAAGCTCGCCGTCCTCGACCACGCGTTTGAGGCCGCGATAGTTGCGCTCGTCGAGGCTCTCGCCCTGCTCCTCCAGCTGCTTCTTGGCATCCTCGCCCTGCTCGATACGGCGGGCCAGGTCGATCTCCTCCTCCAGGGTCAGCAGCTTGACGCGGCCGATCTCCTGCAGGTACTGGCGAACGGGGTCGTTGGTCTTGACGCGGGCATCGGCCATCGCCTCGGCGCGCGCCTCCAGCTCCTCCCGCTCGTCCTCCTCGCCGAGCTCTTCGTCCTCGTCGACGTCGTCCTCGTCGATGATCTCGTCATCGGCGAGGTCGGAGATGACCACGCCCTTGCCCTCGAGAACCTCGATGAGGTCCTCGAAGTTCTGTTCCTCGGGATCGAGCCCCAGCCCTTCGACCGCCTTGCGGAAGGCGTCGCTGATCTCCTCGGTGTCGAGCGAGCCGGCCTCCTGGCCGCGAGCGATCAGGGCCTTCACGGGCTCGGCCTGGAGCCAGGCAGCGGTGCCGGTCGCTTCGCCGTCGCCCGAGGGCTGGGCTGCGGCCACCTCGGCATCTTCGCTCTTCGATGCCCCGGACGCGGCCTTCGACCCCGTCTTGTCGGCGGCGGACGCCTTGCTCTTCGCTCCGGACTTGCCCTTGCCCCCGGCCTTGCCGTCGCCCCCGGCCTTCTTGGCCTTCGGCGGCGCCGGCTCGGTGCTCTGCTGATGCTGGCTCTGGTCGTTCACATCATCCTTCGCCGCGCCGCGCTTCTTGGCGCCGTTGGTGCTCGAGGTTCTGGTGCCGCCGTCCTTGCCTGCCGAGCGGGCCGCCCCCTTGGACGCTCCGCTCGCGGGGGCGCCGGACGTGGCCTTCGCGCTCTTCGGGGCCCGCTCCGCGGCGCCGGCCGCTGCCGAAGCGCCCTCGGATCCGGCGCGAGCGGCGCGCGCTGGCGCCTGCCCGCCGTCGGAGGCAGCCGCCGACACGACGGAGGCTCCCGTCTTCTTCGCCTTGGCCATCGTCCCTCCCCGTTAGGTCCTGGCTCCTGGTGTCGTGGAATCGCTCATCGAGGATGCGGGCCGCACGGCCGCGCCCGGCTCGTTGACCGGACGCCGGCAACCCCGCAAGCAGCTAGTGTAGCACGCCCCCCTCCCGGTCCTTCCGCGCACGGGCGACGGCAGCCGGAGCGAACCCTCCGTCACGCCTGGTAGCTGCCCGAGGTAGCGATGCCGTGACCGGTCCAGTCGTAGTGGCTGAACGCACCGCGCGGCTGGTCGGCGCGCTCGAAGGTATGCGCCCCGAAGTAGTCGCGCTGCGCCTGGATCAGGTTGGCAGGGAGCCTGCCGCGGCGGTAGCCGTCGTAGAACGACAGCGCCGACGAGAACGCGGGCATGGCGATCCCTAGGCGGGCGCCTTCGGCCACCACCCTGCGCCATGCTTCCTGGGCTCCGACCACGGCCTCGCGGAAGTACGGCGCCAACAGCAGGTTGGGAAGGTGCGGATCCTGGGCATAGGCGTCACGGATGTCGCGCAGGAAGCGCGAGCGGATGATGCAGCCGCCCCGCCACAGCATCGCCACCTTGCCGAGGTCGAGCGACCAGCCACGCTCGGCCGCCGCCGACGAGAGCAGCATGAAGCCTTGGGCATAGCTGGCGATCTTGGCGGCGTAGAGTGCACGGCCCACGTCCTCCACGAAGCGCCGGCGATCGCCCTGGAAACGGGCGTCCGGGCCGGGGAGGTGCTCCGACGCGGCGACACGGTCCTCCTTGAGCGCGGACAGCGCGCGGGCGAACACCGCTTCGGTCACCAGGGTCAGCGGGATCCCCTGGTGGAGGGCCGTCACGGCGGTCCAGCGACCCGTCCCCTTCTGGCCCGCCGCGTCCAGGATGACGTCCAGCACGAGCTTTCCGTCTGCGTCGTAGGTTCCCAGGATGTCCCGGGTGATCTCGATCAGGTAGGAGTCGAGGTCGCCCTCGTTCCACTGGGCGAACACCTCCTGAAGCTCCTGCGGCGTCAGCCCGACGCCGTGGCGCAAGACGTCGTAGGCCTCCGCGATGAGCTGCATGTCGCCGTACTCGATCCCGTTGTGCACCATCTTCACGAAGTGGCCGGCACCGTCTTCCCCCAGCCATTCGCAGCACGGCTCGCCTTCGACGTGCGCGGCAACGGCTTGCAGGATGGGCCGCACCGGCTCCCAGGCCTCCAGCGGGCCGCCCGGCATGATCGACGGACCGTGGCGCGCCCCCTCCTCCCCACCGGACACGCCCGTTCCCAGGTAGTGGAGACCGCGCTCGCGCAGCGCGCGCTCGCGACGGATGGTGTCTTCGAAGTAGGAGTTGCCGCCGTCGATGACGATGTCGCCGGCCTCCAGCAAGGGCGTGAGCTGGTCCAGCACGGCGTCGACCGCCTTGCCCGCCTGAACCATCAGCATGACGCGGCGCGGGCGCTCGAGCCCGGCCACGAGCTCCTCCAGGCTGGCGGCGCCACGGATACGCCGCCCCTGAGCAGGACCGGCCAGGAAGTCGTCCGTCTTCTTCTGCGTGCGGTTGTAGACGGCCACCCGGAAGCCGTGGTCCTCCATGTTCAGCACGAGGTTCTGGCCCATCACGGCCAGACCGATGAGCCCGATGTCGGCAGCTTGTTCGTCCATAGCACGCCTGCCTTTCGCAGCACGCCGCCGGGCGGCGCCCGCAGCCCATCGTACCGAGCGCGCCGCGCCGCGGACGTTCCCGACGGGTACGTGTTGGGATTGTCGCGGGGTCAGTCGAGCAGCAGCAGCGGCGTGGGATCGGCGACGTCGGGGACCGGCGCGTGGCGGCGCTCCTCGACCTCGAGCAGCGCCTCTGCGCGCTGGCGGGTCAGCGGCTTGGCGAAGTGGAAGCCCTGGGCGTAGTCGACGCCGAGCTTCTGCAGGAAGCGCCGCTGCGCATCCGTCTCCACGCCTTCGGCCACGATGCTCTTGCGCAGCTTGTGAGCCATGGCGACGATGGCCTCCACGATGGGAACGGCGCTCACGTGGTCGATGCCGGGCGCGTTGTGGAGGGCCATCACGAAGGACTGGTCGATCTTCAGGCTGGCGATGGGCAGGTGCTGCAGGTACGCCAACGAGGAGTAGCCGGTGCCGAAGTCGTCGAGCGCGGTGCGCACACCCATGCGGCCGAGCTTGGTCACGGTGCTCATGGCCAGCTCGTACTCCTTGGCCAGCACGCTCTCGGTGATCTCGATCTCGAGCAGTCCCGGGTCGATGCCGCTGTCGGCCAGCGCGCCCTGGATGGTGCCGAGGAAGCCGAACTGGCGGAACTGCAGGGTCGACACGTTGACCGCCATGCGCACGGCCCGAAGCCCGGCTTTCTGCCAGGCCCGTGACTGGAAGCAGGCCTCGCGCAGGATCCAGTGCCCGAGCTTGCCGATGTAGCCGGCTTCCTCCGCGACCGGGATGAACTCGCCCGGGGAGACCTTGCCGAGCTTGGGATTGGTCCAGCGCAGCAACGCCTCGAACGCCACCAGCCGGCCGCTGGCCAGCTCGACCTGCGGCTGGTAGACCAGCTCGAACTCCTGGTTGGCGATGGCGTCGCGCAGCTCGCGCTCGAGCTCCAGACGCCGGCTCACGCGCGAGCGCATCTCCAAGGAGGAGAAGTGGAACGAGTTCTTGCCGCCGTCCTTGACCTCGTACATCGCGGTGTCGGCGCTGCGGGTCAGCGCCTCCACGGTGTCCCCGTCGCGCGGGAAGAGGCTCACGCCGACGCTGGCGGAGACTCGCAGCTCGCGGTCGTCGATCGAGATCGGCGCGCTGAGCGCGCGCACCAGGTTGCGGGCCACCATGCTGGCGTCCTTGGCGTCGTGGAGGTGGACGAGCGCCAACGTGAACTCATCCCCGCCGAGGCGCCCGACCAGGTCCTGCTCCCGCACGTTGTCGCGCAGCGCGCGACCGACCTCACGCAGCAGGGCATCCCCTACCTCGTGGCCGTAGGTGTCGTTGACGAACTTGAAGCGGTCGAGGTCGACGAAGAGGAACGCCACCAACGAGCCCTCCTCGCGCGCCACTTCCAGCACGCCCTGGAGTCGTTCGTGGAAGCCTGCGCGGTTCAGCAGACCGGTGAGCGGATCGAGCTGCGCCGCCTCGAAGGCGCTGCGATGGTGCTCCATCTGGTCGCGCGCATTCCGCAGGTAGCCGAAGCCCAGCCCCGCGCCGGCGAAGGCGACCACCGTGAACAGGCTGTCGCTGCCGGAGAGGCCGGAGAGCGCGAAGGCGCCGCCGTGCATCACCGACATCAGCCCTTCGCTCAGGACCAGCCCGATGGCGCCGTTGACGAGCCCCCCCGGCATGCCCCACAGCCAGGACGTGAGCGCGACCAGCCCCAGGCCCACCAGGCGTGCCTGATCCCCGAAGTGGTCGTACAGGTACGGGAAGTCGACCACGAAGGCGCACCAGAAGACAGGGGGCGCAACCAGGAAGAGCAACCGACGCATCGCTCCTGGAGTCTAGGGAGTGGGCGCGCACGGAACTCTTACACGCAGCCGATGGGAGCGCAGCGCGTGCGACACTGGACCCGACCATGGACACGCCCGACCGTGACCTCCGCCTGCTCTTCATCGGCGACATCGTGGGAGGCGCCGGCCTCGACCTGTTGGAGGCGGAGCTTCCCGCCCTGCGCGCCAGGCTCCGCCCCGACTTCGTGGTTGCCAACGCCGAGAACGCCTCGCTCACCGGCGAGAACGCGGTGGGCGGCGCGGGCATGACGCGGGAAGACGTAGCCCGCCTCCGGGTGCTGGGCGTGGACGCGATCACGGGCGGGAACCACTCCTGGGACAGCGCCGAGGCCGTGGCTGCGCTGCAGGAGCCCGAGGTCGTGCGCCCGCTCAACGTGACGGGCGGGCAGCCGGGACGCGGCGCCCTGGTGATCGCGCGCGGGGGCGTCCGACTGGGCGTGGTGAGCCTGGCGAGCGCCACCGCCATGCCGCACGTCGAGCCGCCGTACGAAGCGTTGACGGCGCAGCTGGAGCAGTGGGGCGACGACGCCGTCGACCTGCTGATCGTCGACTTCCACGGCGAGTCGGTGAGCGAGAAGCAGATCTTCGCGTGGTCGGTCGCCGGCCGGGTCGCCGCCGTGCTCGGCACCCACACCCACGTGCCCACCCTCGACGACCGCGTGTTGCCGGGCGGAACCGCGTACGTGAGCGACGTGGGCATGACCGGGCCGGGCGGCGGCATGCAGGGGTACGCCCCGGACGTGTTCATCGACGCCATGCGCCAGCGCCGCCCCGTACGGGGGCGTGGCGCCTTCGCCCAGGGGCCCGCCGAGCTCGGCGCGGTGCTGGTCCGTACGCACGGGGGCCGGGCCGTCGAGATCGAGCGGGTGAGCCCGCAACGCTGA
>CAZIBD010000130.1:0-5642 GCA_964536935.1 uncultured bacterium | reverse complement strand
CCCACCGGCACATCTCCTACCGGAACCGCGCCCAGCGCCGCGATGGCCTCGGGGGAATGCCCGCGCGCCAGCAGCGGCTCGACCACGTCCAGCCGCAGGTCCGGCAGGTAGCAGGCGATCAGGTCGCCTTCCCCTTCGGGCTCCACGCGCACGTCCTCGAGGGCGGCGGGCAGGACGCACGACTCGGCCCGTTGCAGGTGCTCGCGGCCACCCTCGAAGTGGAGCGTGACGGCGTCGCCGAGGTTGGTGAGGGTGGTGCAGCGCCGCGGCCCGGCGTCGACGATGTGCTCGCGCCTCAGCGCCCACCGTTCCAGCGCGAAGTGCGGTCCGGCGCACGCCAGGGTGCGGCGGTTGGCGGCGTCCTCCAGGGTGAGGCCCGGGTTGGGGCGCGGGAAGACGTCGCGCCGGAGCTCGTCGAGGGTCTCGGCGATGTTGGCGTGCCAGGTGGCCTTCGCCAGCGGCTCTCCGTAGAGGTCCTCGGGCATGACGCTCTGCCCCAGGTCGGAGGTCTGCTGCACCTCGAAGATCAGCGTGTCCGGGCCGAAGGCGTGCAGTACGCCGCCGGGCACGTAGACGGTGTCGCCGGCGCGGATGGGATAGCGGTACATCAGGCGGTCGTAGTCCTGCGCCAGGAAGCCCTCGGTGAGCTCCTCGGCCGTGAGGCCGGGACGCACGCCCGCCAGCACGCTGGCGCCCTCCGCCGCCCAGAGGATGTGCCAGGCTTCGGTCTTGCCGTTGGGCTCGCCGTACTTGCGCATCGCGGTGGCGTCGTCGGCGTGCAGGTGCACGGGCAGCGGGCGGCTGGCGTCGAGCAGCTTGCCGAGCAGCGGGAAGTGCGGTCCGCGCCAGCCCTGCCCGACGACGGCGTCGGGGCGCTCCTGGACGAGGGCGTGGAAGCTCGTGCCCGCCAGCGGGCCGTTGCGGACGGTCGCCCGGGCGTCGCGATGGTCGCTCACCTCCCAGCTCTCCGCCACGTCGCCGTCGGGCAGGCCGCGCTTGCCGAGGCGGTCGGCGAGCAGGCGGCGCCCGAAGGCGTAGGTGCGGACGTGGGCGCTGAGCTTGAGCGGGTAGAGCTCCATGGGTTACCTCGCGATGGTCGAGAGCAGGGTCGTCGAAACCAGGGCCGTCGAAACCAGGGCCATGGTACGCCCGTGGCCGCTGCCGCGGCTCACCCCTTGACCGCCCCGAAGGTGAGGCCCCGCACCACGTAGCGCTGGGCCAGCAGGGCGGCGACCACCGGCGGCAGGATGGCGACCAGCGTCCGCACGCTGATGACGTTGAACTGGATCCCCTGCACCCCCGTGCCGGAGCCGATGAGCAAGGGCAGCGTCTGGGTGGTGGGCCCGGTGAGGATGAGGGCGAACAGGAACTCGTTCCAGCTGAAGGCGAAGCAGATGAGCCCCGCGGCCACCAGCCCGGCCGCGGCGAGCGGCATGGCCACGAACCAGAACGTCTGCATCCGGTTGGCACCGTCCACCAGGGCGGCCTCCTCCAGCTCGAAGGGGAGCTCGCGGAAGATCGAGCGCATGATCAGCACCACGAAGGGCATGTTGAAGGTGGTGTGGGCGATCACCACCGAGGTGAGGTTGTTGAGCAGGGTGCGGCTGCCGGTCGCCATGCAGGCGAGCTGCAACGGCTGCGGCAGGTGCACGCCCCACAGGTCGACGGGGCTGCAGCCGGCGCGCATCATCAGCAGGAACGGCACGATGACCACGGCCGGGGGCAGGAAGCGCTGCGACAGGAACCAGATGGAAAGGTTGAGGTTGTCCGGGTAGCGGTAGCGGAAGCGCGCCAGGGCGTAGCCGGCGAGCGTCCCCAGCAGCAGCGCCAGCACGGTGCTGACGAGCGCCACGATGAGGCTGTGGCTGGCCGCCGACACGAGGCCGCTCTGGCCGGTGAGCTCCGAGCGCCACGTCGCCAGCGTGGGCTTGAACTGCACGAACGGGATGAACCACGGCTTGTAGGTGTCCTGCAGGCGCATGATCGAGTTGCGCAGCGCCCACAGGAACGGGAAGATCGACCACACCGTGGCCACCAGCAGCAGCAGGACGAAGATCACGATCTGGAAGGGGGACCTGCGACGGATCACATCAGTCCTCCCCGAAAATGCTGATGCGCAGCCGGCCCGCGAACAGCAGCACGTTGACGACGATCAGCACCAGGATGAGCAGCAGAAAGCCGTACGACGAGGCCGAGCCCAGCGCGAACGAGTTGAAGGCGACGCGCCACACCAGCATGGTGTAGGTCTGCGTGGCGATGCCGGGGCCGCCCTTGGTGAAGGCGAAGGGGATGTCGATGATCTTGAACGCCTCCACCGTGGTCAGCAGCAGGGCGAGGGCGATCATGGGCTGCAACAGCGGCAGCGTCAGGAAGCGGAAGACGTCCCAGCCGCTGTTGGTCTCGAGGGCCGCCGCCTCGTAGACCTCCTCGGGAATGCCCTGCATGCCGGCCAGCAGCACCAGGAACGAGAACGGCGTCCAGCGCCAGATCTCCAGGAGCGTCACGGCCACGGCCGAGCCGGAGGGGCTGGAGCCCCAGTTCACCGCCAGTGAGGTGTGCAGCCCGAAGAGCTGCAGGAAGCTCTGCACCCAGCCGAAGAGGCCGTTGATCGGCCCGTTCTGCGCGAACAGGATGACCGCGAGATAACCGATGCCCACCGGGGTGGCGAACAGCGGGATCATGAACAGCATGCGGAAGAGATTGCGGCCCGCCAGCCGCTGGCTCACGAGCAGCGCCAGGCCGAGCCCGAGGGCGAGCGCGGCGGCGACCGTGATGACCACCAGGATGACGGTGAACGTGAGCCCGCTCCAGAACTGGGCGTCGCGGAAGGCGCCGGCGTAGTTGCTGAAGCCGATGAAGCGCACCGGCTGCCCCAGCCGGGCCCGTTGGAAGCTCAGG
Source organism: uncultured bacterium (assembly GCA_964536935.1). Classification (GTDB taxonomy): domain Bacteria; phylum Deinococcota; class Deinococci; order Deinococcales; family Trueperaceae; genus JASBRS01. The sequence goes on along the minus strand of CAZIBD010000130.1, from coordinate 2,744 downwards.
ATCAGCGCGTGGATCAGCGGATACAACGTGAACGCCAGCGTCCACAAGGCCGCCGGCAGGATGAACCAGTTGCGCGCCGTACCGAAACTGATCCGCAGGCCGCGCTTCCTCACCGCACGAGCACTCATCGCTCAACCGCCATTACACCCAGGACCATTGCACCCAGGACCCTTGCACCCAAGATAGGGGTTGGGCGCCGGCATGGGCGCCCAACCCCGTCTGTCTGCGTAACGCTTCGCATGTCGAAGCGCGTGAGCCGCGCCAAGGCGGCTCACGCGGGGAGGCTCCCTCCTACTTCAGCGACTCCTGGAAGACGCTGATCTGCTCCTGCCGACCGGTCTGGTCGGTGGTGGTGTTCCAGCGCTGGGCGACCTGGTCGAGCGCCGCCTGCGGGGTCATCTGGCCGGTGATGGCGGCCTGGAGGTTCTGCTCCAGGGCGAGGTCGTAGTCCGGCGTGCCCGGGATGCGCAGGTACTCGTAGGCCTTCTCCGTGAAGTTGGTGGCGTAGGCGTCGGAGATCTGCTTGATGTCGTCCGGGTTGAAGCCGGCCTTGAGGTAGTTGTTGATGTCCGCCGTGCCGTTGGGCGGCAGGAAGTCGGTGTGACGGCCGAGGTCGACGCCGTCGAAGCCCCAGCGCGCGTTCCACAGGTGCATGGAGGGGCTGGAGAGGAAGGCGAACAGGGCGTAGGTGGCATCGGGGTGCTGCGACAGCGACGACACCATGCCCGACCAGCTCGCGCCGGCTTCGTTGCCGACGTGGTTGGGCTGGCTCATCGTGTCCCAGCTCTTGGTGGAGACGTTGTAGACCTGGGTCGAGCCGGGGACGGGCGCCACGCCCAGGTGGCCCTTGACCGGCGAGTTGCCGTCCGGAGCTTCCACGATCGTGCCGGTGTCACCGAAGTTGATCTGGAAGACCGCCGTGCCCTGGGCGAACATGTTGAACGAGGTGCCCAGGTCGATGGAGGCCGGGTCCTGCGGCCCGCACTTGTAGAGGTCGACAAAGGTCTGCAGGCCCTTCACCGCGGCCGGGTTGTTGATGAGCGGGTCCATGTTCTTGGGGTCGAACTGCAGCGTCTCGCTGTAGCCCTGGGCGGCCCCGCCGGGAACCACGCCGTACTGCGCGGCGATCGCCCGGTAGTACTCGAAGAACTGGCTGCCGATCTGCGCCGGCTCGACGATGCCGTTGATCGGCTTGCCGGTGTTCAGTGGATCCTTGCCGTTGAAGTAGCACGCTTCCTGCACGAGCTGGTCGAGCGTGGTCGGGACGACCAGATCGTTTCCGGTGGCCTGCTTGTAGGCGGCCTGGACGGCGGGGTCATCCAGAACGTCCTTGCGGTAGTACAGGACGACGCCGTCGGAGTCCCAGGGGGAGGCATACCAGGTGTCGCCCCAGCGGTACAGGCGCTGCAGGCTCGGCTCCAGCATGCCGTCGAGGCCCCACTGCGTCGGGTCTTGATTGGTGTTGTCGAAGACGCCCGGGTACTGGTCGGACTTCATGTAGTCGTTGAGCGAAACGATGAACTTGCCCGAGACCAGGCTGCCCATGAAGGCCATCGGCACGATGAAGCCGTCGTAGGCGCCGGTGCCGGTGCGCACGTCGTTGAACATGACCGGGGCAAGGTCGTCGAAGGGCTTCTGCACGACGTTGACCTTGGCGCCGGTGAGCTCCTCGAAGGCCGGCACCCAGTTGATGATGCCGCCCGAGATGGCGCCCTTGTCGCCGGCCTGCAGCGTCATGACGTTGAGGGTGATGCCCGCGAACGGCTTGGCGCCGCCGTCCTTCCAGGCGTTGTCGATGAGCGTGCCGAGCGTGCCGGGAGCGAAGGTGACGGTGTCGCCGGGGTAGACGCTCTTCAGGACGAACGAGCCGTCGGAGTTGTGGGTGACGTACTGATCGCTTTGCGCGAAAGCGACCGCCATCCCGAGCACCAGCAGTGCTCCCAGAAAGGCCTTGAGTCTTGAGTGTCCGACCATGGTAGAGACCTCCCTAATCTTCCCGGTCGCCCGCGCCTACGAGCCGTGCACGGCCGCGTAGCCGCGTTGGACCGTTACCCCTTCCGGCCTTCGTGCCCCGGGGATACCTGTCCCCAGGGCACGTTCACAATTCTAAGATTAGCGCTCTCTCGGCGGCGCCCTCATCGTCACTGCGCGCCGCTGGAACACACGTTAGGGAGAGGCGCCGATTACCGGCGGTACTCTCATGAGCCTCCCCTTAGTGGCACGGGTGCCGTCCCGCTTCCTGCAGGTTCCCACCGCCCGTCGACGAGCTCGAGGTATCCGCGGACCTGCCGCACGTACTCGGCCCAGGCCGTTGCGAGCGTGCGGCGGGCGTCCCAGGTCCCCGCCAGGGCGGCCTGGCGTTCCGCCAGGGTCAAGGCGCGCTCGGCCAGCTCCGCAGCGGCCCGCCGCCGGGCGCTCTCCGGTGGGAACTCGCGCTCGTAGGTCTCGAGCGTGGTCCGGGCCGCTTCCGCCTGGAGCTGGAGGTCGGAGAGCGACGCCGTCTCCGTGGACAGGACGACGGTGGCCTCCACGCCGATCGACCAGGCGTCCGGACCGCCCGGGAAGGCGAGGCTCACCTCGGCGCGCGGATGCGACTCGACGATGCCGAGGTGCGTGCTCAGGCCCACGTTGCCCGTCGAGACGCCACCGGTGAGGGCGAGGCCCTGGAAGGTGCCGTAGAGGCGCGCCTGCCGCAGGTCGGCCTCGGCGTGGCGCACGGCCAGCGCCTTCAGGCGGTAGGCGCT
>CAZIBD010000129.1:0-5695 GCA_964536935.1 uncultured bacterium | reverse complement strand
CCCTGGTTGAACTCGAAGTTGACGAACACGCGCCACAGGATGATGAACAGCGGCATCTGCAACAGGATCGGCAGGCAGCCGCCGGCGGGGTTCACGCCCGCCTCCTGATAGAGCTTCATCGTCTCCTGCGTCAGCTTCTCGCGGTCGTCCTTGTACTTGGCCTGCAGCTCCTTGATCTTGGGCTGCAGCTTCTGCATGCCGAACATCGACTTGGTCTGCGTCGCGATCAGCGGCCAGATGAGCGCCCGGAAGATCAACGTCAGGACGATGATGGCGAGACCCCAGCTGCCGACGTACTTGTGGATGAACACCAGCAACTCGACGATGTAGAGCGACAAGCGGCCCAGGATGTTCGGGCGGAACAGGCCCGCCAACCCCAGGTACCCCTCCTGGTAGTAGCGCACCAGTTCGTTCCTGCCGGTGTAGTACTGCGCTTGCAGCGTCCCGTGCCCCGCGTCCAGGGGAGCGACGAGCGCCACGGAATCGGGCTTGAGGTACTCGGCCTGCAGGTTCTGCGATCCGTCCACGGGACGCAGCACGATGGCGTCGCCATTGTTGTTGTTGTTGTTCTGCAGCGACGCGTAGGTGGGATCGGCGAAGGTCTTGTCCGCGGCGGGACTGAGCGTGAAGTCGGAGCCGTGGCCGATCTTCACCACCGGATTGGCGGTGCGGCCGATACCGGGGGTGACGAGCGCCACGGTGGCGGCCTTGGCGGACCCGCCGCTGCCGCTCGCGGCCGCGCCCGGCACGGGCTGCACGCTCAGCTTCACGACGATGTGCTCCCGGATGGCGCTGACGACGACGTCGCGCTGCACTTCGTAGCCGCCGGTCCGGAAGTGGAAGGTGCCGACGTACTGGATCTTGCTGGTGCGCTTCCAGCTACCGCTGACGTCCTGGGGGACGGCGTAGGAGCCGTTCACGAACACGGCGCCCCCGGGGAAAGCCGATTCGAACGGGATCAGGTTCTGACGCCGATCGATGGAGTAGTCGTTGTACGTCTGCCCCTTCTGCGACTTGGCGTAGGCCGCCACCAGCTCGCCGGAGCCGTCGAAGAAGAAGTCGACCCCTTTGGTGGGGATGCGGGTGAGGGTGGCGCCCTGGAGCCTGCAGAGGAACGATGGCGAGGACGTCTTGCAGGTTGCCGTCACCTTGTCCAGGTTCTTGAAATCGGAGACCTTGAAGTCGCTGGCCCCGAAGACGACGCGCGCCTGGGCGACGCCGCCCAGAAACAGGAGCGCGAGTGCCAGAATGCGAAGGGTCCTCAAGATACCTCCGATGGGGCGTCCGAGCGCTTCGTAGCCGCGCGCTCGGAGACGGCGCCGTGGGGATCGCTCAGCAGGCGCGGCCGCACCTGGGCGGGCCGCGGCGGCCGCTCGACACGAGGCGGCACGGGATCGATCCCTCCAGGGTGCAGGGGGTGGCACTTCAGCACCCGACGCACCGCCAGGTAGCTTCCCTTCAGCACACCGTGCACTTCGATCGCTTCGATGGCGTAGGCACTGCAGGTGGGATAGAAGCGGCAGCTCGGCGCCCCCTTCAGGGGCGACAGGAACCGCCGGTAGAAGCGGATCGGGGCGGTGGCGAGGACGCGTGCGATCCGGCTCACAGCAACCCCGCCCTCTCGAGCGCTCGCTCCAGCGAGGCCCGCAGCTCCCAGAACCCGACTCCGGCCGCGGTGGGCCGAGCGATGATCACCATGTCGAACGAGGCCGCGCCGGCACGACACGCCTCCTTGCGCACGCCGCTCGCGAGCAGCGCGCGGAGAGCCTCCCGCAGGCGCCGGCGGACGCGGTTGCGGACCACGGCCTTGCCGACCTTGCCGCTCACCACGATACCCACCCGCACCTCACCGTGCTGGGCGGGACGCCAACGCAGACTGAGATGCTTCGCGCCACTGGAACGCCCCTTGCGTAGTCGCTGGAACGCGCGGTCCCCCTTGAGAGATCGGAGGACGGGAGCCGGGCTCAGCGATCGGATACCGACAGGCGTTTGCGTCCCTTGGCGCGACGGCGCTTGAGGACGTTGCGGCCGCCGGGGGTCGCCATGCGGGCGCGGAAGCCGTGCGTCTTGGCGCGCTTGCGCTTGTTCGGTTGATAGGTGCGCTTCATTCACGTTCTCCTTTGAAGGACCCGCCGCCCCGAACGCATGGATCGACACGACGTTCGGCCCACGGGGCGGGCCTCCGCCGGCATCGACGCTCGGTGGGCCGCCGGCGGGAGCCAAGGCAGTCAAGCCGTAAGAGCATAGCACAGCGTTCCCACCGTCGCCAACACGATACGCGCTTCGCTCCGGCGACGGCGTAACGCCGGTACCCGACCGTGGCCCGGTCGCGCCCGGCGTCCGAGCCCAGCCCCCATGGCGCCCATCGCGGGAGCCCGACCGCCCGGCCCTCGGGCGCCTCGCACCTCATGCACGAGCGCCGTCCCACGACCGCGCTCGGCTCCCGGTGCTCTCGCATCCATCCGCTCCATCCCGGTAGACCGCCATCTCCAGCTCGATCACCGCCGTCAGCGCACAGCTCTCCAGGCGCAGCCGGCTGCCCCGGCCGAGCCGCAGCCAGGCCTCGAACGGCACCCCCAGAGGCAGGACCGACACGCCGTCCACCACCGTCGGCCCGGGCAGGCCGGCGACGAAAACCGCCTGCAGGACGCCATCGTGGCGCAGCGACAGGGCCATGGCCTCGCCATCGAGTCCTACGTTCAGGGGGCTGTCGACGACGCCGCGCCCGCGGAGGTGGAGCACGAGGGGCTCACGCGGCGTCTCGAACACCGCGCCGGTCGGCGACGCTTCGCCGCCGGTGCGCACGATCGACCATCGCGCCCCGTTGCCCTGGACCGCGCCTCCGTAACGGAGCTCCAAGAGCAGCGCCAGCTCCGGACCGATCACGGGCGGCCGCGCGGTGTCGCCGCGGGAGGCCGCCCCGGCCGCCGGGCCCGGAGCGGCAGCTCCCTGCCGGTAGACCCGAAGGGCCTCGCGCGCCCATGGCGCGAGGCCGAGCTCCGCACCTTCCCAGTCCAGCGGTCCTCCCGCCTCGCCCCGGTGGTACAGCGCCGCCAGCACAAGCCCTTCACGCTCCAGCGCTGCGGCGGCGAGGTGGTGGAAGTGCTGCCTGCGCCCGGGCTGCAGCCCCAGGTGGACGACACGGCGCGCCACGGGGTCGGCAAACCTCCAGGCGGCGTCGAAGGCGAGCCAGCCCCGCCGCTCGAGCTCGTCCAGGCTTGCCTGCGCGTCGAACGCCTCGATGAGCGCTGCGGGCAGCGCTCCAGGATGGACCGAGAGCCGTTCGAGCGCGAGCCGCGCCTCCAAGGAAGCGTGACGCGCTTCCCACAGGTAGGCGGCGTGGATTCGCGAGGGCAGGACGTCCGGCCCCGTCTCCCGAAGCTCGGCCAGGAGCTCCGCGTTGCCGCCGCTCTGAAGGTAGGTGCGAGCCGCCCGCTGAAACGGCAGCTCGCTCAACGTGCCGTTGCGGGCCTCGGACCAACCGAGCGGCGGGATCTCCACCTCGAACAGCCGCTCCGGACGCAGCATCGAACGCATCTCGAGCACGCACAGCGGCTCCTCGCCGTACGCGGGCAGCGGTACGACCCAGATGCTCTCCTCGTCACGCGCTACGGCACGCGCCTGGCCATCGTCGAACGGCGGCGCTAGCAGCCGCACCGACGGTCGGCTCCCCGGCTCAGGGCCTTCGAGGAGCTGCCGCCTCAGCGCCGTCGCCAGCACCAGGGCCTCCGCACGCCCCTCGGTGGCGGGCGTGACCCGCAGCAGGACGACGGCGGCCGCGGGGATCATCGCGGCGAGCTTGTCCACCCAGGCGTGCATCCCCGATACGGGCTCCGCCTCGGCGGCCAGCCGCTCCCGCTGGACGACCAGCCAGTCGTCGAAGCGGGGCGTGAGGTCGTCCAAGCTCCTCAGGAAGTCGTGCGCGGACCCTCCGGTGCGCACCTCGAGCCAGCCCGGCAGGTCGAGCGGGTCGGCGCCGCGCCCCTGCAGGTTGCGTCCGAACGTCTGGTTGAGACGTCGCAGCTCGACCCGAAGGTTGCCCCGTCCGTGCTCGGTGTCCCACAACAGGTCAGCCAGTGCATCGCGTCGGGCCGGGCCGTCGATCGCCAGATAGGCCAGGATCGCGAGCCCCTTGCGGCGGACGTGAACGCGTCGGCCCCCGACCTCGAGGGCGGCTTCTGCGGACAGCACGAGCCTTGCTGGAGCGTTGTGCGAGACGTTGCTCATGCGTTACCCCCTGGTACCCGTAACGCCCAGCATCGTAGGTCCATGCCATGAGTCCCGTGGTAGTCGCGGGTGAGACGGTGGGAACGAACCTGCAACGAGCGACCCCCTAGCATTCGCATGGCTCGTGATTCGCGTCGCAGAGGAGGTGAGTAGCTGCTCCATTGCCCGTCTCGATCCGCATCGAACGGCAGATCCAACCACGTGCGCTAGTCCGTGAGGAAGAAGGCATCCATGAGAAGACTGCTGATCCTCGGCCTCTTCGCCGTAGGCTTCACCGCCGCCGGAGCCGCGTTCGCCTGTCCTACCCCGACCTGCTCGAGCAGCTCGCAATCGGTCACCCAGAACATCAACCTGACCGTCCCACCCGTGCTCAAGCTGGTGCTCGACAACAGCCTCGGTGGGCTGAGCGCCTGGTCGCTCGACCTCAGCACCGCCCTGAGCAGCAGCAGCGACTGCTACGCCATCCCCAACCAGGTGACGCAGAGCCAGCTGAACACCTTCATCGCAGACGCCGAGAAGACCGGCAACGGCGGCCTCATCGCCGCCCCCAACTACCCGGCGGTCTTCAGCAACAACGGCAAGGTCCAGACCTGGCAGCAGGTCGTGAACGCGGACGCGGGTGGAGCGTCGGGGAGCCCCTACTTGAGCTTCAACGGCAACGACATCTCCGGCTCGCCGGCCAAGGGCAACGTGGTCTGCAACAACGCGTTCCTCGTCGAGAAGTACACCAACTGCCCGAGCGGCGCGAGCTTCAGCATGACGCTGCAGCCCATGGACCTGCCGAGCGGCACCATGAGCGCCGCCACGGGTTACGGCGCGTTCGAGGCCTCGGACGCCACGAGCCTCAACGGCGCCTCCACGGGCGGCACGCAGAACACGGGCTGGATCACCACGGCCGGCGGGAGCACCACCTACCCGCTGGCGAGCATCCAGCCGGGCAACTTCTACGACGACAACGTCAGCCAGTGGTTGTGGCTGCAGAGCGCTCAGCCGGGCTCGTACGCGCTGCAGGCCACCTACACGCTGGCCGATGCGGTTCCGACAGGCTCGGGGTCGTGAGCTGAGCGATGGAGAGCATGCGCGAACACGTTCGCGCTGTGGGCTGCCCGTTTCGACGGGCAGCCCACGTAGGCGCCATCCGTCCGCGACCGCGAGGGCGGCGTCCCCACGCGCCGTTCGAGGTGACCGTGATCGTCGCCCTCGCGCTGTCGCTGGCCGCGACCGCGGCCGCCCAGTCCGCCGTCCAGATCAGCCCGGTCAACCTCGAGCGCAGCGTGCAGCCCGGATCGCACCTGAATGGCGCCATCACCATCACGAACCCGACCCAGTCCAAGGTCACGCTCCGCATCTTCCCGGCCGACTTCACTATGAGCGCGTCCGGCCGCCTGCTGATCCTGCCGAGCGGCAGCCTTCCGACCTCGTCGGCCCCGTGGCTGACCCTGAGCGAGCACAGTCTGACGCTGGCCGG
>CAZIBD010000128.1:0-5907 GCA_964536935.1 uncultured bacterium | reverse complement strand
GTGTTCCACCAGCGCTACAGCACCAACACCATGCCGCGCTGGTCGCTCGCACAGCCGTTCCGCTTCCTCGCGCACAACGGCGAGATCAACACGCTGCAGGGGAACGTCAACTTCATGCGGGCGCGCGAGCCGCGCCTGTCGAGCCATCTGTGGGGCCCGGAGGTCCGGGACCTGCAGCCGATCATCGAGCCGGGGGGCAGCGACTCGGCGGCGCTCGACAATGCGCTCGAGCTGCTGGCCCTGTCGGGCCGCGACCTGCTGCACAGCCTGATGATGCTGGTGCCGCAGGCGTACGAGCAGGATGCCGCCATCAGCCCCGAGCTACGCGGCTTCTACGACTACCACGGCTCGCTCATGGAGCCCTGGGACGGCCCGGCAGCACTGGCCCTCACCGACGGCCGCTACGCGGTGGCGGGGCTCGACCGCAACGGGCTGCGCCCGCAGCGCTACTGGATCCGCAAGGACGGCCTGGTCGTGGTCGGCTCCGAGGCCGGCGTGCTTCCGATGGACGAGGCCGACATCGTCGAGAAGGGTCGCCTCGGACCGGGGCGGCTGCTGGCGGTGGACACGCTCGAGGGAAAGCTGCTGCGCGACGAGGACGTCAAGGCGCGCTATGCCCGGCGCCAGCCGTACCGCGAGTGGGTGGAGCGCTACGGCATCTCGGTGCAACGCGTCGAGGAGCCCCTCGATGCCCGGCCCTGGGAGGACGACGCCCTCACACGGGCGCAGAGGGCGTTCGGCTACTCGAGCGAGGACTACGACCGGATCTTCGAACCGATGTGCCACGAGGCCGAGATCCCGGTCGGCTCGATGGGGGACGACACGCCGCTCGCTGTGCTCTCCGAGCAACCCCAGCAGATCTACCGGTACTTCAAGCAGCGCTTCGCGCAGGTCACCAACCCGCCCATCGATCCGCTCAGGGAGCGGCTGGTCATGTCGCTTGGGACCGTGGTCGGGCCGCGGTCCAGCGTGCTCGATCAGGAACCCGAAGCGACGCGGGTGATGCGCTTCGAGAGCCCGATCGTCGACGCGGCCACGCTTCGCTCCCTGAGGCAGCAGCAGGCCCTCGGGACGGCTACGCTCCAGACGCGCTTCCGGGTCCACGATGGACCGGAGGCACTGGAGCGGGCCCTGGAGGACCTCGCCGACCAGGCCCAGGAGCAGGTCGAGGCGGGGGTCAGCGTGCTGATCCTGTCCGACCGCGACATCGACGCCGACTGGGCCCCGGTGCCCATGTTGCTCGCGGTGGGCGCGGTCCACCACCGCTTGCTGCTGGTGGGCCGGCGCACCAAGGCGGCCATCGTATGCGAGACCGGCGAGCCGCGCGAGGACCACCACTACGCCGCCCTCATCGGTTATGGCGCCGCCGTGGTGCACCCCTACCTGGCCTTCGCCACCGCCCGGCACTGCGCCGTGAGCGCGAAGCACCGCGACGCCATCGACCCGGAACTCGCCGTGGCCAACTACGTCAAGGCGGTCGAGAAGGGTCTCTTGAAGATCATGTCCAAGATGGGGATCTCGACCATCGCGAGCTACCGCGGGGCCCAGATCTTCGAGGCCGTGGGCGTCCATCACGACGTCATCGAGCGCTACTTCTACGGCACGCCGGGACGTGTGGGCGGGGCCACGCTGGAGACGTTCGGCACGGACGTGCTGCGCTTCCACGCCGAGGCCTTCGGCGAAGACGCGGCGCTCACCGACCGGGGCATCTACCGCTTCCGGAAGGCCGGTGAGTACCACGCCTTCAACCCGCTGGTGTTCAAGGCACTCCACAAGGCCGTGCGCAACCGCGACTTCGACGCCTACCAGGAGTACGCCAGGCAGGTGGCCGAACGGCCGCCCACCAGCCTGCGCGACCTGCTCGACGTCCGGCCCCTGGGGGAGCCGCTCGCGCTCGAGGAGGTGGAGCCGGTCGACGCCATCGTCCGGCGCTTCACGACCCAGGCCATGAGCCACGGCTCCGTCTCCCGCGAGGCCCACCAGACCCTGGCCATCGCCATGAACCGGCTCCAAGGCAAGAGCAACTCAGGTGAGGGCGGGGAAGACCCGCAACGCTTCCAGCCCTACGACCGGGACATGCCCGAGCTGAGCGAGGCGCCCGACTGGCACCCGCACGCCGGCGATTGGGCCAACAGCGCCATCAAGCAGGTGGCCTCGGGCCGCTTCGGCGTCACCCCGGCGTACCTGGTGAGCGCCCAGGAGATCGAGATCAAGATGGCGCAGGGCTCCAAGCCCGGCGAGGGCGGGCAGATCCCGGGCGCCAAGGTCTCGGAGGAGATCGCACGCATCCGCCACTCGGTGCCGGGAGTGACGCTGATCAGCCCGCCGCCCCACCACGACATCTACTCCATCGAGGACCTGGCGCAGCTCATCTACGACGTCAAGCGCGTCAACCGTCTGGCGCGGGTGGGCGTGAAGCTCGTGTCCACGGCCGGCGTGGGCACCATCGCGGCCGGCGTGGCCAAGGGCTACGCGGACAACATCCAGATCAGCGGTTTCGACGGCGGCACCGGCGCCAGCCCCCTCTCCAGCGTCAAGCACGCGGGCGTGCCGTGGGAGCTCGGCCTCGCCGAGACCCAGCAGGTTCTGGTCGAGAACGGCCTCCGCGGCCGGGTGACGCTGCGGGTCGACGGCGGCATGAAGACGGGGCGTGACGTGGTGGTGGCCGCCATCCTCGGGGCCGAGGAGTTCGGATTCGGCACGGCGGCGCTGGTCGCTGCCGGGTGCGTCATGATCCGCCAGTGCCACCTCAACACCTGCCCGGTCGGTGTGGCGACCCAGGACCCGGAGCTGCGCAAGCGCTACCAGGGCGAGCCCGAGCACGTGATCAGCTTCTTCGTCTACGTGGCGCAGCAGATCCGCATGATCCTCGCCGAGCTCGGCGCCCGGAGCCTCGACGAGCTCGTCGGCCGCGTCGACCTCCTCGCGCCTCGCGAGGTGGCGCTGGCCAAGGCCGTCTCCCTCGATCTGTCGGATCTCCTGCGGGACCCCGACCCGAGCGGGAGCCACGACCGTCGGAGCCGCCAGCGGCACAACGACCGCCCCGAGGCGGTTGCGCCGCTCGACGAGCGGCTGTGGCAGGACGCGGGCCCCGCGCTCGAGCGCGGCGAGCCGGTGCGGCTGCGTTATCCCATCAACAACGGGGAGCGCAGCGTGGGCGCACGCGTGTCCGGAGAGATCGCTCGCCAATACGGAGAGGCCGGCCTTCCGCCGGGATCGGTGCGCGCCGAGTTCCGCGGGGCCGCGGGGCAGAGCTTCGGCGCCTTCACCCATCACGGCGTGCATCTGCGCCTGGTAGGTGAGGCGCAGGACTACGTGGGGAAGGGGATGGCGGGAGGCGAGATCGTGGTGCTGCCGCCGCCCGGGACCACACGCGCTCCCAACGGCAACGTGATCGTAGGGAACACCGTGCTCTACGGGGCCACCGGGGGCAGCCTCTACGCCGCCGGCAGGGCCGGCGAGCGCCTCTGCGTGCGCAACTCCGGCGCGCGCGCGGTCGTCGAGGCCTGTGGCGACCACGGCTGCGAGTACATGACCGGCGGCGTCGCCGTGGTGCTCGGGCGCACCGGACGGAACTTCGGTGCGGGCATGTCCGGCGGCGTGGCCTACGTCTTCGACGAGGACGGACATGCGGCCGAGCGGACCAACGCCGGCATGGTGCGGGTGGTGCCGCTCGACGGGGCGGTCGACGACGAGCTCCTCACCGCGCTGCTGGAACGCCACGCCAGTCTCACGGGCTCCCCGCTGGCCCAGGCGCTTCTCGAGGGCTGGAGAGAAGCACGCGAACGGTTCCTCAAGATCGAGCCCCACCCCTCGGTCGAGGACGTCACGGCGATGGAACAGCAGGGAAGCGTGCTCCAGGAGGAGATGCTGAGGCTGGTTCGGGCGGAGGCCGCCGCCTACGCGTGACGATCGGTGCGCCGCCCCTCAGCGGTAGGCGGCGACCGTACCGTCGAGCGCCGCCACCAGCACGCTGTCGCCGACCGGCAGCGGGCTGGCCTGGACCGCGCTGCTGCCCACCCGGTCACGGAACAGCAGCTGGCCGCTGCGGGCATCGAAGCACAGCAGCTCACCCGCCTCCGTGCCCAGGTAGAGCGTCCCCGCGGCCAGGACCGGCGAGGCCGTGACGGCCGCGGGGAGATCCCGTACCCACACATCGTCGCCGCTCTTGAGGGAGAGGCAGTGCAGGCGCTTGCCCCAGGACACGGCGAAGACGTATTGATCCCAGATGACCGGCGTCGCCCACAGCTCGCCCTCGAGGTCGAACGTCCACAGGGTGTCGTGGTGCGCCACGTCGAAAGCGTGCAGGGCTCCACCACGCTCGGGGATGAGCAGCACCCCGCCGGCCGCCGATAGGGTGGCCGCGACCGGGCCGACCTCCACCTTGAAGCTCGGAGCCCCGCTGTCGGCCTTGGCCGCATGCAGCCAGCCATCCTCGGTCGCGAACAGCAGCAGGCCCCCGTGCACCGTCGGCGGCGTGGCGGCCGGTGCGCCGGCGTCGTAGCGCCAGCGCAGCTGTCCGGCGAGGTCCCAGGCGGCGGCACCGCTCTCGCGGTCGGTGAGCAGCAGCCCGTCGCCCCAGGGGAGCGCTCCGACCACGTCGGCCTCCTCGCGGCGCCAGAGCGTCTCGCCGCGCGGCCATGCGATGGCGTGGACCGTGCCGTCACGGCTGACCACCACGATGCGATCGTCGACGAACGCCGGAGGCTGACTGACCTCGTCCTGGAGCTCGAACGTGGCCTGGATTCCACCGTCGGCAGGTCGGAGCACGGCCAGCGTGTCGCTGCGCTGCCCGACCAGCACGAAGCTGCCGGCGGCTGCGATCCCGGCGGGCCACTGCGGTCCCTCCTCCAGCTTGCGGACCCACTGACGCGCCAGCCCGACCGCCGAGGCGGGCCCCCGCGGGTAGACCCCGCGACGTCCCGGGCCACCGAGCGCCACGTGCGTCGCTCGCTCGCGCAAGCTCGCCAGGATCGAGCGCAAGGCGTCCGCCACGGCGAACCCCGAGAGCGGCCGGTGGCCGGGCTCCTTCTCGAGAAGGCCGGAGATCAGCCGTGCGAGGGAGGCCGGCACCTGGGGGTTGAGCTGGTCCGCAGGCGTGGGCGATCCGTAGACGTGCTGATAGAGCACGGCCTGGTCGTTGTCGGCATCGAATGGCGCGGCGCCCGTGACCGTACGGTAGAGGACGGCTCCGAAGGCGTAGAGGTCGGTGGCCGCCCCGGTCGCCTCGCCCGTCGCCTGCTCGGGCGCCATGTACTGGGGCGTGCCCAACGTGAAACCCGTGCGGGTCAGCTCGCGCGACGTTTCGGTCAGCTGCACCAGACCGAAGTCCATCACTTTGGGGTGACCCTGCTGCGTGAGGAGGATGTTGCGCGGCGTCAGGTCGCGGTGGACCATGCCGAGACGGTGCACGTAGCCGAGCGCCTCGGCCACCGTGATGGCGGCCCGGAACAACCGCTCGAGCGACTCCGTATCGGCCTCAAGGGGCCCCAGCTCGGTGACCGGCCCCCCCTCGATGAGCTCCATGGCGAAGTAGACATGCTCCCCGAGCCCGAGGTCGAAGATGCTGACGATGGCAGGATGATTGAGCCGTGCCAGGGCCCGGATCTCACGGCGGAAGCGCTCGCTGTCGGTATCGGTGAGGTGAGGCCGCAGGACCTTGAGCGCAACCGTCCGTTCCAGGTGGCGGTCGCGAGCACGGAACACCTGGGCCATGCCCCCGGTCCCGAGAACGCCCAGGATGTCGTACCGATTGTCGACGACGTCGCCGGTCTGGAACATCGGAGCGCGCCGAGCTCAGTGCTCGTCGAGCGCCTTGAGCAGCTCGGGGTCGAGCCTGCCCTCCTCGACGGCGCGGTTCAACATCTCGATGCCGAGCCGCACCACCTCCGACTTGGAGACGAGGCG
>CAZIBD010000127.1:0-5912 GCA_964536935.1 uncultured bacterium | reverse complement strand
GGTTCATGCTCACGTCCTCACGCTCCCCACCGGCTCAGAAGAAGTCTTTCAAGATGTTTCGGATGCTCGAGAAGAAGCCTCCCAGACCGCGATCGTCCTCCTTGACCTGACGTTGGACAGTGGCGGGCTGGGTCGCCAGCTGCGTCATCCCGAAGCGGACCAGCCCCACCGCCGTGGCGTGGGCCGGGCTGGCTACGACATCTGCCAGGCCCGACACGCCCTCGGGCTTGCCGATGCGCACCGGCAGCCGGAAGCGGTCGGTGGCCACCTGCTCGATCCCCGGCATCAGCGAGGCGCCTCCCGTCACCACCACGTTGCCGGCCAGCAGCTCCAAAGCGCCCATGCGCTGCTCGATGTTGCGCTTGACCAGGTCGAGGATCTCGATGACGCGCGGCTTGATCACCTGGGCCAGCTCGAACGTGGAGATGCTGGCCGTGTAGCTCGGGTTGGCCACCTCCAGCTCCACGTCGCGGTCGGCCAGTTCGGGCAGGGCCACGCCGTAGCGGCGCTTGACGCGCTCGGCCTCGTCCGGCGGGATGCGCAGGAGCTGGCTGATGTCCTGCGTGATGTGGTCGCCGCCGAGGGGGATGACCGCGGAGTGCGCCAGGGTGCCGCGGCGGAACACACCTACGTCGGTGGTGCCGCCGCCGATGTCGATCAGCAGGGTGGTGAGCTCCTGCTCACTGTTGTTGAGGACGGCCAGCCCGGACGCTAGCGCCTGGACCACCAGGCCGTCGACGGCCACGCCGGCGTCGCCGGCGCAGCGCTTGAGGTTCTGCAGCGGACCCTGGGCGCCCGCCACGATGTGGACGTCGACCTCGAGCCGCACCCCCGACATCCCCACCGGGTCCTTGATGCCGTCGTTGCCGTCGACGACGTACTCCTGGGGGATGACGTGGATCATCTCCATGTTGGCCTCGAGCGGGACGGCGCGAGCGTTCTCGATGGTGCGCTCGATGTCCGCCCGCGTCACCTGCTGACCGCGGCGGATCGCCGCCATGCCGTGGCTGGTGAGGGCCTTGAGATGGCTACCGGCGACACCGACCCAGGCCGTCGTGACAGGCACGCCCGCCACCCGCTGGGCGGCGGCCACCGACTGACGCACGGAGGCGATGGTGCGCTCGAGGTTGACGACCACGCCCTTGCGCAGGCCGTCGCTCGGCACGGTCCCCTCGCCGATGATGTCGAGCACGCCATCGGATGCCACCTCGCCGATCACGGTGCAGATCTTCGTGGTCCCGATGTCCAGCCCGACGATGATCCGTTCGTCACTCATGTGCCTTGCTCACTCCCCAGGGGTACACCGCGACGCGACCCCCGCGATGGCTCTCGAAGGCGGCCCACTGCTTTTCCAAGGCCTCCGCACTCGGTGTGAAGAGAGACGTCCCCGTCAATTGAATCTCGAATCCTTCTGGCGTGTAGCTTATCACCTTGGGCCCGTAGGAATGCAGGAGGCGGAGGAGCGTCAAGGCTTCGCGCAAGCGCGGTGGCCCCCACCCCTTCAGGCGGGGCAGATGGGACCTGACCGTGGCGCTCACACCGGGCAGGACGGTACCGTCCGCGGCCCAGGTGGTCGTGCCGTCGGTGAGGGCGGGCTGGCGCTCCCACACCATGATGGAGACGATGTCGGGCCAGTGCCGGATGACGCGCGCCTTGCGAACCCACGGGGCATGGGACAGATGCCGGAGACGGTATCTCGTCACCCACAGGAACGGATCGCCGGGTGCGACGTCGGCGAGCTTCAGGACCTGAGCGCGGCTGAGGTGCTGGTTGCCGCTCACCTCCACGCGAGTGACCTTCGGCACGAAGCGGCTCGTGACGATGGCGGCCGCGGCGAGCACCAGCAGGGCCAGGACGAACGGGCGCACCTCAGAACCCCCACCGCCGCCACTCGAGCTCGAGCGGGACCGGCGAGCGCTCCTGGATCAGCGCCAGCAGCTCGCAGACCTCGCGCGCCGTGGCGACTCCCAGGTTGACGATGAAGTTGCCGTGCTCCAGAGCCACCATGGCGTCCCCGACGCGGAGGCCCTTGAGGCCTGCGGCGTCGATCACGCGGCCGGCGCTGTCGCCGGGAGGGTTCTTGAACGCGCAGCCCGCCGACTTGATCCTGGGTTGCCCCTCACGGGCCGCATCCACGCCGTCGAGCTTCGCCTGCACACGCTCGGGATCGGACGGAACCAGGCGGAGCCGCGCCCGGACGACGATGGCGCCCTCGGGGAGCTCGGCGTGGCGATAGCTCAGGTCGAGGTCGGACGCCGGCACGCGCTCGAGCGCCCCGTCGACGAAGAGCTCGACCTCTTCGAGGGTGTCGCTCATCTCGCCGAAGCGGGTGCCCGCATTCATGGCGACTGCGCCGCCGAGGACGGCGGGGACGCCGAGCAGGCCCTCGAGGCCGGAGAGGCCGAGCCGCTGTGCGCGCCGCACCAGCCCGGGGAGGGGCGTGGCCGCGCCGAGCCACAGCTCGGCACGGCCGTCCATCGAGCCGATGTCGTTGAAGGCGCGTCCCAGGCGGATGACGCGTTCGGGCACACCGCGATCCGCCACCAGCAGGTTGGAGCCGGCGCCGATGACGCGGTACGGCTCGCGGGTGGCCTCGACGAGGTCCTCTACGGCGTCCACCACCCACAGCTCGGCGGGTCCGCCCACCTTCAGCGTGGTCAGCTCACGCAGCTCCACGCGCCGGACGCTACCGGGGCGCATGCGCTTCCTCGATCGAGGCCAGCCCCTTCGCCACGCGCCAGACGTCGCCCGCGCCGAGGGTGACCACCAGGTCGCCCGCTTCCAGCGTGCCGGCCAGGTAGGCCTCGGCCGACGCCAGGTCGTGGTGGGATGCCGGTACTCCGCGGGCCCGCAGACGCTCGACGATGCGGTCGACCGACACGCCGGGGATGGGGCTCTCGCCCGCGCTGTAGATGTCGAGCACGACGACCTCGTCGGCGAGCGCCGCGGCGTCGGCCAACGCCTTCCAGTGGCGGGCCGTCCGCACCCAACGGTGTGGCTGGAGCACGGCACGCACGCGCCGGCCGGTGGCGCGGGCGGTGCGCAGGGTGGCCTCCACCTCGGTGGGGTGGTGGGCGTAGTCGTCGACGATGAGCGCACCCCGCGGCTCCCCCCAGCGTTCCCAACGCCGTCCGACACCGCCATACGCGGCGAGCGCGTCGAGTCCGCCGGCCGTGTCGTAACCGGCCAGCTCGACCGCTGCGAGCGCCGCCGCGGCGTTGAGGACGTTGTGGCGGCCGGGGACGGCCAGCGTGACCTCGAGGGGCGGCCGGCCGGGCCGCCGGAGCCGGAAGCGGCTCCCGCCGCCGGCCAGGGTCAACGCCTCGATCCGGTACTCGGCGTGCTCGCTCTCGCCGTAACGGACGGCGTTCGGATGGTCCTCGAACAAGCCCTCCAGCCCGGCCCAGTCGGCGCAATACAGAAGCGTGCGACCGTTCGCGGCGAAGCGGCGCGCGGCCGCCTGCAGGTCCTCGAGGCTGGCGTGGTAGTTGCGGCGCTCGTCGTACGGCCCGGCGATGTGGTCGTCCTCGAGGTTGGTCACCACCGCCACCGAAGACTCCAGCGCGGCGAAGCCGGGATCGGACTCGTCGACCTCGGCCACCAGATCCGGCCCGGCGCCGTAGCGCACGTTTCCGTCGATGGAGGGGAGGCGCGCTCCGATCTGCACCGACGGGTCGGCGTCCAGCCCCAGCAGGATCGATGCCGCCATGCCGGTCGTGGTGCTCTTGCCGTGGGTCCCGGTGATGGCGAGGGTCCGCCGTGCGGCGAAGAGCTCGGCCAGCAACTCGATGCGCTTCATGACGCGTGCGCCCCGTTGCCGTGCCGCGAGGAGCTCGGGATGATCCGGCGCGATCGCCATGCTGTGCACGACGACGTCGGCGTCGGGCGCGTGCATGGGGTCGTGGCCCTCGCACACGTCGATGCCGCGGCCTGCCAGGAGCGCGAGCACGGGACCGCCCAGCGCATCGCAGCCGCTCACCCGGAAGCCTTCGCGGGCATACCAGAGCGCCAGGGCATGCATGCTGACGCCTCCCACCCCGACGAAGTGGAGGTGGCGGGCGATCACAGCGCGCCGCCTCGCAGCGGGTCGGTGGCCAGGGGAGAGGTGGAGAGGTACGGGAGCAGCGCGTCGAGGATGCGGTCGGCCGCCCCCTCGGGGCTGCGCCGGCGGGCTGCACCGGCGGCCGCAGCTCGGCGCGCCGGGTCCAGCAGGCTCCTCCACGCCTCCTCTAGGCGGTCGAGGTCGGCTTCCGGTACGACGAGGCCGGCGCCGGCTGCGGCGACGGCCTCGGCGTTATGGCGCTGATGATCTTCGGCGGCGCTGGGCAGCGGCACCATCACGAGCGGTACTCCGTGGAAGGCCGCTTCGCTGATCGTGCCCACACCGGCCCGCGTGATCGCGAGATCGGCCGCGGCGAACGCTTCTGCTGCGTCCAGATAGGGTCGGACGTGATAGTCGGGGAGATCGGCAACACTGGCGCGCAGCCTATCAAACCAGCGAGGGCCGCTCGAGTGGAGGACCTGAAGGCCCGGTCCACGGAGCTTGCGGTAGGTGTCGGGGACGGTGCGGTTGAGGGCCGCCGATCCCTGCGAGCCCCCCATGACCAGGGTGACGAGCGCGTCGGGCGCCAGGCCCAGCGCCTTCCGGGCGGCGGTTCGTTCCACCCTCGTCTCGCGGACGGGGAACGGGACCACCTCGAGCGCCCTGCACCGCAAGTGGCGTGCGGCCGCTTCCTGGGCCGAGACCACGAGTCGCGCGCGCGGCGCGAACCAGCGGTTGACGCGGCTCGGGAAGGCGTTTCCCTCGTGCAAAGCCAGCGGTGTACCGGTCAGGACCGCGCCGGCGCATCCAGGGAAGGACGCGAATCCACCGAAGCCGACCACCAGCCTGGGCGAGGCCGCGCGCACGGCGCGCACCGCGGTCAAGAGGCCCCCCAGCGCGCGGAACGCTTGGCGTGGGTCGGGCCGCTGCCGGTCCCACTTGCCGGCGGTCACCCCGAGGAAGGGGAACCCCGCCTCCGGAACGAGGCGCGCCTCCATGCCGCCTACCTGACCGAGGAACGCGACGCTCAGATCGCGCGCTTGCGCCGAGCGCGCCACAGCCAGGGCGGGGTAGATGTGACCGCCCGTGCCGCCGGTGGCGAGCAGCAAGTCGACGGAGCGAGGTAGCGCGGTCACAGCACCGCGCCCTCGCTGCGTGCCTGCCGGTATGCGGCATGGATGAAGCCCATCGCGATCGACACCGACAGCATGCTGTTGAGGCCATAGCTGACGAAGGGAAGCGGCACCCCGGTGATCGGCAGCAGCCCCGCTGCTACCAGCAAGTTGAGACAGGCCTGCCCTCCGATATAGGCGCTGGCTCCCGCTGCCAGCAAGCTGCCTGGCCCGCTGAGCGCCGAGGCCACCCGCAACCCGCGGCCCACCAGCACGATGTAGAGGGTCACGAGCGCGAGGATGCCCATCACCCCGAGGGCTTGCCCGACGGCGATGGCGACCATGTCGGTCTGGGCCTCCGGCACCTGGACGGGTTGCCCGGCGCCGATGCCGGTGACGCCTGCCTTGACCAGGGCGAGCCGGGCCGCGTACGCCTGGTAGCTGGTGGTGGCCGTCTGGTGCTGGCCGCCCCACAGGTCGGCGAACCCCTGGATGCGGCGCTGCAGGTAGTGGAACTGGCTGAGGTAGGGTCCGGCCACCAGCAGGGCTATGAGGGCGGCGGCGGTGCTGATGGAAACGAGCCGCACGATGGTCGTTCCGGCGGCCATCATGATGGCGAAGGCCAGCGCGAACAAGAACAGGGCCGTGCTGACATCGGGCTCGGCCACGATCAGCCCTGCGGCCAGGCCGATGACCACCATCGGTCGCCAGATCTGCCAGTTGCCCAGGTGGTTGTAGAAGAACGCGGTCAGGTAGGC
>CAZIBD010000126.1:1879-6231 GCA_964536935.1 uncultured bacterium | reverse complement strand
ATGTCGAGGCTGGCGATGACGAGCAACGGCCCGAGCGAGTTGGGCAGGATGTGCCGCAACACCACCCTGGGTCCTCGGGCCCCCAGGGCGCGGGCCCCGTCGACGAAGTCGCGTTCCTTGATGGCCATGATGTCGCCACGCAGGATGCGCGAGTAGGGCGCCCATTGCACCGCCGCGATGGCGATCATGACGTGCGTCAGGCTCTGGCCGAGGATCGTCACGATCACGATGGCGATGACCAGGTTGGGCATCGAGAGGACGACGTCGACGAACCGCATCAGCACGTTGTCGACCCATCCCCCCGCGTAGCCGGCGACCGCTCCGACCAGCGCTCCCATCAGCATCCCGAAGCCCACCACCAGGATGCCGACGTAGAACGCCGACCGGGTCCCCCAGACGAGGCCGTAGTAGATGTCGTATCCGCCGCTGGTAGCCCCCAGCCAGAGCTTGCCGCTGGCCGGCGCGGGCACCGATGAGTAGCTCGCGCGCGGGATGGTGAAGCACGACGAGGGCGGCGCCACGATGGAGCGCCAGAACGTGCCCGTCCAGGGCTCGACGATCTTCTGCGTCGAGTCCACGCTCAATCCGAGATCCCGCACGCAGGTGTTGCGGATGGTCTTGAGCTGGAAGTAGGTGAGCTGCGGCGCGAACACGGCGATGAGGATGTAGACGATGACGATGATGGTGCCCGCGATCGCCAGCGGGTTGCGGCGGAAGCGCTTCATGCCCTTCGATCGCCAGAAGCCGCGCTCCGATTCCCTCAGCGCCGCTGCCGGCGCCGTGTGGAGGTCGTCTGCCGAGCTGTCCATCAGTCGTACCGGATCCTGGGATCGACGAGGGCGTAGAGAACGTCGACGACGAGGTTGGCGAACACGACGACGACGGCCGTGAACACCGCGCCGCCGAGCACCGAAGCGTAGTCGAGCTGCGTGGCCGCGTTCGCGAGCCAGGACCCCATGCCGGGGTAGGAGAAGATCGTCTCGGTGATGACGACGCCGTTGAACAGCAGGATGATGGTGAAGCCCGAGACGGTCAGCACCGGGATCAGGGCGTTCCGGCGGGCGTGCTTGTTGTTGACCACGCGCTCGGAGAGCCCCTTGGAGCGGGCCGTCCGCACGTAGTCCTGGCCCAGGGCGTCGAGCAGCGACGAGCGCATGACGCGCATGATCTGGGCGCTGGTGACGGCGGACAAGGTGATCACGGGCAGGATCAGGTGCCAGATGACGTCCAGGAAGATGCCGAACTGCCCGTTGACGAGCGAATCGATGACGAGGAAACCGGTGTAGTTGTGGAAGGTTCCGCCAGCCGTCATGTTCGATAATCGGATCGAGTCGGCGACCGTGAGCTGACCCGGCTGGAACCAGTCGAGCCCGCCGTAGAAGATCACCAGCAACCAGATGCCGAGCACGAAGGTCGGCAACGACCATCCGACGATCGCCACCACCCTGGAGATCTGATCGACGATCTTGTCGCGGTTGAGAGCCGCGGCCGTGCCCATCCAGATGCCGACCCCGACGATCGGGAGCAGGGCTGCGAGGGCCAGCGTCACGGTGTTCGGGAAGCGCGTCTCGATCGCCTGCGCAACACTCATCTTGGCCACCCGGGAGTACCCGAGGTTGCCATGGAGGGCACCCGAGATCCAGCGCCAGTACTGGTTGTACCAGGGTTTGTCGAGACCGTACTGCTTGATGACGACGTCGATGTGCTGGAGCTGAGCGGGCGACGTGATGTAGGTGGAGGCTCGCTCGGCGGGGCTCAGAAGCTGCATCAGCAGCACGATGATCAGCGTGACCCCGAGAAACACCAGCGGAAGATAGAGAACGCGTCGAAAAATGAACGTGAACAAGTGTGCATCACCCCGTGGGCGCCGCAGCGGGGGCGGCCCGAAGGCCGCCCCCCTGCTGCGAACCGATCATGGTTCCTACTTGGAGATCGCGCTCCAGAGGAACTGACCGTTGCCGATCAAGGGGTTGTAGTACACGCCCTTGAGGTCGGAGCTCGTGACCAGGATCGGCCATGGCCGCGAGAGCAGGATCAAGGGAGCCTGCTGGTGCGCCAGGAGACCGATCTGGTTGTACATCAGCGCGCGCGCCTGCGAGTTGGTCTCGGTGCGTGCCTGCTGATCGAGCTGGTTGATCTGCGGGTTGGAGAAGCTGATCTGGTCGGCGTAGTAGCCGCCCTTGGCGTAGAAGACGTGGATGAAGTCGTCCGGGTCGGCGTAGTCGGCGAGCCAGCCCAGCGCGTAGGCCGGCATGGTGTGGCTGCTGGCCTGCTTGATGAAGTCGGGCCAGGCGACGCCGCGCACCGTGAGGTTGAACTTCGGGTTGAGGTACTCGAGGTTCGACTTGAGGATCTCCATCGCCGTCTGACGGGCGGTGTTGCCGGTGTTGTACAGCACCGTCATCTTGAAGCCGTTCTGCCACAGCTTGCCGTTGTACGCGGCCTGGCAGTACTGCTTCGCCTTCTCGAGGTCGAGGTGGTAGACGGGGAGGTTCGGATCGTAGCCGAGGAAGTTCGAGGGCAGGGCCATGGTGATGCGCTTGGACTGCCCGAGGTTGACCTGCTGGATGTAGGCCTGGTGGTCGAAGGCGTAGTTGAAGCACAGGCGGACATCGAGGCTGGAGAAGAAGTCCGGCGGAATGCCGTTTCCGTCGAGCTTGCCCGAGCCGATGTTGGGGTTGTTGGCAGCGGTGATCTTCTCGTTCAGGAAGACCGAGTCCACGGCGGCCTGGGTCCAGCCGAGCGAGCCGTCCTGGTTCCAGATCTTGACGCCCGGCGAGCCCTCGATCTGCTTGATGTCGGAGCGGCTGCCGAGGTCGATGTAGTCGGCGTTGCCCTTCTGCAGGTTGAGGATGCGGGTCGAGACTTCCTTGTCGCGGTTGATCAGCACGTTCTCGATGGCGGGCTTGTCACCCCAGTAGCCGGCGTAGGCCTTGGCCACGAACTTCTGGCCGGGCACCCACTGCACCATCTCGTAGGGGCCGGTGCCGTTCATGTGGTCCTGGAGGTAGGAGTTGTTGTGCAGGTCGTAGCCGATCCACTTCTTCCAGGTGGCCTCGGTGCCGTCCCACTGGCCGTTCTGAATGGCCCACTTCTTGTCGATGATCGACGCGGCCGAGAACAGCATGCGCGCGAAGAAGGTGGGCGAGGGCTGCACCAGGTGGAAGACCGCCGTGTACGGGTCCGGACAGGTGACGCTGCTGTCGACCGTCTGGAAATACTTGTGGTAGTCCGCCGCGGTCGCGTTCTTGCCCAGCGCGTCGTTGGCGTTGGAGCTGTAGCCGCTCAGCGGCTCGGCCAGGATCCAGTCGCCCGACTGCGCGTTGTTGGTGATCACGGCGCGCTTGATCGAGTACGCCACGTCGGCGCAGGTGAAGGGATCGCCGTTGTGGAAGGTGACGCCCTTGCGCAGCGTGAAGGTGTAGGTCGTCCCGTCTTCCGAGACCTTGTAGCCGGTCGCGAGCTGAGGGACGAAGTCCTTCGCGCTGGCGCCCTTGTACGTGTACAGGGTCTGGTAGACGTTCTGGATGACCTCAGAGGAGCTGGTGTCGTAGGCCTGGGCCGGATCGAGCGTGTCGATCGACCCGAACTCGTCCTCGACGTATGTGTTCTTCGGTGTTTGCGCGAAGGCCGCCGTGGCCATCAGCGCGACAGCAAGTAAAATGAGAAGTCGCTTCATGTTCCTCCCACATCCGAGAGTTGGTATTCATTCCCGCAGGCCGCTTGGAAACGCGACTCAACGAGGGCCGATCGGAATCCGCGAAGTTGCCTCGCCACGCCTCCTTTCGCTCAGGGCACTGGCGCCCCCGTTCGGACGGTCGTCGCAGTTTACCAAAGTGGCCCGCTGCCATCGCATGAGACGGGATGAGGGCTACACTCACGAAGCACTCGCCCTGGACTGCCATGCTCATGCCATGGCGCCCCTCGAACACCCCTCCGCTCGGCCGAACGGGCGCGGGTAGGATAGACTTCGGTTCGATGCACCGCTTCTCGACACCTGCCGCCCCCGCACGCACTCGATACCGGCGCCGTGCCCTGCGGCTGCTCCTGGTGGCCGCCGGCCTGCTGCCGCTTCTGACCGGCTGCTTGGGCCGAGGCGACTCGACCACCCCGATCGTGGCGATCAGCAACCCCAAGAGCGGCACCACGCGCACCGCCGACAACCTCACCATCACGGGCTACGCCATGGACGACTTCGGCCTGGCCTCGATCAAGATCAACGGCACCGACGTGCTGACCAATCCCGCCTATGCTGGCGAGCGCGGGAAGCGCTTGATCCGCTTCCGCTTCACCGTGGGCGGCCTGAAGGACGGCGAGGTCACCACGCACATCGTCGTGACCGACGTCAACGG
>CAZIBD010000126.1:0-1779 GCA_964536935.1 uncultured bacterium | reverse complement strand
GGTGGTGGTCGAGGACAGCGCCGGCAACAAGACGAGCAAGCTGCTGCAATGACGCTCGCCCGGCGCTCGAACGTCGTCGATCCCCTCCTGCCGTATACCTCGGCCGACCTGATGGGCGGGCTCCCACCGCGTGACACCTCCGCCCTGGAGCAGCGCTATGGCAACGGCGACCTCATCGCGGTCCTCGAGGCGCTCGGCGTCGCCGGGCCCTTCCGCGTCGAGTCGCCGTGGGAGCTGCGCGACGAGCAGGGCCGGCACCTCATCCATGCCGCCGGATACGCGGCCCTGCCGTTCGGCGAAGGCTACCCACCCCTGCTCCAGTTCGTGCGCGCCTTCACCGAGCGGAGCCGCGAGCTGAGCCTCCCCCAGCAATCGGCGAGCACCTGGCGGGCCGCGGTCGAGGCGAACCTCGTCACGCTGCTGGCGAGCTTCGCGCCGAGCCACGCCGACAGCCGCGTGGTGTTCGCCAACAGCGGCGCCGAGGCGATCGAGACGGCCATCAAGATGGCGCGCGCGGCGCGCCCCAAGGCGCGCCAGTTCATCAACTTCCAGGCGGCGTACCACGGCAAGACGCACGGCGCCCTCGCGCTCACCCCCAACACCGAGTACCAGGCGCCGTTCCTGCCGCTGTCGCCGAAGACGATCACGCTGCCGTACGGCGACCTGGAGGCCCTGGAGACGGCCCTGAAGCGGTACGGGCACGACGTCGCGGCGGTGGTGGTCGAGCCCGTGCAGGGCGAGGGAGGCGTGATCATCCCGCCGGACGGCTTCCTCAGCGGGCTGGGAGAGGCGGCCCGCCGCCACGAGGTCCTGGTGATCGGCGACGAGATCCAGACGGGCCTGGGCCGCACAGGGGCCTGGTTCGCCAGCCTCGAGGCCGGCCTCGAGCCGGACATCGTCACCCTTGCCAAACCGCTCGGCGGCGGCCTCGTCCCGGTGGGGGCAACGATCGCTCGCAACGAGGTCTTCCGCGCGATGCTGGCAGGTTTCGGCAGCAAGCGCCACTCCTCGACCTTCGCCGGCGGCTCGCTGGCCATGGCCGTGGCGCTCCGCTCGCTGGAGCTCCTGCGGGAGGAAGGCCTGGTCGCCAAGGCGCGCGAGGACGGCCGGCACGCACTGGAGCGCCTGCACGCCATCCAGGAGCGCTACCCCAACTTCCTGGAGGAGGTGCGCGGAGCCGGCATGCTCTTCGGCCTGAAGGTCCGTCCGGTGATCGGCCGGTTGCCTCTGGGGACGCGCCGCCTCCTGCCCTTCGATGACGCCACGCTCCACCAGCTGGCCGGCGTGCTGGGCCTGCGCGCGCTTCACCTCGGAGGCGTGCACGCGTGCGTGTCGCTCAACAGCTTCCGTACCGTGCGCTTGACGCCGCCCCTGAACATCCCCCGGCCCCTGCTCGACGAGATGCTCGGCCGCACCGAGGCCGTTGCACGAAGCCACCGGCGTGCCTGGACGATGCTCCCTCGCCTTCCCTTGCCACGGTTGATCCGCCTGCTCCGCCTGTCCGACTGAACCCCGCGCCCGGTCCTGGCCCGATCGCGGCGGTCGCGGCGACGGCTCGGGAGGCCCCCCGGATCTGCACGGGCTTGCACGGGCTTGCACGGTGGCTCAACGCGGCCACCGCCGCGAGCACACAAAAAGAACGCGGACGCCCCGAGGGACGTCCGCGTCTCGAACCAAGTCAATCCGGTTGCAAGGACCCCGTCGTAGCCGGACACCCGAGGGTACCGGCAGAACTCCTTAGAAAGGAGGTGATCCAACCGCACCTTCCGGTACAGTTAC
>CAZIBD010000125.1:3976-6239 GCA_964536935.1 uncultured bacterium | reverse complement strand
GCGAGGATCTGCGCGCCGATGCCGTAGTCGCGCAGGTCCGGCGCGAAGCCGAGCTTCTCGTTGGCCTCGACGGTGTCGGCACCCTCGTCCTGCAGGCGGTACGCGCGGATCTTGTTGAGGAGCCCGATGCCGCGCCCCTCCTGGCGCAGGTACACGAGGACCCCGCGGCCCTCGTCGGCGATGGCCTTGAGCGCGGCGTCGCGTTGGGAGCCGCAGTCGCAGCGCAAGCTGTGCAGCGCGTCGCCGGTCAGGCACTCGGAGTGCATGCGCACCAGCACCGGGCCATCGTCCGCCACGTCGCCCAGCACCAGGGCGACGTGCTCGTTGTCGTTCAGCTCGTCCTTGTAGCCGACGATCGTGAACTCGGCCCAGGGCGTCGGCAGGCGCGCGCTGTCCACGCGGCGAACGAACACCCCCTTGCTTAGCCGGTAGGCGATGAGGTCGGCGATGGCGCCTACCTTCAGGCCGTGCTCGGCCGCGAACGTCCGGATCTCCGGCAGCCGCATCATCGAGCCGTCGTCGTGCATCAGCTCCGAGAGCGCGGCGGCGGGTTTCATCCCGGCCAGCATGCACAGGTCGATCGCGCCTTCGGTGTGGCCGGCGCGGCGGAGCACCCCGCCGGGGCGGCCGCGCAGCGGGAACACGTGGCCCGGCCGGGCCAGGTCGGCCGCCGTGGCGCCGTCGCGGATGGCGGCCTGGATGGTGGTGGCGCGGTCGCGGGCGCTGATGCCCGTGGTCACGCCCTCACGGGCCTCGATCGAGACCGTGAAGGCGGTGCTGCGGCGCGCCGTGTTGTGCGCCACCATCGGCGGCAGCTCGAGCTTGTCGGCCTGCTGGTCGGTGAGGGCGAGACACACCACGCCGCCGGTGTAGCGGATCACGAAGGCGAGGTTGTCGGAGGTGACCTTCTCGGCCGCGATGATGAGGTCGCCCTCGTTCTCGCGCGCTTCGTCGTCGACGAGGACGACCGGGCGGCCCGCACGGATCTCGTCGAGGAGCTCCTCGACGGGCGTGAGGCCGGTGGGAGAGGAGGCGTCCATCTCAGCGCTCCCTTCCGGTCCCGGCGACGGCGGGGAGACCCTGCGCCGCTACGTCGCCGTCGGGCGCGACGAAGGCGAGCAGGCGCTCGGTGTGGCGTGCGAGCACGTCCGCCTCGAGGTTCACGGCGCTGCCGGGCCCCAGCTCGCCCAGGGTCGTGACGTCCAGGGTATGGGGGATCAGCCAGAGCGTGAAGTCGGTCGCCGGCAACGTCTCGTCCGATCCCGCCGGGCCGCCGACGTCGACCACGGTCAGGCTCACCCCATCGACGGTGACCGACCCCTTGGGGATGAGGTAGCGTGCCAGCCGCTCGGGGGCGCGCACGGTGAGGACGTAGGCGCCGGGCTCCTGGTTCCGGGCGAGCACGCGCCCCACGCCCTCCACGTGGCCGCTGACGATGTGGCCCCCGAGGCGGTCGCCCAGCGCCAGCGCGCGCTCGAGGTTCACGCGGCTGCCCGCGCGCCAGCGCGGCGCCGTCTTGGCGACGGTCTCCTTGGAGAGCTCGACCTCGAACGCATCCCGGTCGACGCTCACCGCTGTGAGGCAGCAGCCGGAGATCGCCACCGAGTCGCCGACGCGAAGATCCTGGACCACCGCATCGGCCCCGATTCGGAGCCGCAGGTCACCGCCGGCTTCGGTCGCGGCGTGCACGACGCCGACCTCTTCGATGATGCCCGTGAACATCTCAGCCCTCCTCACCCTCGTGGCTGCCCGCCCCGGGATAGCGCACGCGCCCCGTCACCAGCAGGTCGCCGTCCACATCTTCCGTCGTCAGCTCGCCCAGCTCCAGGGCGTCCTCCATGCGGGCCACGCCGATGCCGCCGAGCGGGCTGGCACCGGCACCGCCGAGCAGCTTCGGCCCGATGAACCACGCCACCCGGTCGACCGCACGGGCCTCGAAGAACGCCCATGCCAGCGTGCCGCCCCCCTCCAGGAGGAGGCTCGTCACGTCGCGCTCGAGCAGGTGGGGCAGGGCGCTTCGTACGCCGGCCCGCCCCTGGTTCGCGGGCGTCACGATCACCTCCGCGCCCCGTTGCCGGAGCGCCTCCACGCGCGCGCCGGGAGCCTTCTCCGTCACGAACAGGATCACCCGTGCTGGCCGTCCCGCCGGATCGGGCTCGAACAGGCGCGCCCCCACCGGGGTGCGGGCCACCGAATCGAACACGACCTTGACGGGCGTGCGCCCTCCCGGGATGCGGGCGGTGAGCTGCGGGTCGTCGAGCAG
>CAZIBD010000125.1:0-3966 GCA_964536935.1 uncultured bacterium | reverse complement strand
CAGCACGGTGTTGATGCCCACCGCCACGGCGTCGAGCTCGGCGCGCCAACGCTGCACCCGCTCCCGCGCGCGCTCGCCGGTGATCCACCGCGAGCGGCCGGTGCGGGTCGCGATCTTGCCGTCGAGCGTCATGGCCGTCTTGTACAGGACGAAGGGGCGCCGCTCCCGGTGGACGGTACGGAACACCTCGTTCTGCGCCTCGGCCTCTTCCTCGAGGACGCCGACCGCGACCTCGACCCCGGCCTCGCGCAGCCGCCGCACGCCGGCCCCGTCGGTGATCGGGTTGGGATCGAGCGCCGCCACCACCACCCGCGCGACGCCGGCCGTGAGCAGCGCTTCGGTGCAGGGAGGGGTGCGCCCGTGGTGGTTGCAGGGCTCGAGGGTGACGTAGGCGGTGGCGCCGCGGGCGCGTTCGCCAGCGGCACGGAGCGCCTCCACCTCGGCGTGCGGCTCGCCGGCCCGCCGGTGCCAGCCCTCACCGACGACGGCGCCGTCCCGGACGAGCACACAGCCCACCAGGGGATTGGGTGAGACGTGGCCTCGCCCCTGCTCGGCCAGGTCCAGCGCGCGCATCATGAAGCGCTCGTCGGCGCCCGTCGCCGATGTCCGGCCACGCGGCACCTCACCGCCACTCGATTGGGATGTCGTTCCATGCATTGGAGCCCACGCCCGGCGGTTGCCGCGACGTAGCTCACCTCCTTCTCCCATCCGGACTGTCACCGTCGGTACCGGAATCGCACCGGTTCGGGCCTGCGACGTGGCGCGGGCTTCGCGGACTGTAGCGGTCGCAGCGTGGCTGCGAACCGCCCTCACCGCCGGTCGGGAATTGCACCCTGCCCCGAAGGATGTCGAGTTGTGGAGGCCGCCGAGGTCCGTTGGGAACCGCCGGCCTCGCCTCATTCTAGGCCAAGCCCGTCGCCGGGAGGGTGGCGGAACGTCCCGGTGCGCGCCCTGCGCCTAGAATCGAGGTCATGAGCGAGGCCGCCGACGGAGCCGACACGGCAGCGCCCAGCGCCGCCCCCACCGCCGCCCCCACCGCCGCCCCCACCGAGGTCGTCACCTGCTTCCTGCGGCACCGCGCCGACGTGCTGCTGGTGCGCCGCAGCGCCCGGGTGGGTAGTTACCGCGGACGGTGGGGCGCGGTGGCGGGTCACGTGGAGACGGACGAACCGCTCGAGGACGCCTGGCGCGAGATCGAGGAGGAGACCGGCCTGCAGGACGCTGCCACGCTGGTGAAGCGTGGCGAACCGTTCGCTTTCGAGGACCGGGGCGAGGGGCGGAGCTGGCGAGTGCACCCGTTCCTCTTCGACGTCTCCAGCCGCGACGCCCGTCTCGACTGGGAAGCGGTCGAGGGGGCGTGGGTCCCGCCCACGGCGATCCTCGAGCGTGACTGCGTGCCGCGCCTGTGGACGTCCTACGCGCGTGTGGCGCCGACGCTCGAGGACGTGCGGGACGATCGAGAGCACGGGTCGGCATACCTGTCGCTGCGGGCGCTGGAGGTGCTGCGAGACCGGGCGGCCGCGCTGGAGGCGGGGGCGGAGCTCCCCGGGACCGGTGCCGGATCGGCCGCTACGGCCGCCGCGAGCACGCGGCGGGGATGGATCGAGCTGGCAGGAGCGCTCGTCGCCGGGCAGCCGGCCATGACGGCGCTCCTCAATCGTGTCGACGAGGTCATGAGCGCCGCCCTCGAGGGTCCGGCGCCGTCCGCGCCGGACGGCGCCCGTCTCGAGCGGCGCATGGCGGCGACCGCCCAGGCCGTCCTGCACGAAGCGCTCGCGGCGGAGGACGGCGTCGCGGCCGCGGCGGCGCGGCGCGTCGCCGGGCGTAGCGTGCTGACGCTGTCGCTCTCCGGGACGGTCTTGCAGGCCCTGCTGACGGCCGTTCCGCCGCCGCGTCGGGTCGTCGTCTGCGAGTCGCGTCCGGGCGGCGAGGGGCAGACGCTGGCGCGGAGGCTGGCGGAGCGCGGCATCGAGGCGGCGGTGGTCCCCGATGCCGCCGTGGCGTGGGCGCTGGAGCGCTTCGCCGCGGAGCTCCTGCTGGTGGGGGCCGACACGGTGCTTCCCGACGGCGCCGTCGTCAACAAGGTCGGCACGCGGCCGGCCGCGCTGGCCGCCCACGCCGCCGGCGTTCCGGTGATGGCGGCGGCGGCCCGCGCCAAGATCGCGGCCGAGGGGCGGGTGTGGACCGGCGAAGGCGAAGAGGTCTCGGTACCGGAGGCGAGGCCGGACGTCACGGTCGCGGGCGACGGACCAACCGCCGCGTGGCAATCGCCGCTGTTCGAACGCACCCCGGCCGAGCTGGTCGACGCGATCGTGACCGAGGCCGGCGCCTTCGGGCCCGCCGAGGTGCGTGCGGTGGCGGCGCGCCACGCCGCGCGCCGTTCCTGGGCCGGCTGAGGGGATCTCGCTGGCAGGCGGCGCGACCGACGGCTACGCGCCGGCCCAGCGCACGTCGGTCGCGCCGCCCCCCGGCTGGTAGCATCGCCCCACGATGACGAACCCCGCTACCCCGTCCAACGGACTGTCCGCCGCCGGCGACGCCTCCTTCGAGGCGCGCCTGCGTGCCTACGCCGAGCTGCTCGTCCGCTCCGGCGTGAACCTCCAACCCGGCCAGGGCCTGCTGGTCCGTGCGCACATCGAAGCCGCGTCGCTGGTGCGGCGGGTCGCCGAGGCCGCCTACCGGCTGGGATCGCCGCTCGTCGAGGTGTCGTGGTCCGACGAGGGCGTCACCCGGGCGCGTTTCGAGCATGGCCCGGAGGGCAGCTTCGAACGGGTGCCACAGTGGCGCGCCGACGGTTACCTGGCGATGGCCGAGCAGGGCTTCGCCTCCATGTCGATCCTCAGCGACGATCCCGATCTGCTCGCCGGCACCGACCCGGAGCGCTGGTCGGCCTACGCCCACGCCTGGCAGCGCGCCAACCGCGGTTACCAGGCCATCACCATGCGCGACGGGATCCCCTGGTGCGTGGCCGGCTACGCCGGCCTGGCCTGGGCCCGCAAGGCGTTCCCGGGGGTGGAGGACACGCAGGCCGTGTCCGACCTGTGGAAGGCCATCTTCGGCGCCAGCCGCGTCGATCGCGACGATCCGGTGGCCGCCTGGGCCGAGCACGACGCCCGCCTCAAGGAGTGGAGCGGGCGGCTGAACGCGCGACGTTACGCCGCGTTGCGCTTCCGCGGGCCGGCCACCGACCTGCGGGTCGGCCTCGCCGACGGGCACCGGTGGGAGGGCGGCAGCTCCACCACCGAAGGTGGCGTGCGCTTCATCCCCAACGTCCCCACCGAGGAGATCTTCACCGCGCCGCACCGCGAGCGCGTCGACGGCACGGTGCGTGCCAGCATGCCGCTGGCCAACGGCGGCTCGGTGATCGACGGCTTCTCGCTGCGCTTCGAGCACGGCCGGGTGGTGGAGGCCCACGCCCGCACCGGCCAGGCCCAGCTCGAGCGCATCCTCGATACCGACGAGGGCGCCCGCCACCTCGGCGAGGTGGCCCTGGTGCCGGCCTCGAGCCCCATCGCGCGCAGCGGCGTACTGTTCTTCGAGACGCTGTTCGACGAGAACGCGGCCAGCCACATCGCGCTGGGGCGCGCCTACCCCACCACCGTGGAGGGCGGCGCCGAGATGACCGAGGAGGCGGCGCGCCAGGCGGGCCTCAACGACTCGCTGGCGCACGTCGACTTCATGATCGGCTCGGCCGAGATGGATGTCGACGGCGAGACGGCCGACGGGCGGCTCGAGCCCGTGATGCGCGGCGGGGAGTGGGTGGATCGATAGACGACGTCCGCCCGCTGACGGGCCCGCCCCCCACGATCGATGCCGCCCGCCGCGTGCTGCGCGAGCGCTTCGGCTTCGAAGCCTTCCGCGGAGCGCAGGGGGCGATCATCGGGCACGTGCTGGAGGGCGGCGACGCGCTCGTGCTGATGCCCACCGGCGGCGGCAAGTCGCTGTGCTACCAGATCCCCGCCATGC
>CAZIBD010000124.1:1683-6249 GCA_964536935.1 uncultured bacterium | reverse complement strand
ACAACACCTTCAGCACGCCCTACCTGACACGGCCCGTCGAGCACGGCATCGACGTCGTGGTCCATTCGGCCACCAAGTACCTGGGAGGTCACGGCGACCTCGTCGCCGGCGTGGTGGCCGGACCCGCAGAGCTGATGGGAGAGCTCCGGAGCCATGGCCTCCGGCACGTCGGCTCGGTCCTGGGCGCGTTCGAGAGCTTCCTCCTGCTGCGCGGCTGCAAGACGCTCGCCGTGCGCATGGAACGCCATTGCGAAAACGCCGAGCGCGTGGCTCGCGGCATCCTGGGCCATCCGGCGGTGGCGACGGTCCACTATCCGGGCCTGGAGGACCATCCGGATCATGCGCTGGCCACGCGTCAGATGGAGCGGTTCGGCGGGATGCTCGCCCTCGAACTCCGGGGCGGTGCGCGGTCGGCGGCTCGCTTCCTCGACGAGCTGACGTTGTTCGCTCAAGCGGTCTCGCTCGGGGACGTCGAGTCGCTGGCGACGAGCCCGGCCAGCACCACCCACCAGCTGCTCGAGCCGGAGGCTCGCGCGCGCCAGGGCATCACCGACGGGCTGGTGCGCCTGTCGATCGGGATCGAAGACGCCGACGACCTGCTCGAGGACGTGCTGCAAGCGCTAGACAAGGTCGAAGCGGAGACCGCCGAGCCCGTCGACCGCTGAGCTCGGCCGCCGTCCACCGAAGCGCCAGGCCGCCACACACCAGGCCGCTCGGGTCGCGACCAACCCGGGCGAACCCCGGAAGCGCCGAAGGGTCAGACGGTCAGAACAGCGTTCTCGCTTCCCAGATCGTTGCCGATCAGGCCGTCGGGACTCTCGTCGTTGCGGTAGGCGACGGTCCCGTCCTTGAGCAAGCGGTAGCGGTACTGGTAGCTCCTGCCCGGCTCGAGCTCCTGGACGAGCTTCCAGCGGCCGTTCTTGAGGCGCCCGAAGGCGACCGGGCGCCAGTCGGTGAAGTCCGCGATGAGCTGGACTTCGTCGGCGGCCACGTTGGAATCGACCTCGAACGTGACCTTGGTCACGTTGCGGGTCTTCACGAACTGCTTCTTGACCATGCGAGATCCTTCCCGGGACCGTACAGCCACCACGCCGGCCCCGTGAGGGCGACGCACCACGACCTCGAGGCCCCGGTGCGCTTCGAGGAAGTCTAGGGGCGTTCGCGGACGCCGTCAAGGGGCGCGGCGCACGTTTCGCGAAAGCGCTTGCGTGGGCTAGCCTGGAGACCGGCGACCGGAGCGCCTGGAAGGAGCCCGACGTGGACGAGCCGAGCGACGGGGAGGTCACCGAGCACTTCGTGGTTGCGGTCGCGGCCACCGTCTTCCGGCACGGGCGCGTGCTGGCGATGCGCCGGTCGGCGACCCGCGACGCCGGACCCGGCCTCTGGGAGACGCTGTCGGGCCGGCTTCGCCTGGGCGAGGACCCGGCCGACGCGGTCGCGCGCGAAATCCTCGAGGAGTGCGGCCTGCGCGTACACGTGGACCCCCGGCCGGTCACCAGCTACCAGGCACGACGCGCCGGCGAGCCGATGGTCGTCATCGTCTACCGTGCCGACGCCACCAACGGCGACGTCGTCGTGAACGACGAACACGACGCCTATGCCTGGCTGACCCCGCAGGAGTTCTCGGAGACGAGTACCCTCGCTCCCCTGGTTCACGCCGTGTTCGCCGCGGCTGCGATGCCGGGCAGGGACGCCCCTTGATCCGCCAGGAACCCCTCGGCGACGCGGCCGCCCGCGCCCGCCGTTGACAGGCCCGCGGCCGCCTGCTAGATTACCGCCGAAGATGTGCCAGCCCTCCCGCCGCTTTGCCGACGATAATCCCCCCGCGAGGTGGCTCGGGGCGTAGGCCGCGGTTCGGCCCTTTGGACACCCCGAGGTTCCCTCGGGGTGTTCTTCGTTCAGGAGCGAGAGACATGAAGACCTTGACCGACGAGCGCACGCTGACCCGCGCCCTACCCACCCGCATGGGCGAGACCGTCACGCTTCAGGGGTGGGTGCACAACCGGCGCGACCTGGGCGGCATCCAGTTCCTGCTGCTCCGTGATCGCAGCGGGCTGGCGCAATGCGTCTTCGAGCACACGGAGCTTCCGCTCCACGAGAGCTGCGTGCGCGTGCGCGGCACGGTGGTCGCGAACGATCGCGCCCCCGGTGGCGTGGAGCTGCGGGCCGAAGCGCTCGAGGTCGTGAGCCGCGCGTCGGTCCCGCCTCCGGTCGAGATCCCGAAGGAGGAGTGGCACGCCAACCCGGACACGCTCCTCGAGTACCGTCACGTGACCGTGCGCGGGCTCAAGGCCCAGGCCGTCCTCAAGGTGCAGGCGGAGCTTGTTGCCGCCTTCCGGGCCTACCTCGACGCGCGCGACTTCACCGAGATCTTCACCCCCAAGCTGGTTGCGGCGGGCGCGGAGAGCGGCGCCAACCTCTTCGAGGTCGACTACTACGGCAAGCGCGCCTACCTGGCGCAATCGCCCCAGCTCTACAAGCAGATCATGGTGGCGGTCTTCGAGCGCGTCTACGAGGTCGCCCCCGTGTTCCGAGCCGAGCCCAGCCACACCAGCCGCCACCTGGCCGAGTACCTCTCGCTCGACGTCGAGTTCGGCTTCATCCGTGACGAGAACGACGTCATGGACCTGCAGGAGGGGCTGTTCAAGGCGATGATGGCTCAAGTGGCGGAGCGATGCATGCCGCAGCTCGAGCTCATGGATGCGACCGCCCCCGCGACCGACCGTGCCTTCCCCCGCATCCCGCTCCTGGAGGCGCGGGCCCTGGTGGCCGAGCGCTACGGGCACGAGACCGGCGGCAAGGACCTCGATCCGGAGGCGGAGCGCCTCCTGGGACGCTGGGCCCGGGAGGAGCACGACAGCGACTTCGTCTTCGTGACCAAGTTTCCGCAAGCGGCAAGACCGTTCTACACCTACCCCGAGGAGGACGGGGAGCTGACGCGGGGCGTGGACCTGCTCTTCCGGGGCGTGGAGATCACCTCCGGGGGGCAGAGGGTGCACGACTACGACATGTTGCTGGGCGAGCTGGCCAAGCGCCACATGGACCCCGAGGCGTTCCGCGGGTACCTCGACGTGTTCCGCCACGGAATGCCACCGCACGGCGGCTTCGCCGCCGGAGCCGAGCGCCTCACGGCACTCCTTCTGGGCATCCCCAACGTGCGCTTCGCGCGCGCCTTCCCCAGGGACGGCAGCCGCATCCAGCCCTGAGGCCGCCCGCCGGGCAGCCGCTCGAGATGGCTAGCGCGTCACGTCGAACAGGGGCGTGTCGCGCGCTTCGCGCAGGACCACGTGGCAGGAGCGACAGCGCGGCTCGTACCGCTCGGAGGCGCCCACCAGGATGACGGGATCGTCGACGTGCGCCGGATGGCCGCCGATCAGCCGTTGCGTGCGCGTCGCCGCTCGGCCGCACGAGCAGATGGCGGTCAGCTTCTCCACCACCTCGGCATGCGCCAGCAGGACCGGCATGGGCCCGAACGGCTCGGCGCGGAAGTCCAGGTCGAGACCGGCCACGATCACCCGCTTGCCCGCGTCGGCCAGTTCCAGCGCCAGCCCGACCAGGGCATCGTCGAAGAACTGCCCCTCGTCGACGGCAAGCACCTGGGTATCGTCCTCGAGCAAGCGGCGGATCCCCGCCGTGTCGTCCACCGGGACGGCGTGCAGCGAGCGGCCGTCGTGGGAGGCCACCGCCTGCGGAGCGTAGCGATCGTCGATGGCGGGCTTGAACACCTGCACCCGTTGCTTCGCGATGAGGGCGCGGTTGACGCGCCGGATGAGCTCCTCGGACTTTCCGCTGAACATGGGGCCGACGATCAACTCGATCCAGCCGCCTCCGAAGGCGTGCGCTAGCATGCCGCCATGCTACCTCAGCTCTCGTGGGGGCCACGAGCCGGTCCCTTCGGAGCCGCGGGGCGGCACGGCGCGCCAGGCCGGGGCCGCGTAGACTCCAGGGAGGTCGGTCCCTCAGGAGGAATGTATGCGTCGGGTTCTCATGGCCCTGGCAGCCCTCGCTCTGGCGGCCACCGTCGCCGCCCAGGCGACGCCGCCGTCCGCCACCCAGGTCGAGCTCATCCTCGACGCTTCCGGATCGATGTGGAACCGGGTCGCCGACAACCGGTATCGCATCGACGCGGCGAAGGAGGCTCTGACCACCTTCATCCGCGGTCTGCCCGACAGCGGCCTCGACGTAGGGCTGAGGATCTACGGCTCGACCGTCGACGCCCTGGCCGCCGGCGCCTGCGACGACACGCGCCTGTTCGTGCCGCTCTCCGGCGTCGACAAGGCCGGCCTCCAGCGCAGCGTCGATGCGGTCAAGGCGCGCGGCGCCACGCCGATCGTGACGTCGCTCCTCGCCGCCGCCTCCGACTTCACCAACGCCAGCGGGAAGCGCTTGATCGTCCTGGTGACCGACGGCCAGGAGTCGTGCGGGGGCGACCTGGCCGCTGCCGTGGCAAAGCTCCAGGCCGAGCAACCGCCCATCGAGCTGCGGGTCATCGGCTTCGACCTACCCGAGCAGGCCGCCGCCACCTTCTCCAAGCTGGCGACGTTCGTGGCTGCGCAGGACGCCGCA
>CAZIBD010000124.1:0-1583 GCA_964536935.1 uncultured bacterium | reverse complement strand
CGCACCCGTTTCGAGGTGCTGCCACCCAAGCCCATCACCATCGAGGCCACCAGCGAGGTCATCGCCGGCGCCGCCTTCCAGGTGCAGTGGACCGGCCCCGACGCCGTCCAGGACTACATCACCATCGTACCCAAGGGCGCCCCCGAGGGGACCTACGCGTCCTACGCCTACACCCGGGACGGCAGCCCGATGACGCTCACCGCGCCGCCCACCCCGGGCCCGTACGAGCTGCGCTACTCGACCGACAGGTCGGACGCCAAGGGACGCGTGTACGCCTCCTACCCGATCACGGTGGTGGCGGCAGCGATCACCATCCAACCACCGGACGTGATCCGGGCGGGCTCGAAGTTCCAGGTCGCGGTGACCGGGCCCGCGAACGCCTCGGACTACCTCACCATCGTGCCGAAGGACGCGCCCGACGGTACCTACGACGCCTACGCCTACGTCCGGCAGAAGCAGGGCTCGGTCGAGCTGCTCGCACCCCGTCAGCCGGGCGCCTTCGAGCTCCGTTACCAGAACGACGACGATCCGACCAAGGTCCTCGGCCGCGTATCGGTCACCGTTTCGGCCGGCGTCCCCGTCACCATCGACGCCCCGGCTACGGCTCAGGCCGGAAGCCGCATCGAGGTGCGCTGGACCGGGCCCGACGGGCCGTCGGACTACCTCACCATCGTGGCCGCAGACGCCGCGGACGGCCGATACGGGCCCTACACCTACACCTCGGACGGCTCGCCGCTCACCCTGCAGGTGCCGGACCAGCCCGGCGCCTACGAGATCCGCTACCAGAGCGACCGCAGGGAGCTCGGCGTGCTGGCGAGGAAGGCGCTCACCGTGCAGTGAGGGCGGGGTCTCCCAGGCCGGCGGATACTCGGCGGGCATCGGCGCTCTGATACGCTGCGGGGCGTATGGACCGCATGCACGGCACCACCATCGTGGCCGTCCACCGCGACGGCGTCACGGCCATCGCAGGGGATGGCCAGGTCACGCTCGGCGACACCGTTGTGAAGCGCGGGGCGGTCAAGGTCCGCACGCTCGCCGACGGCCGCGTGCTCACCGGCTTCGCGGGCGCCGTCAGCGACGCCTTCACCCTGCTCGACAAGTTCGAGGGCTACCTCAACGCGGCCAAGGGCAACCTCTTGAAGGCTGCGGTCGACACCGTCAAGGAGTGGCGCACCGACCGCGCGCTGCGCAACCTGGAGGCCATGCTCATCGTGGCTGATGAGGAGCAGATCCTCACCCTCTCGGGCGTTGGCGACGTGATCGCACCGGACGACAGGATCGCTGCGGTCGGCTCCGGCGGAGCCTACGCCCAGGCGGCGGCGACCGCCCTGCTACGCGAGACCGACCTGGGCGCCGAAACGATCGCCCGCAAGGCCCTTGCGATCGCCGCCGAGATCGACATCTACACCTCCGGCAACGCCACCGTCCTGGTGACCGGCAACGGCGCGAGCGACGCCGACCCCGACCAGGAGGCCCTGGCATGAGCGCGGACGCCCTCCTCGCCCGCGCGGGCGAGCTCACGCCGCTCCAGATCGTGGAGGAGCTCGACCGCCACATCATCGGCCAGAGCAAGGCCAAGCGCT
>CAZIBD010000123.1:0-6269 GCA_964536935.1 uncultured bacterium | reverse complement strand
GGCCCTGCTGGACTTGAACCAGCGACCAATCGATTATGAGTCGACTGCTCTGACCAACTGAGCTAAGGGCCCACGCGGGACCGGCCTCCGCGCCGCCGCGCGTTGCGCCTCCGTCCGATGCGGTGCGGCTCCGATTGTAGCAAGGTCCCGCGTTGCGCTTGCGCGTCGGCGCGCAGGCGCCGGGCGAGGAGCGGGGGGTGACGCGCCATGAACCGCGCCGGCCGCACCCGCCACACCCGCGCCATAGGGGAGGCCCCGGCCGCACGCTCGGTGCGATCGGGGCCTCCGTGACCGGCAGGTTTTGCCAGGCTCCCGGTTCGCTACGGCTGCTTCGGAGTCACGTAGAACGCGAAGTGGAACGCCGGAAGCGTCTCGCCGGGATGGTCGCTGGCGTAGGTGAGCTGCGGCAGCCGGAAGTCGTCGGTGCCGCGGATGTCCTTGCCCTTGTAGATGGCCGGGTAGAGGGTGATGTAGTGCCAGCCGGGGCGGCCGGTGGCCTCCAGCGGGATCTTCACGTCGCCCTGGCTGTTGAAGCCGCAGGCGTAGCCGATGAAGGCGTTGTCGTAGTCGACGGTGTAGATGTTGGCCGTGTCCGTCCAGCCCACCCCGTCGAGATGGATGGTGAAGGTGGTGCCGACGGGGCCGCGGTCCGGGGCGATGGCGGCCGCGCTGGGCGTGAGGGTGTACCGGGTGGAAGCCAGCTTCTTCCCGCTGGCGGACGTGATGTCGATGGTGTGCTCCCCGCCCAGGTCGGAGGGAGGTGTCCCCGTCGCGCTGAGGCTGCCGTCGGCCCCCACCGTGGCCTTGCCCAGCGGCACGGTCTCGAGCTTGTAACCGGAGGACGTCACGTGGCTACCGACCATCCGGCTCCACGTCAGCTCGACGGTCGTGTTCGGCGCGAGGCCGCGAGCGTGGACGGTGACCGGCTCGCCGTTGACGCCGGACGCCGGCGCCGCCCAGGCGGCGGTGCCCGACCCGGCCGGCGCCGCGCCTGCCGCGCGCGGCAGGCTCTGCGTGCTCGCGGGGGGCGGGAGCACGGCTGCGCCGGGCGTGATGGTGTAGGTCAGGTGGAACACGGGCTTCTTGTGCGGCGATTGGCCCGTATTGAGGTAGGGGAAGGTATAGGCCCCGTGGATGATGGTGATGACGTGCTCACCGGGCCCGCCGGTGGCGGGGATGGTGGCGTGGGCCGTGCCGTTTGTGGTGACCGCGGACAACCAGCCGGTGTCCTTGTGGTCGTAGAGCAGCATCCAGTTGTTGGTGTAGCTGCGCGCCCCGATGCCCTTCAACGTGACCTCGATGGGCGAGCCTTCCGGGCCCTGGCTCGACGCCAGCGACGCCGTCGGATCGACCGTGAAACCGGCCTGATTGACGACGCGGCCCTGGTCGACGAGCGCTACGGTGTGACCGAAGCCGAAGCCTTCGGGCACGGTGAAGGTCGCCTGCAGGTTGCCGTCGGCGCCCGATGTCACGGTCTCGAGCGTGGCGCGGGTGGGCTGGAAGTCACGGCCGGCGAAGGTCTCCTTGTAGGAGCCCTTCAACACCCACGACGCCTTGACGGACTCCCACACGAGCGCGTAGCTGTGGTTCGCGGGCAGCTGGTGAGCGGTGACCGTGACGGTGCTCCCGATCGTCCCGCGGACCGGGGCGAGGCTCATCGAGCCGACGAAGCCAGTCTGGGACGTTGTGGTGGTCGAGCCGCCAGACTGAGCGGCTGCCAGCCCGCCCAGTACGGTGGCGGCCACAGCGACCACCAGAAGGGTTGAACGGATCCTCACGATGCCTCCAGGGGAAGGTCTTGCGACGGCGCGCCGCGCCGGGTGGGGCCGCTCCATGAGATTGGGGGGCCCGAGGCCCCCCAACATGACATGAACGGCGGAGCGGCGCTCAGTCGTTATCGACGATGGCGAGGTGCGCCTGCTTGTCGGGCACGGCGAACTGCACGCGCTTCACGGCGCGGCTGGTGCCCTGTACCTCGATCTTGAAGTCCACCTGGCCGGTGGGGTAGTTGGCGGGAACGCGCCACTTGGCGACCCAGAACTCCTGCGTGGAGTCTTCGTGCGTGCCGTACTTCGCCGCGAGCGACGTGCCGTCGGGAAGCACGATGTCGACGCCGGAGACGTCCTTGGCCGTCAGCTGGTTGCCGGTGGCCGGGTCGATGACCTGAATACGGAAGACGACATAGTCGCCGCGCTTGTACTGGTCCGTGATGGTGCAGGGACCTTCGCGCGCGGGGCTCACGACGGCCAGCAGCGGCGCCTGGGCGAAGGCCGATGCGGCCAGCCCCGCCAGCAACGCGACGATCATCGCGAACACGGTGGGCTTGAGAACGTTGACGTGGGTAGGACGACCATCCATCAAACATCACCTCGCAGACAAACGAGTCCCATGCTCGTCCGATTCGCTCGAAAACCGTAGGGACAATTGACCCGAGGGGACGTTTGTCCAGCGGTCGGCCGGCGCGTCCGCATAGGCTGCAGCGCCGTTCGGGACGCCTATACTGATCGACGTGCCCGAGGCTCCACGAGAACGGTTCGAAGGGCGGACGTTCACGGGACCGGACGTCGACACGCCGGACCTCGCGGGCGCGGAGGCGCTCGACTGCACCTTCCGCGATTGCGACCTCTCCGATGCCTCGTTGCGCGGCGCCTACCTCAGCGAGTGCTCGTTCGAGGACTGTGAGCTGCCCATGGTGGATGTGGAGGACGCGCTCCTGCACGGGCTGCGCTTCACGCGCTGCCGGCTGACGGGGGTGCGCTTCGGCGACGTGCGCCGTGACGCCCTGGGGCTCACCGTCGTGTTCGACAGCTGCGATCTGGAGCTGGCGAGCTTCCGCGACCTGGACCTCCGCAACGTGGCCTTTCGCGCGTGCAACCTGCGCGACGCCGCGTTCCAGGACTGCGACCTGCGCGGGTCGGACCTGACGGGCAGCGACCTGTCCGGCGCGCAGTTCCGGCACGTGGACCTGACGGGCGCGGACCTGCGGGGCGCCCGCAACTACGTGATCGCTGCCTGCGAGAACGCCGTTGCGGGCCTGCGCGTCGAGCTTCCCGAGGCCCTCGGCCTGCTCAGCGGGCTCCGCGTCCGCGTCGAGGGGTAGCCTCGGAGGTCCACCATGGCCACCCCGCCCCGTCCCCTCGCCATCGTCATCCTCGGCGCGGGCAACCGCGGCGCCGACGTCTACGCCGAGCTCATGGCTCAGCGTCCCAACCAGGCGCGCATCGCCGCCATCGCCGACGCCAGGCCCGAGCGCCTGGCCCGCCTGGGCGAGCGTCTAGGGCTCGACGCTGGAGCCCTGTTCCCCAGCGCCGACGCGCTACTGTCACGCGTCCAGGACCTCGATGCCGTGGTGGTCGCCACCCCCGATGATGCCCACGTCGCCCCCACCGTCGCCGCGCTCGACCGCGGCCTCGACGTGCTGCTGGAGAAGCCGATAGCTCCCCACCTCGACGGCGTACGGGCGATCGAGCGCGCCGCCGCGAAGGAGGGCGCGGGCACCGTCACGGTGGTCCACGTGCTGCGCTACACGCCCTTCTTCCGCACCTTGAAGGAGCTCCTGGACGCCGGCCGGATCGGCCGCCTGGTCGCGATCCAGCACACCGAGAACATCG
This sequence comes from uncultured bacterium, assembly GCA_964536935.1. Lineage (GTDB taxonomy): Bacteria > Deinococcota > Deinococci > Deinococcales > Trueperaceae > JASBRS01. The sequence continues at coordinate 2,658 of CAZIBD010000123.1, read as the reverse complement.
GCTACTTCCACTTCGCCCACAGCTACGTCCGCGGCAACTGGCGGCGGGAAGACGAGGCGAGCCCGATGCTGCTCGCCAAGGCCTGCCACGACCTCGATCTACTGCGCTGGCTGGTCGGCGCTCCCTGCACGGCGGTGACCTCGGTCGGTGGCCTGGCCCACTTCCGCCCCGAGAACGCGCCCGAGGGCGCCACGGAGCGCTGCCTGGACGGCTGCAGCGTCGAGCGCACCTGCCCGTACTCCGCCGTCCGCATCTACCTCGAGCTCTTTGCCGGATCGACCGACTGGCCCAACAGTGTGGTGGCCCTCGGTGGAGACCGCCGCGCGGTCCTCGAGGCCCTGCAGCAGGGGCCCTACGGGCGGTGCGTCTACCACTGCGACAACGACGTCGCCGATCACCAGCTGGTGCAGCTGGAGTTCGCCAACGACGTGCAGGCTTCGCTGGTGGTCCAGGCCTTCAGCGCCGCCATCACCCGGCGCGTCCATTTGATGGGCACGCACGGCGAGATCACCGGCGACCTGGACGAGGGCGTGCTCGAGCTGCAAGACTTCGCGCAGGGGCGCAGCGAGCGCCTCAACGTCCGGGTCGCCGGCAGCGGCCACGGCGGCGACGACGAGGCCCTCGTGGTCGACGTGCTCGAGCGCTGGCAGCAGCGCAGGCTGGGCCGTGGCGGCGAGCACGCCCCCACCACGCTCGCGGCCTCGATCGAGAGCCACACCATGGCGTTCGCGGCAGAGCGGTCGCGGCACGAGCGGCGCCGCGTCGCCATGGACGAGCCCGCCTAGACGCCGGCTCCCGTCCGGCGCAACCACCATCCGCGGCGGACCCCGGCTCCCGCCCGGGCCGGGCTACCGGCTCCTGCGGGGCACCGGCCGGTCCCGCCGCGGCGTCGCGGGGCAGGCCGCGGGACGCCACCCTCGCAACGTCGGAATTCTCCTCGCGCGTCGCCGGGACCCCTCGCTACGATGCGACCACGCATCGCCGGACGATCGGCGTCCGGCGACCATGACGTCGTCGTCGGGACGAGGAGACGAAGGAACGGACGCACAGGTGGAGCTGCTCGAGCGTGACGACGCCCAGGCGCGCCTGGCCGCGTTGCTGCCGGCGGGAAGCGGCAGCGGCGCCATGGTGTGGGTGGTCGGCGAGGCCGGCATCGGCAAGACCGCCCTGGTACGGCGCTTCGCCGACGGCCTGGGCGAGCGCGCCGCCGTCCTCTGGGGGGAGTGCGACCCGCTCGATACGCCGCAGCCGCTGGCGCCCCTGCTCGACTTCGGCCCGGGACCGGGACGCGAGCTCGTCGACCACGTCCGCGACCTCTCCGATCGCGAGCACCTGTTCGGCGCCCTGAGGGCCCACCTCACCGCGGACCGGCCCACGGTAGCGGTCTTCGAGGACGTGCAGTGGGCCGACGATGCCACCATCGCGCTGCTTCGCTTCCTCGGGAGCCAGGTCGAAGGCACCTCCAGCCTCGTCATCGCGACCGTCCGTGACGAGGCCATCGGCCCCGGCCACCCCCTGCGACGCCTGCTGCACGAGCTGACGGGCCGCCCGGCGGTGCACCGGCTCGAGCTCGGGCCACTCTCGCCGGAGGCCGTCGCCCGTCTGGCCGCAGGCAGTGGCGCTGCCCCCGCCGCGCTCCACCGGCTCACCGGCGGCAACCCGTTCCACCTGCGTGAGGTGCTCGCCGCCGGCGACCGCGCCCTGCAGGCCGGCGCAGGGGAGGCCTCGCTCCTTCGCGCCGATGGTCTGGAGGCGCCCGCGCGGACCGTGCTCGACACCGCCGCGGTGATCGGCGCGCGCGCCGAGCCATGGCTGCTCGAGGCGGTGCTCGATCCCGTGCTCGAGCCCGTCGCCGGCGCCGGCGGCGCGGTGGCCGCCGCGACCGACGCGTGCTGCGAGGCCGGCCTGCTCCGCCGCTGCGGCGACGCCTACGCCTTCCACCACGAGCTGGCCCGCGTCGCCATCCGCGACGCGCTCCCCAAGAGCCGCCGCCACGCGATGCACGCGGCCATCCTCGCCGCCCTCGAGGCGGCCCCGGAGCTGGCCAACCTAGGCCTGCTGGCCCACCACGCCGAGGGCGCGAGCGACGTCGCGGCGGTCGTCGCCTACGCCCCCGAGGCCGCCCGCCACGCCGAGCAGCTGGGCGCGTTCCGCGAGGCCGCGGCGCACTACCGGCGCGCGCTCCGCTTCCAGTCCGAGCTGCCGATCCGCGAGCGGGCCCTGCTGCGCGAGGCGTTGCGGCGGACCGTCGGCGCCTCGGCAGCCGCGCCGGCGTCGGACGGCGGCGAAGAGCGCGCCCGGACCAGAGCCGCCGTCAGGAAGCCCGCCCCCGCACGCTCCCGGCGCAGCGGCGGCAAGGCGCAGCGCCGGAGGCCCGCGCGGGAGCACCCCGCGGGACTCACGCCGCGCGAGGCGGAGGTGCTCGAGCTCCTGATGCAGGGGCTCACCAACCGCGCCCTCGGCGAAACCCTCCACATCGCCCCCAGCACCGCCGGCAAGCACGTCTCCTCGATCCTCGCCAAACTGTCGGTGTCGAGTCGCGGCGAAGCCGTGGAGGAGGCGCGCCGCAGGGGCCTCGCTGAAGCGGCCGCGGCGGCGGCCGACTAGCCGGGACGTCCAGGCGGCGCAGCCGCGCCACCGTGCAACCGCTCCGGCTCG
>CAZIBD010000122.1:0-6282 GCA_964536935.1 uncultured bacterium | reverse complement strand
CTGCGCCCCCAGTGCTTCGATCTCCAGAATGTTCCACTCCAGCCCGCGTGCCTGCATGAACGCCGGGGCCTGCCGTACCGTCCCCGCATGGAAGTCGAACGCGGCGCCCACGGCCAGGACGGGGAGGCCGAGGTCGCGTGCGTTCTCGTAGACCCACACCTCCTGGCGCGGGCAACCGAGCCCTGCGAACACCAGCGCGGCTCCCGACCCGACGATGTCTCGGAGGAGCGCCTCGCGTTCGACCGGGGATACCGGCCGGTACGCCGATGGGCGCGCGCCGGCGATCTGCAGATCCGGGAAGCGCGCCACGAGCCGCTCGCGGAGCCTGTCCAGGGTCGGTTGCGTGGTCCCGTACAGGTAGACGGGCAGGTTCCGGCGCGCCGCCTCTCGGAGCACCGCAAGCATCAGGTCGGGGCCGTACACGCGATCGGGAAGCCGCTGATGATGCAGCCACGCCAGCGCCCAGCGCACCGGCTGCCCGTCAGGAGCCACGATGTCGAGGCCGTTGATGCGGCGACGAAGCCCCTTGTCGTCCAGCGCCATCATGACGCCATGGACCGCCAGAGCCGTCACGCCGAGCGGCTCGCGGCGTTCGGCCGCCGCGATGATGCGCGCCGTCGCCGCCTCGTAGTCGATGGCGGAGACGTTCGTTCCCAGCACCGGGTAGCGCCCGCGGTCGATCAAGGCTGGCCCCACCGCTCGGCGTTGAGCTCGTGCATCTCCCCGAGGATGCGTGGGACGTCGTAGGTCAGGGACCACCCGGGATAGTCGGCCTTGAAGCGGGTGAGGTCGCTGACATACCAGATGTGGTCGCCGGCGCGGGCGTCGTCGCTGTAGCTGACGTCGAGCTCCCGGCCCGAGATCTCCTGGCACAGCTCGATCGCCTCCAGCATCGAGCAGTGGCTCTCCCGCCCGCCACCCATGTTGTAGACCGCAGCCTGGCGGGGCGCTTGCGCGACGGCGTCGAGCGCCCGGATCAGGTCGTGGGCGTGGATGTTGTCCCTCACCTGTTTGCCCTTGTAGCCGAAGACCGTGTAGGGACGGCCCTGCATGGTGCACATCAGCAGGTAGGCGAGAAAGCCGTGCAGCTGCGTGCCGGCGTGGTTGGGGCCGGTCAGGCAGCCGCCGCGGAAGACCGTGGTGTACATGTCGAAGTAGCGTCCGTACTCCTGCACGAGCACGTCGGCGGCCACCTTCGAGGCCCCGAACAGCGAGTGCCGGCTCTGATCGATCGACATCGTCTCCGGGATGCCGCGGGCGTACGGGTGCTCCGGAACGATCTCCCAGCGCGACGCCAGCTCGACCAGCGGGAGCCCGTTCGGCGCGTCGCCGTAGACCTTGTTGGTGGAGGTGAACAGGAACACGGCCTCCGGGCTATAGCGGCGCGTGAACTCGAGCAGGTTGAGGGTGCCTTCGGCGTTGACGGAGAAGTCCGTGAAGGGGTCGCGCGCGGCCCAGTCGTGCGACGGTTGGGCGGCGGCGTGCACCACCAGCGTGAGCTCCCGGCCGAGCCTCCGGAACAGGGCCTCCAGCGGCGGGCGGTCGCGGATGTCGAGGTCGTGGTGCTCGTAGCCGGCGACCTCCCGTTCGAGGGCCTCGCGGTTCCAGGCGGTCGACGCTTCCTCCCCGAAGAACGTGCGGCGCATGTCGTTGTCGATGCCCACCACGTGCATGCCCTTGGCGGCGAAGTAGCGAGCCGCCTCGGACCCGATGAGGCCCGCGGATCCAGTGATCAGAGCGACGCTCAACGTACCCCCCTGACTGCCGCCACGACAGCCCCCCGACGAACGGCGAGCATCTGAGCGTGGTCGGCAACCGTGCGGAAGCCGCGCCTCGGGCGGCGCGACCGGCTCCGCCTCTCGACAAGCCTAGACCCAACCCCGTGGCTCGCGCGGTGCGCCCGGACCGCGGAGCCCATGGTCCTTCCCGGCCGGCAGGCGGGCCCGCACGGATATCGGTGACGGCTGCAGGCCGGTGGCCCGGGACGGCCGCTAGGCTGGAGAACGCGCGGTGTGAAGGCACGGGGGGTCCCCGACATGCGACAGCGCATGGCAGGCACACGAATCGAGAGCTCCACGACGGCGGTTGCCGCTGCGAGCTGGCACCGGCCGGCGCCGTGGGCGATGCGGGCGGTGCTCGTCTGCGCCGACCTGCTCGCGGCCGCGCTGGCCTCACTCCTGGCCGTCACGGTCTGGACGGCATGGCAGCCGACGGTGGACGCGAGCGTCTACCTCCGCCTGTGGCCGTTTCTCGCCGTCATCCCGGTCGGCTTCTGGTGGCTGGGCATGTACCCGGCGGCGTTCCTGGGACCGGTGGAGGAGCTGCGGCGCTCGTCGGTCCACATCACGGCGTCGTTCGCGGCCGTGGTGAGCGTGCTGTACGCCGCCGAGGCGGTCCCCAAGGGGTCCCTTGGTGCCTTCGTGCCTGCATGGTTGCTAGTGGTGGTGGCCGTGCCTCTGGCTCGGGCTGCGTTGCGACTCTGGGTCGCCAGGGCCTCCTGGTGGGGCCTGCCGGCGGTGATCTTCGGCGCCGGGAGTACGGCCAGGCTCCTCCTCGAGCACTCGGTGGGCACGAGGGGCGTGGACCTCAAGGTGCTGGCCTGTTTCGACGACGATGCGCGCACGCACGGAACCACCATCGCCGGCACGCCGGTCGTCGGGGGCCTTGCGGAGGCTTCGCGGTTCCAGCAGCGGTTCCGCGCGCAGTACTGCATCGTCGCGATGCCGGGCGTCGAGCCCGCGAAGCTGGCGTGTCTCGTGCAGCGGCACGCGGGCCTGTTCCCCCACCTGATCGTGGTGCCGAACGTCTTCGGCCTGCACAGCGTGGGGGTGGGCGCGCGCGACATGGGCGGGTTCGTGGGCCTGTACATCCGGCAGAACCTGCTGTTCCGCCGGAGCCGCATCGCGAAGCGGGCCATGGACCTGGCGCTGCTCCTTCCGGTCGGGCTGCTCGCTCTCCCGGTGCTGCTGCTGGCGGCCCTGGCGGTCGTCGTCGTCAGCCCCGGCAACCCCTTCTACGCCCAACGCAGGGAGGGCTTCCGCGGCCGGCCCGTGCGGGTGTGGAAGCTGAGGACCATGCGCAAGGATGCCGAGACGCTGCTCGAGAGCCACCTGAAGGCGGTTCCGGGAGCACGGCAGGAGTGGGAGCAGCACTTCAAGTTGACGGCGGATCCGCGGCTGCTCCCCGTTATCGGGAGGCTGTTCCGGCGGACCAGCATCGACGAGCTGCCCCAGCTGCTGAACATCCTGAAGGGGGAGATGAGCTTCGTGGGGCCGCGGCCGTTCCCCTACTACCACGTCGAGCAGTTCGGCGAAGACTTCCGGCGCCTCAGGGTGTCGGCGCTTCCCGGCCTGACCGGCTACTGGCAGGTGACCTCGCGCAGCACCGCGGACCTGCAGACCCAGGAGCGCCTCGACAGCTACTACGTCCGCAACTGGTCGCTGTGGATGGATCTCTATCTGCTGGCCCGCACGCCGCTCGCCCTGATCTTCGGGCGGGGCGCCTACTGATCGAGGCGCCTGGACGCGTTCGCGACCCGGCCGGGCCGCGACCACGCGGGCTGGGGCAGCTCCGTCTCCACCGTCACCGTCCCGTGCTGCAACGCGCCGCGGAAGTACGCGATGGTGTACGTCAAGCCGTCCTCGAGCGGCGTGGTCGGCCCCCAGCCGAGCAGCTCCCGCGCAAGCGAGATGTCCGGCTGGCGATTGCGTGGATCGTCACTCGGCAGTGCCCGCCGCGTCAGGCCGGGCCCGCCTATGGCCGTCAAGACCTCGCCGGCCAGCTCCAGGATGGTGGACTCCGTGGGGTTGCCCAGGTTGACGGGTCCGGTCACCGAGTCCGGGCTGTCCATGAGCAGGAGGAGGCCCGACACCAGGTCGTCCACGTAGCAGAACGAGCGGGTCTGGCTTCCGTCCCCGTACACCGTGAGCCCCTCGCCGCGAAGAGCCTGCACGATGAAGTTCGAGACCACCCGGCCGTCGCCCACGGCCATGCGCGGGCCGTAGGTGTTGAAGATGCGGGCGACCTTCACGCGCAGGCGGTGCTGCCGGTGGTAGTCGAAGAAGAGCGTCTCCGCGGCACGCTTCCCCTCGTCGTAGCAACTCCTGGTGCCGACGGGGTTGACGTGCCCCCAGTAGGTCTCGGGCTGGGGGTGCACCTGCGGATCGCCGTAGACCTCGCTGGTGCTCGCCTGCAGGATCTTGGCGCCCGTGCGCTTGGCGAGGCCGAGCATGTTGATGGCGCCGTGGACGCTCGTCTTGATGGTCTGGACAGGGTCCCGCTGGTAGTGGATGGGACTGGCGGGGCAGGCCAGGTTGTAGATCTCGTCGACCTCGACGTAGAGCGGGAAGGTCACGTCGTGGCGCATGAACTCGAAGTGCGGCTCGCCCATCAGGTGGGCGACGTTCTCCTTGCTGCCCGTATAGAGATTGTCGACGCACAGCACGTCGTCGCCGCGCTCGATCAGACGGTCGCAGAGGTGCGAGCCGATGAAACCGGCACCCCCGGTCACCAACACCCGTTTCCGCATGTTCCCCCTCCTGAGGGCCGATCATGACGGGCTGCAAGATGGGAGAGCGTGGCCCGTTGGATGTTCGATGCGCCGGAGCCCGTGGCGGGCCGGCGCACGTCACTATAGGGCGTTGTTGCGGCGATTCCGGTGCAGCTGACGCGTTGGTGGGCGGGAGGTGCGGGGTGGCACAATAGGCACGTGAGTGACGAGCACCGACGCGCCTCTCGCCCTTCCGCGGACGCCGGACCCGCCGCGGCTTCATGGGAGGACCTCAGCCTGGTCCGCGACATCCACGCCACCCCCCAGCGCATGGTGATGGCCTTCTCCGGTGCCGGGGCGCAGGCGCTGGCGTGGTTGCACGGTGTGGGTGGCTCGTCGCGTACGGTACTCGAGGCGATCGATCTCTACGCCGAACGGTCGATCGTGGAGTGGGTGGGTTTCACGCCGGCGCACTTCACCACCCACCGGGTCGCGAAGGCGATGGCGGAGGCCGCCTGGCGCCGCGCGCGGCACCTGGCGGAGGGGCAACACATGACACCGAGCCACCCGCCCGCCCATGCCGCGGAAGGCGAGGCGGAGGTTGGCCTGCCGGTGTTCGGCCTCGGTTGTACGGCGTCGATCGCGACTGACCGCGTGAAGCGGGGCGAGCACCGCGTGGTGGTGGCGGTGCGCGACGGTCTCGGCACGGCGACCTATGCGCTCACGCTGGAGAAGGGCGCGCGCGACCGGGCGGGCGAGGAGCGCCTGGTCAGCGAGGTGATCCTGCTGGCCGTGGCGGACGCCTGCGGGGTGCTGCGGCCGACGCCGTTGCGGGTGCTCGAGGGCGAGGAGCTCGCGGTCGGGCTGGAGCCCGCGCCGCTACTGGCCGAGTTCGATGCCGGAGTGCGCCCCTACGTGGTGGTGCGCGAGGACGGCACGCTGGCGGCCGAGCTGCCGGGCGCCAACCGCGAGCATGCACCGACCGTCGCGATGCTCTCGGGCGCCTTCAACCCGGTGCACGAAGGGCACCTGGAGCTGGCGCGGGTGGCGGCCGGCCTGGTGGACGGTGGGCATGCCCGCCCGGTGTTCGAGCTGCCGCTCGTCAACGCCGACAAGAGCCCCATCGACGTGTTCGAGGGGCGACGCAGGGGGCAGCAGTTCGTGGGGCGGGCGCCGCTGGTGTTGACGCACGAGCCTTTGTTTGCGGGGAAGGCAGAGCTGTTTCCGGGGACGGTGTTCGTGGTCGGGGCGGATACGGCGGAGAGGATCGTGGATCCTACGTACTACGGAGATGATCCTGCACGGCTCTCCGCCGTGCTCGGTCGCCTGCGTGAACGAAGGTGCGCGTTCCTAGTGGCTGCCCGCGTAACCGGCACAGCGGTTCTCACTTTGGATGACGTACCCCTGCCTGAGGGAAGTCGGACCCTCTTCAGTGCCGTGCCTCTCGAGGCGTTCCGTCAAGACGTTTCGAGTACGGAGATCCGACGGGCCTGGAGCGCCCCCTCTTAATTGTCTCGATTGCTCTGAGGTTCGCTCCGGGCTGATCAGAGTGGTGCGGATTCGAGCTATCTGCGGTTGAGTTGTCATCGCTCCGCGCCGCCCAGAACGCTGCCGATCTCGTGAGCGCACTCACGAGATCAAGGCAGCATGTTGAGCACATGGCGTCCACCGCTCGCTGATGCAGAGTTTGCTCACGGCTTGCTGACGGTGCGGCCTACAGAGCACGCACTGCCGGACGCTCCTGGTATGCATTCCGTGAGTACGCCCTGGAGCGCTACGGTTGTAGCCGGTCC
>CAZIBD010000121.1:0-6338 GCA_964536935.1 uncultured bacterium | reverse complement strand
TCTTCCTCGGCGATCTCCCGCTGATGACCGAGGACGGCTCCTTCGTGATCAACGGTGCCGATCGCGTCATCGTCTCGCAGATCCATCGCAGCCCGGGCGTCTACTTCACCAGCTCCTTGCGGGGGACCAGCCGCTCGCTCACCGCCAGCATCATCCCCATGCCCAAACGCGGGCCCTGGATCGAGCTGGAGTTCGACAACTCCGACATCCTCTGGATGAAGGTCAACAAGCGCAAGTTCCCGTTCACCCTGCTCCTTCGGGTGCTCGGATACGGTGACCAGCAGATCCGGGAGCTGTTCGCCGGGAGCGAGCATCTGGTGGAGCCGACGCTTTCGTCCGAGGAAGCGACCGGCATCACCCCGGATGAGGCGCTGCTGCGCCTGTTCACGGTGCTGCGCCCGGGCGATCCGCCCAAGGTCGACAAGGCGACGAACTATCTCTTCAGCCTGCTGGCCGATCCGCGGCGATACGACCTCGGCGACGCCGGGCGCTTCAAGATCAACACCAAGCTCGAGCTCGGCCACGCGTCGAACACGCTCCTCGGTTTCGAGGACGGGCGCTTCGTCGACTACGGGCTCGTCCCGACCATCCAGTACCTGGTGCGGCTGCAGGCGGGCGAGGACGGCTACCAGGAGGACGACATCGACCACCTGGGGAACCGCCGCATCCGGACCGTGGGCGAGCTGGTGGCCGACCAGATCCGCGTCGGCCTGGGCCGGATGGCCCGTGGCGTACGCGAGCGCATGCTGCTGGGCAACCCGGACGCCGCGACGCCGCAGAAGCTGGTCAACAACCGGCCGATCGTGGCGGCCCTGCGGGAGTTCTTCGGGCGTAGCCAGCTCAGCCAGTTCAAGGACCAAGTCAACCCGCTCTCCGAGCTGCGTCACAAGCGCCGCATCTCGGCGCTCGGCCCCGGCGGCCTCACGCGTGAGCGTGCCGGCTTCGACGTGCGCGACGTGCACCGGACGCATTACGGCCGCATCTGCCCGATCGAGACGCCTGAAGGCGCGAACATCGGCCTCATCACCTCGCTGGCGAGCTTCGCGCGCGTCAACGATCTGGGGTTCATCGAGGCCCCCTACCGCAAGGTGGTGAAGGGCAAGGTCACCGACGACGTGGTCTACATGACCGCTCACGAGGAGGACCGCTACATCATCGCGCAGGCGAACACGCCGCTGGGCGACGGTGGCAGCTTCGCGAGCGACACCGTCGTGGCCCGCAAGCTTGGCGACCCGGTGTTCGCCGAGCCGGACGAAGTCGACTTCATGGACGTGTCACCGAAGCAGATTATCTCGGTGCCGACGTCGCTCATCCCCTTCCTGGAGCACGACGACGCCAACCGCGCGCTGATGGGCTCCAACATGCAGTCGCAGGCGGTCCCGCTCATCCGGTCGGACGCGCCCTTCGTGGGCACGGGGGTCGAGGAGCGGGTGTCGCGCGATTCCGGCACGGTTCTGCTGTCGCAGGAGGCGGGCACGGTCACCTTCGTCGACGCCCGCCGCGTGGTCATCGAGTCCGACGCCGGCGTCGAGCGCGAGTACGCGCTCACGCGCTTCCAGCGCTCGAACCAGAACACCAACCTGGACCAGCGCCCGATCGTCGACATCGGTCAGCACATCGAGGCTGGCGACGTCATCGCCGACGGCCCCGCCTCGCAGCACGGCCGGCTGGCGCTCGGCCAGAACATCCTCATCGCGATCATGCCGTTCGACGGCTACAACTTCGAGGACGCCATCGTGTTGTCGGAGAAGCTCGTCCGCGGCGACGTCTACACCAGCGTGCACATCGAGAAGTTCGAGAAGGAAGCGCGCGACACCAAGCTCGGTCCCGAGAAGATCACGCGGGACATCCCCGGTCTCTCCGAGGCCGCGCTGCGCGACCTCGACGAGGACGGCGTCGTTCGCATCGGAGCGGAGGTCAAGCAGGGCGACATCCTGGTCGGTCACACGAGCTTCAAGGGGGAGAAGGACCCTACCCCCGAGGAACGACTGCTGCGCTCGATCTTCGGCGAGAAGGCTCGCGAGGTGAAGGACACCAGCCTGCGGGTGCCTCCCGGTGACGGGGGCATCGTGCTGCGCACGGTGCGCTTCAAGCGCGGCGACCCGGGTGTCGAGCTCAAGCCGGGCGTGCAAGAGATGGTGCGGGTCTACGTGGCGCAGAAGCGCCGCCTGATCGAGGGCGACAAGCTCGCCAACCGGCACGGCAACAAGGGCGTGGTCGCCAAGATCCTGCCTCCGGAAGACATGCCCTACCTCGACGACGGCACCCCCGTCGATCTGGTGTTCAACCCGCTCGGCGTCCCGTCGCGCATGAACCTGGGTCAGATCCTGGAGACGCACCTCGGCCTGGCCGCGCTGAAGGACGGGGTTTCCTACGTGACCCCCGTGTTCGACGGCGCGCGCGAGGAGGAGATCAAGCAGAAGCTCAAGGAGGCGGCCGACCGGGACATCGAAGCGAAGGTGAGCGCGGGGTTCGATCCGGACCGGCGCGAGCTCGAGGTGCACCGCCGCGCCGCTAAGCTGGGCATCATCCCGTCCGAGCTGGAGCCGCACGACGCAGAGCGCGCGCTCGCCATGGCGGGCAAGGCGGTGCTGTACGACGGCCGGACCGGCGAGGCCATCGACGCCCCCATTGTGGTCGGGATCATGTACGTCATGAAGCTCTACCACATGGTCGAGGACAAGATGCACGCGCGCTCCACCGGCCCCTACTCGCTCATCACGCAGCAGCCGCTGGGCGGCAAGGCCCAGTTCGGCGGGCAGCGTCTGGGTGAGATGGAGGGCTGGGCGCTCCAGGCCCACGGCGCGGCCTACACGCTGCAGGAGATGCTGACCATCAAGTCCGATGACATCGATGGCCGCAACGCGGCCTACGAGGCCATCGTCAAGGGCAACGACGTGCTCGAGCCCACCATCCCGGAGTCGTTCAAGGTCCTGGTCAAGGAGCTGCACTCGCTCGGCCTGGACGTGCGCGTCCTCGACGACGACGACAAGCCGGTGAGCATGTTCGACGAGAGCGGGCGGCACTGGTGAGCCGCATGTCTTCCCGAAACGGCGCTTTCCTGAAGGGATGCCCATGAGAGACCTGAGAGAGTTCACCCGCGTCCAGATCCAGATCGCGTCGCCGGCGCGTATCCGGGGTTGGAGCTACGGGGAGATCACCAAGCCGGAGACGATCAACTACCGCACGCTCAAGCCGGAGCGGGACGGGCTGTTCGACGAGCGCGTGTTCGGCCCCGAGAAGGACTGGGAGTGCTCCTGTGGCAAGTACCGCGGGCAGCGCTTCGCCGGCAAGGTGTGCGAGCGGTGCGGCGTCGAGGTCACGAAGTCGACCGTGCGACGCTACCGGATGGGGCATGTCGAGCTGGCGACCGCCGCGGCGCACATCTGGTACGTCAAGGACATCCCGAGCAAGATCGGCGCGCTGCTGAACCTGTCGACGAGCCAGCTCGAGCAGGTGCTGTACTTCGCCAAGTACATCGTCACCGATCCGCAGGGGGCGCACATGAACGGGCGGCCGCTGCGACGCGGCGACCTCCTGACCGACGACGAGTACCGCCAGCTTCGCTACGGCATGCAGGAGACCTACACCGTGCCGAACGGCGAGGACGCGGTGGTCGCCGACGGGGAGCAGGTGGAGCAGGGTCAGTCGCTGGCCAAGGGCGTCAAGTCGAAGCTCGCCGGCATCGCCCAGTACCGCTTCCCCCGCAAGGTGACCCTCGACTACCGTGAGTCGCGCGACGGCCGTCTGCTGCTGCCGAAGAAGGACTACATCGAGGAGGAGGAGGGCTACAAGGGCGGCCAGCCTATTGCCGACCTCACCAGCGACGTGGTCCTCAAGAGCGAGGCCGAAGGAGTGGCCGAGCTGCTCCCCATCGGCTCGGACGGCGGCATCCTGATGATCCGGGACGTCGACGACGAGGAGGTGCGCTTCGCCTACCTCGTCCCGACCGGCATGGAGCTGCTCGTCGGCGACGGCGAGTTCATCGAAGAGGGCATGGAGCTGGCGAAGGGTTCCAGCGGCACCACGCTGAAGCTCCCCGCCGACGCCACGGCCGCCGTCCGCGCCAGCAAGGCCAAGGGCAAGGACGTCACCGTGACCCTCAAGGTCGAGTGGGCGCGCCGTGAGGAGCACGAGATCAACCCGACCATGCACGTCCTGGTCGGAGACGGGGCCGACGTGCGCGCCGGAGAGAAGGTCGTCGGCGCCATCGACGCCGCCCAGGAGATCGTGGCCGCCGCCGACGGCACGGTCCACCTGGCCTACCCGGCAAGTATCATCGTCTCTCGCGCCCGGGTCTACCCCTACGAGGACGAGCCGATCGTGGTCAACGGCGATCGTGTCCTTCCCGGCGACGACCTCGCCGACGAGGGGCGCCTCAAGTCCGACATCTCGGGCCGGATCGAGATCGACCTGGTCCGTCAGCAGGTGCGCGTCATCGAGTCGTACGACTTCGAGGCGAAGATGGGCGCCGAGGCGATCGGCGAGCTGCTCTCCACGCTCGACCTGCCGACGCTCGAAGCCGAGCTGGTCGAGGAGATGGAATCTCCGAGCCGCCACAAGCGGGCCAAGGCCCGCAAGCGCTTGGAGATCGTGCGCGCCTTCCTGGCGTCGGGCAACGACCCGTCGTGGATGATCCTGGACGCGGTGCCGATCATGCCGCCCAGCCTGCGCCCGATGGTGCAGGTGGAGGGCGGTCGCTTCGCCACCAGCGACCTCAACGACCTCTACCGCCGACTGATCAACCGCAACAACCGCCTCAAGAAGCTGATGCAGCAGGGCGCCCCCGAGATGATCGTGCGCAACGAGAAGCGCATGCTGCAGGAGGCGGTCGACGCCCTGATCGACAACGGGCGCCGCGGCAGCGCCGTGGTGCACCCCGGCTCCGACAGGCCGCTGCGCAGCCTCACCGACCTGCTCGGCGGCAAGCAGGGGCGCTTCCGTCAGAACCTGCTCGGCAAGCGCGTGGACTACTCGGGCCGCAGCGTCATCGTGGTCGGCCCGCAGCTCAAGCTCCATCAGTGCGGCGTGCCGAAGCGCATGGCGCTGGAGCTGTTCAAGCCCTTCCTGTTCAAGAAGCTGGAGGAGCGGGGCATCGTCAGCAACATCAAGAGCGCCCGCAAGCTTCTCGAGCGCTACCGTGACACCCGCGACGAGATCTGGGACGCGCTCGAGGAGGTCATCCAGGACCGCGTGGTCCTCTTGAACCGCGCGCCGACGCTCCACCGTCTCGGCATCCAGGCGTTCGAGCCGGTGCTGGTCGAGGGGCAGGCGATCCAGCTGCACCCGCTGGTGTGCGAGGCGTTCAACGCCGACTTCGACGGCGACCAGATGGCCATCCACGTGCCGCTTTCGGTCTACGCGCAGTCCGAGGCGCGGCTGCAGATGCTGTCCAGCCACAACCTGTTGAGCCCGGCCCACGGCGACCCGAACGTCCAGGCGAGCCGGGACATCATCCTCGGGCTGTTCGTGCTGACGCAGGTGCATACCGGGCACCGCGGCGTGGGGCGCGACTTCGACAACCCCGAGAAGGCGTTCGAGGCGTTCGACGCCGGCGAGCTCGACCTCAACTCGACCATCCAGGTCGGGGGCGAGGAGACCAGCGTCGGCCGGTTGCGCTACCGCTTCGGCAACGTCGACGAGGCGCTTCTGGCCGTCGAGTCCGGCGAGATCGACATGCAAGACGTGGTCACGGTGCGCGTCGACGACGGCGACATCGAGGAGACGAGCCCCGGGCGTTGCCTGTTCGCCCGCATGGTCAAGGAGACGCTCGCCGAGGGCGGCGTCGAATTGCCGCCGGGCATGATCCGCTACGACACGGCCTACGAGAAGGGGGCGCTTCGCGATCTGGTGGTCGACTCGTTCAAGCGTCTCGGCATCGAGCGGACCGCTGCCCTGCTGGACGGCCTGAAGCAGTACGGCTTCGAGCTCTCCACCACCAGCGGGATCACCATCGGGATCGATGACGTCGCCATCCCCCCCAAGAAGAAGGAGTTGCTGGCGGACGCGCAGACGAAGCTCGAGCGCATCAACACCGCCTTCGAACGCGGCTTCGTCACCGAACAGGAGCGGTTCCAGCAGGTCGTCCGGCTCTGGAACGACACCACCGAGGCGGTCAAGGACGCGGTGTTCGAGAACTTCCGCGACAACATGCCGTTCAACCCCTTGTTCGTGATGGCGCAGTCGGGCGCTCGTGGCAACCCGCAGCAGATTCGCCAGCTCGCCGGCATGCGCGGGCTGATGGCGAAGCCTTCGGGTGACACCATTGAGCTCCCCATCCGCGCGAACTTCCGCGAGGGCCTGGACGTGCTGGAGTACTTCATCTCCACCCACGGCGC
>CAZIBD010000120.1:0-6755 GCA_964536935.1 uncultured bacterium | reverse complement strand
CCCTGGAGGACACAGGCGTGCGCAGACTCATCTCCGCCGAATCGGTGAACGAGGGGCACCCCGACAAGCTCGCCGACCGCATCAGCGATAGCGTCCTGGACGCCATCATCACCGAAGACCCGTATGCCCGCGTGGCGGCCGAGACCATCCTCACCACCGGCCTCGCGCTGATCGCCGGCGAGATCACCTGCCACGGCTACGTCGACTTCCAGGCCATCGTGCGCCAGGCGGTGCGCGACGTCGGTTACACCGACGCCGCCTACGGCATCGACGCCGACCACAGCGCCGTGCTCATCGCCGTCAACGAGCAGTCGCCCGACATCGCCATGGGCGTCGACCGCGCCCAGGAGGCCGACAGCGGCGACGACTTCGACCTCGTCGGCGCCGGCGACCAGGGCCTCATGTTCGGCTACGCCACCACCGAGACGCCCGAGCTGATGCCCTTGCCGATCATGCTGGCGCACGCTCTGACCAAGCGTTTGGCCACCGTGCGCAAGGACGGCATCCTGCCCTACCTGCGCCCCGACGGCAAGGCGCAGGTCACCCTGAACTACGAGGGGGAGCGCGCGACCCATGTCAGGACCGTCGTGGTCTCGGCCCAGCACGACCCGGACGTGACCCTCGAGCAGCTGCGCGAGGAGGTCAAGGAGCACGTGGTGAGGCCGGTGGTGCCCGAGGGGTTGCTCGACGAGCGCACCCGCTACCTCGTCAACCCCACCGGGCGCTTCGTGCGCGGCGGTCCCCAGGCCGACGCCGGCCTGACCGGCCGCAAGATCGTCGTCGACACGTACGGCGGCGCCGTGCCCCACGGCGGCGGCGCCTTCAGCGGCAAGGACCCCACCAAGGTCGACCGCTCCGCCAGCTACTACGCCCGCTACATCGCCAAGAACGTGGTCGCTGCGGGCCTCGCCGAGCGCTGCCAGGTGCAGCTCGCCTACGCCATCGGCGTCGCTCACCCGGTAGGCATGTACGTCGACGCCTACGGCACCTCCGAGCTCGGTGACGAGCGCCTCAGCGAGCTGATCGCGAAGGTGTTCGACGCTCGCCCGGCCTCGATCATCGCCCAGCTGGATCTTCGCCGACCCATCTACGCCGCCACCAGCGCCTACGGACACTTCGGGCGCGACAGCTTCCCTTGGGAGCAGACCGACCGTGTGGAGGAGCTGAAGGAAGCAGCGCTGGCCAGCGCCTGAGGCCCCGGCAGCGCCGGCCGCCGCCGCCGCGCGGACGGCCTTCCCCGATGGCCCGCGATGCCTTGCTGCAGAGGCTTTCTGGCGTCCGCCCGCGCCTCCGAGTGTGATACAACATGGCCATGGCAAGAATCGTGCTGGGCAACCGCGACGGCGCTCTCGCGCTGCGCCAGGCTCGAGACGTGCTCGAGCAACTGACGGACGAGTGGCCGGACGTGAACTTCGCCCTCCGCACCATCAAGAACGCCGCCTCCTCGAACGCCGAGGACGGCGCGTCCGATCCGCTGCTGCAGGCGCTGGTGAAGGGTGACATCGGCGTGGTGGTGGCCCAGCTCGAGACCCTCCCGCTGTCCCTGCCCGAGGAGGTGACGCTGGCGGCGGTGTCGCGGCGCCTGGATCCGCGTACCGCGCTCGTCACCAAGGGCCGCCACACGTTGGAGGATCTGCCGCGGGGCGCGCGGCTGGGCGTGATGAACGGCCGTGACGGCGCCTACCTGCGCGGCCAGCGCGCCGATCTCGAGGCGGTGGAGGTGTCCGGCACGTTGGAGGGCGACCTCAAGCTGCTGACCTCGGGCGAGCTGGACGGCCTGCTCATCCCGGCGGCGACGCTGATCGCGCTCGATCACCGGAACCGGCTCGACGCGGTGCTCGAGCCCGAGGCCTTCGCCCCCGCCCCCGGCCAGGGCGCGCTGGGGTTGCTGGTGCGCGCCGACGACGACCTCGCCTTCGAGGTGGCCTACTCGCTGCAGCACCGCCCGAGCTTCGACCGGGTGCGCGCCGAGCGCAGCTTCGCCAAGGCTCTCGGCGACGGCGACGAGCAGGGGTGCAGCGGCTGCGTGGTCGGGGCGCTGGCCAACGTCACCGAGGACGGTGAGCTCACCCTCTTCGGCGCCGTGCTGCGAGGCGAGACCACCCTGCAGGCGAGCGTCAGCGGCGAGGCGAAGGAAGCCGACGAGCTCGGGCGTGAGCTCGCCCAGGACGTCCGGACCCAGTTGGCATCCCTGTGACGCCGGAAGCGCGCGCCGACAGCGGGCCGCTGCCACTCCGGCTCCACCTGGCCCTGCACACGCTCGCCTTCGTGGCGGGCCTGTCGGCCGTGTTCGTGGCGCTCGGCTTCAGCGCGGGGCTGCTCAGCCACCTGCTGTTCGCCTACGGCAACGTCCTGCGCGTCGTCGCCGGGGTGCTGCTGGTGGTGATGGGCGTGATCATGCTCGACGTGCTGCCGCTGCCCATGTTCAAGCAGGAGCTGCGGCTGCACCTCATGAACAAGCCGAGCGGCTACCTCGGCTCGGCGGTGGTGGGGGTGGCGTTCGCGGCCGGCTGGACGCCCTGCATCGGCCCGATCCTGGCCGGCATCCTCGGCATCGCCGCCACCAGCGGCGGCGGCGCCCAGGGCGGCTTGCTGCTGCTCTTCTACTCGCTGGGCTTCTCGCTGCCCTTCCTGGCGCTGTCGCAGCTGCTGCCCCTGACGCGGGGCCTCAGGCGCTACTCGGGCGTGCTCGAGAAGGTGGGTGCGGTGCTGCTCATCGCGGTGGGCGTGCTGCTGCTCACCGGCGCCCTCAACGCCCTCTCCCCCTACCTGGCCAACATGGGCAGCGCCGAGAGCGCGCTGTTCGGCACCATGGCCGCGCCCACCCTGGCGCTCGCGTTCGGGGCCGGTGCGCTGTCGTTCCTCTCGCCCTGCGTGCTGCCGATCCTACCGTCGTTCCTCGCCTACCTGAGCGGCATGAACCTGGCGCCGCTGCTCGAGCCGCGCAAGCCCTGAATCGCTGAACCTGCCGCAGGGACCCGGGCGCTCCCTCGAGCGCGACACCACGGAATCGCGCCGCACGTGCCACTTCGACGGGGTGCGCCCGCGCTCCCGACCCGCGCGCCCCTGCGCCACGGCCGGCTCTACGCTACGAGGCCGTCTTCTCCTTCTGGCGCTCCGCCACCACCCGCTCGGCCACCTGGCTCGGCACCGCGTCGTAGTGGTCGAACTTCAGCGAGAACACGCCGCGCCCGCCGGTCATCGAGCGGAGGTCCGGGGAGTAGCTCAGGATCTCGCCCATCGGGACGTGCGCGCTGACCACGCTCACCGATCCCTCGCTGTCCATGCCCAGGATGCGCCCGCGACGCGTGTTCAGGTCGGAGATGACGTCGCCGGTGAAGTTGTCGGGGACGCGCACCTTCAGTAGCGCCACCGGCTCCAGCAGGGCCGGCTTGGCCTGCTGCATGGCCTCCTTGAACGCCTGCGCGGCCG
Source organism: uncultured bacterium (assembly GCA_964536935.1). Classification (GTDB taxonomy): domain Bacteria; phylum Deinococcota; class Deinococci; order Deinococcales; family Trueperaceae; genus JASBRS01. Next base: position 3,323 of record CAZIBD010000120.1, on the reverse strand, counting down.
CGATCTGGAAGGCGATGTCCTTGGAGTCGACGGGGTGGTCCTTGCCGTCGTAGACCTCGACCTGCACGTCCTGGACCGGGAACCCGCCCAACACACCCGACTCCAGGGCACTGCGCACGCCCTTCTCGCAGCTCGGCCGGAACTGGGTCGGGATCGAGCCGCCCACGACCTTCCAGTCGAACTGGAAGCCTTCGCCGCGCGCCAGGGGAGCTACGCGCAACGCTACCTCGGCGAACTGGCCGGCACCGCCGGTCTGCTTCTTGTGGCGGTAGCGGGCGTCGCCACTTCCCTGGATGGTCTCGCGGTACGCGACCGCCGGCGGTTGCGTCTCGACCTCGACCCCGAAGCGCTCCTTCAGCGCGTTGACGGCGATCTCGAGGTGCACGTGGCCCATCCCCCACAGCACGGTCTCGTGGGTGTCGGCGTTGCGCTCCAGCAACAGGGTGGGGTCGGCGTCGAGGAGCTTGTGGAGGCCGTCGGACATCTTGTCCTCGTCGCCGCGTGACTTGGGCTCGAGCGCGAGCGCCATCACCGGCGAGGGGAAGCGGATCGGCGCGAGCTGGAACACGTTCGCGGGGTCGCACAGCGTGTCGCCGGTCCTGACCTCTTCGACCTTGGTGATCGCTCCGATCATGCCGGCGGACAGCTCCTTGACCTCGTTCAGGTCCTTGCCGCTCGGCACGTACAGGTGGGAGACCCGCACGTCGGCGTCCTGGTTCGGGTCCTTGACGGTGGATCCCGCCTTGACGCTGCCGGACAGCACTCGCATCAGCGACACCTTCCCGAGGTAGGGGTCGACGACGGTCTTGAACACACGCGCACTGAAGGGGTGGCCCTCACCCAGCTCCGGCGACTCGCCCTTCTCCACCGCGAGCGGGCGGTGGTCCTGCACGTGGCGCACCCCGTGCACCATGAAGTCCATCAGCAGGCTGACGCCCATCACCCTGGTCGCCGAGGTGAGCAGCACCGGGGTCAGCTCGCCGGCCCGGACCGCCTTGTCGAAGGCCTTCTGAAGCTCGTCGGAGTCGAGGTCCGCGTCCTCCAGGTACTGCATCATCAGCTCGTCGTCGGTCTCGACGATGGCCTCGATGAGGCGGTCGCGGTACTCGTTCGCCACGCCGGACACCTCGTCGGGGACCGGCTCCTCCTGAGGCTCGCCGTCGGGCCAGGTATAGGCCTTCATGTCCAGCAGGTCGACGATGCCCCGGAACTCCTCGGCCTGGCCGATCGGGATCTGGATCGCGGCGATGTTGCCCTGCAGCGTGGCCTCGATGTCGGCCATGGTGCGGAAGAAATCGGCATTCTCGCGGTCCATCTTGTTGATGACGAAGAGGCTCGACAGCTCGCGCTCGACGCTCGACGACCACACCCGTTCGGTCCCGACCGAGACCCCCGAAACCGCCGACACCACCACCAGCGCCGCGTCCGCCGCCGCCTGGGCACCGCGGATCTCGCCGGTGAAGTCGGCGTACCCCGGCGTGTCGAGGACGTTGAAGTCCTCCCCCTTCCAGGTGAAGGGGTGGATCGAGGTATAGATGGAGATCTTGCGCCGCTTCTCCTCGGGAGTATGGTCGGAGACCGTACCCCCGTCCTCGACCCTTCCGAGGTTCGGAATCGCACCGGCGCGGTAGAGCATCGCCTCGACGAGCGACGTCTTCCCCGCACCGCTGTGCGAAAGGACGGCCACGTTGCGGATGTTGGGCATCGGTATCGGCTTCCTTTCGTGCTGATCTGCGCGGTGACACGGGCACGAGGTCCATGAAGCCATGCGCTTGGGCTAGTTCGACGAGTATACCACCGCCCGGTACCGCCCCGAAGGGCCGTCTGGCCCTTGCGACAATGCGTGGCACACGGTAACGGCCGGCCCCCGACACGTCGGCAACCCCTCCCCTGAGGACGGCCCGGGCGGGCCCCCTGCGCGGCGCGCAGTAGACTCGACCATGCCGCTGGAGCGCGAGCTCAAGTTCTCGGTGCTGGACGCCTACGTGCCCTCGCTGACCGAGCTGCGCGCCGCCCTCGGACCCACCCCCTTCGACGCCGAGGCGGCGTCCGTCCAGGACCTCCAGGACCGTTACTACGACGACGATGCCGGCAGCCTCCGCGACGCCGGCCTGGGGCTGCGCAGGCGGCGCCTCGGAGACCGCGTCTGGGTGGGGCTGAAGGCCGTCGGGCAGACGGACGCGGCGCTCCACCGGCGCGAGGAGCTGGAGGTCCCGATGCCCGCCACCGCCGGCGAGGACGCGTGGCCCGACGCCATCCTCGAGCGCCTTCCGGTGGGGGTCGACCCCGCCGGGCTTCGCCCGCGGGTCGAGCTCGAGACCACCCGGGTGCCGTTTCGGATCCTGCACGGCGATCGGCAGGTCGCGCAGCTCGGCTTCGACGCGGTCACCGCTCGCTCCCCGGGCAGCGACCGCAGCGCCTCCTTCGACGAGGTCGAGATCGAGGCCCTGGACGGCGTCGATCGTGACGACCTCGATCGCATCGCCGAGGCCGTCGACGGCCTCGTGGCGCTCACGCCCAACCCCGTCAACAAGCTCGAGCGGGCCGCCGCGCTGCTCCTGCTGGCTACCTGGTAGCCACCCGGCGACCGCGCGGCGAGGCGGCCAGTTCCGCGGGGCCACGCCCGGGCAGGGGTGTCCCACCACGTGCGGCCGCGGCAGGCGCGCCAAGGCGCCTCTGCTATCCTTGGGAGCAACCACAATTCGGGCTCGGGAAGGGAAAAGCATGCTGAATCTCGGCCGCTTCGTCCGCGAACACGCTCTCCACTACCCCGAACGGGTGGCCGTCCGGATGGGTGACACCAGCCTCGACTACGGCACCCTCGACGCCATGAGCGACAAGGTGGCCGGCTTCCTGCGCCAGCGCGGGGTTCTGCCCGGCGAGAAGGTGGCGCTGTCGTGCCCCAACCTGCCCTTCTTCCCCGTCGTGTACTACGGGATCCTCAAGGCGGGCTGCGTGGTGGTGCCGCTCAACGTGCTGCTCAAGGCGCGGGAGATCGCCTACCACCTCAAGGACAGCGACGCGGCCGCCTACTTCGTCTTCGAAGGCACACCCGAGCTGCCCATGGCCCGGGAGGGGGCGAAGGCCTTCGAGGAGACCCCCGGCTGCCGCCACCTGGTGGTGATGACGGGCGACCCCAAGGCCGCCTCGCCCGTCGACGGCGCCCTTACGCTGGGCAGCCTCCTGGCCACGCAGGAACCCCTCACCGACGTCTACCCCAGTTCGGCGCTCGACACGGCCGTCATCCTCTACACCTCGGGCACCACCGGCCAGCCCAAGGGCGCGGAGCTGAGCCAGCTCAACATGGTCATGAACGCCATCCA
>CAZIBD010000119.1:0-6815 GCA_964536935.1 uncultured bacterium | reverse complement strand
GGGCAAGCAGGAGGAGCGGCCGTTCAAGAAGCACGGCAACATGCCGCTGTAGTCGCGACGACGAGCTCGCAACGCTGATCTGCCGTTCAAGCACCCTGGATGGGTAGCCGGACGCTTCGAGGCCCAGCAGCCCTTGCCCGATGTCATTCCAGGTTGGTGTGGCGGTGTGCCATGTCCGTGAACGTCTCTTGGCTGCCGCGGCCCAGACTGAGCACGATCGCGTCGAGCGCCAGCAGAGCGCCCTGCTCGAACAGGCTGCCGCCGAACTGGAGAGAGTCCTGGGTGGGAAGCACGAGCAGCGCGTCGGCCAGCCTGGCGAGCGGCCCTGACGGCTGACGGGTGACGAGCAGGAGAGTGGCGTGCTGCTGCTTGGCGATCCTGCCGTAGTGCAGGCTCACCGGTGTCCTGGCCGACCCCGAGACCACGAGCATGCCGTCGCCCTCACGAATAGCGGGTGCCGTGGCTTCGCCCGGTACGTGCGCGCGGCGGCCGAGGTGCATGAACCGCATCGCCACCATCGCCGCTACGAGGCCGGAGCGCCCTTGGCCGGAGAAGAACCAGGTGCGGTGCACATCGCGAAAGCGGGCCACCATGGCGTCGAACTGGGCGGGGTCCAGCTGTTCGAGAAGGCGTTCTAGCTCAGCTCCCACGGCCATCCATGGCCGGGTCGGTGCAGGTGGGATCGGATCCACTCGGCGGCTCCTCTCGGGTCGGGGGCGGCGGTGATCGCGCGCCCGACGACGATCACGTCGGGCTCCAGCTCCACGTAATGCGCCAGGTTGGTGGTGTCGATGCCGCCGGCGAACGCTACCCCGTAGCCCCTGGCGCGGAGGGAGGCAGCCTTCGTGCGGTCCTCCGCCATCGATGGCCGGCTTTGCTCGCGCATGTCGAGGCCCGAGTGAATGGACACCATGGATCCTCTAGCGGAGCCGGGGTCGGTCGGCTCGAGCCTGTCCATGCCTCCGGCGATCGTGTCGAAGACCAGGAAGCCGTCGTGCTTCTCGGCAACGGCCCACGCAGCGTCGAAGGTCGCCGGGTCGGCACAGGCGAGCACCGTCATGAGGGTGGCGCCGGCATGAAAGACCATCTCCGCCTCGAGCATGCCCCCGTCGACCGTCTTGGTATCGGCGAGGACAGGAACATGGGGGGCGATCTCGCGGGCCGTGATGATGGACGCCAGACCGAACCGCTTCAGCAGCGGCGTACCGACTTCGAGGATGTCGACGAGGTCGGCGACCTGCCGAGCGATGGCGAGGGCATCGGGATGGTCGATGGCAAGCTGTAGCAGCATGGCCGATCTCCTTGAGCCGTCCCGCCGACGTGTGGGGCGGGGTGCGGCGGTCTACTCTCGCCGGTTCGCTGCGGCTGCATCGGCCAGGAACGCGGTCTCCGCTCGGAGCGTCGCCTCGTTCTCCAGCGCTCGCCGGGCCAGGTCCGGCTTGATGGTAGCGGCGTCGACTCCGATGTCGAGAAGCGACCGCAGGTCGTCCAGGGTTCGCACGCTGGCGACGAGCAGCTTGCAGCGCGGCCCTCCGTTGGGCGCGAAGCGATCGAGCACGGCCTGCATGCGAGCGATCCTCGCGAGACCTTCGATCCCGGCGTCGTTCATGCGGCCTAGGTACGGTGCGACATAGCGCGCGCCGCACGTCTGGGCGAAGAGGACCTGCTCGACGTCGAAAGCCGCCGTGACGGTGCAGGGGATCCCGCTCTCCGCCAACCGGCTCACCGCGTGCAGGCCGGCCCGTGTCGCGGGCACCTTGACGAAGATGCGCCCGCGCTCGCTCAACGCTGCGTAGTCCAGACCCTGCTCGACGATGGCGTCCGCTTCCCTCGCCTCGACCTGCCTGTGCACGGCTGGAGTCCCGGCTGCGAGGAGGCCTCGGATGAGCTCCTCGAGCTCATCGTCATCGAGTCCGGCGGCACGCTGCAGGGTCGGGTTCGTCGTGACGCCGGTGACAACGGGGTGCGTGGGCAGCGTCCCCAGGTCGCCGCGATCAGCGCTGTCGATGAAGAGTTCCATGGTGCTCCCTTCCTGCACGGCGGGGTCGAAAGGTCGGAGTCACGCCTCGAAGGCCGTCGGGCGTGGCTGCTCGTTCCGAGCGAAGATCGGCGCGAGCGCCCGGTACACGGCCTCGAAATCGAGGAGTTGCCGTTCGTACGCGAGGACGGAGGCAGGGTCCGGGGCGATCCGCTCTTCCACCGGATTCATCGCATCGATCACGTCGAACCCGTCGTAGAGCCCCGACGCCACGCCTGCCGTGACGGCCGCACCCATGGACGTCGAGTCGGCGAGGTGCCGCATGGGACGCACGGGAACACCGAAGACATCGGCCATGAGCTGGTTCCAGAAGCGGCTCCCTGCGACGTTCCCGACCGCGCGAACGTGGTCCGCGCGGGCCCCGAGCTCCGCGAACGCGTCCAGGATCAGGCGCAGGTTCATCACGATACCTTCGGCGACGGAACGCACCACGTCCTCGGTTCCGTGTCCGACGGTGAGGCCGACGAACGCACCGCGGGCGCCGGGATCCCAGCGAGGGCTCCGCTCCCCGAGAAGATACGGCAGGAAGACCAGGCCCCTGCTTCCGACGGGAGAACGCGAAGCGAGCTCGTTGAGCTGCTCGAAGCTCATGCTGCCTTCTCTGCCCGACACCCGTTCGACCGAGCTCGTCAGGACATCGAAGATCCAGTGGTACGACACTCCCGCAGCTTGCATGGTTCCGCACGGGATGTAGAGCCCGGGCACGATGTGGGCGAAGGTGAACGTACGCCGGCTCGGGTCGGCAAGCGGACGCTCCGAAGCGAGCGCGACCCATGCGCTGGAGCCGATGCTCACATACGTCCGGCCCGGCTCGTAGGCGCCGGCGCCGAGCGTGGCGCAAGCACCGTCTCCGGCGCCGATCACGACCAGGGTGCCGGCTTGCAGGCCGACGGCGTCTGCGACCTCCGGCAACACCGTCCCCGCCACCGAAGCCGACTCGGTCAACGTCGGAAGCTTGTCGGGATCGAGTCCGGTGGCCTCGAGGATGGACGTCGAGTAGGTCCTGCTCTCGAGATCCAGTAGGTTCGTACCCGAGGCGTCGGAGAAGTCCGTGACGAAGTTCCCGGTCAAGCGAGCTACGATCGCGTCCTTCGCCTGGACGAACTTGTGGGTGCGGGCGTAGAGGTCCGGCTCGTGTTCGCGCAGCCAGAGCATCTTGCACAGCGAGTTCGATGCGCTCAGGCGGTGGCCCGTGATGTCATACACGGTTCCAGGGGTGATGCGCTCGGCACACCAGCGTTCCTGGTCGAGGGCGCGATGATCCGCCCAGATGATGGCCTTCCTGAGGGGTGTCCCATCCCGTGCGAGGGCAACGCACCCCATCATCTGACCGCTGAAACCGATCGCCGCGATGTCCGAGGCGGGCACACCGGCGGAGGTGAGCAGCTCGCGAGTAGAGCGGCACACTGCCGACCACCAGGACTCGGCGTCCTGCTCGGCCCAGCCGGGCCGCAAGTACTCGGTGCCGTACGGTTGGAAGGCGCTCCCTCGTAGGTTGCCTTCGGCATCGAACAGGGTGGCCTTGTCGCCGCTCGTCCCCAGATCGTGCGCGATGACGAAGTGCTTCAAGCCTCAAGCGCCTGCATAGCGCCTCTTCTGGATGTTGTCGATGTACACCACCAGCGCGATGAGCACGCCTTCGGCGACCATCTCCCAGAAGGGGTCGATGCCGAGCAGGTTGGCGCCGTTGGCGATCGTTCCGAACAACAGGGCGCCGATGAAGGTACCGAAGATCGAGCCGCGGCCACCGAAGAGGCTGGCGCCACCGACGACGGCGGCGGCGATCGCCTGCAGCTCGTAGTTCATGGCGGCGGTCGGGCTGCCGACCGCCAGACGCGCGACGAGGAGCTCGCCGCCGGCGCCCGCCAGGAGGCCGCTCACGACGTAGGCGAGGATGGTCACGGCGCCGACGGAGATGCCGGCCCTGCGGGCGGCCTCCGCACTGGATCCGATGGCGTAGAGATAGCGGCCCGTCCGTGTGCGCCGCAGCACGAAGTCGGCGACCAGGCCGACCAGGAGCGTGACGATGAACAGGTTCGGGACGTCCAGGGTCACGGAGGACCCGAAGTTGGAGAACGAAGGTGGAAGATTCGCGATCGAAAGACCGCCCGAGACGAGCAAGGCGATGCCCCGGTAGGACTCCAGCCCGGCCAGCGTGATGATGAACGCGGGGATTCCGAGTCGATAGGTACCTACGCCGTTGATGATGCCCACGGCCGCACCGACCGCCAGGCCGGCGATGATGCTCACGGCGAGCGGCACCCCGGACGCGACGGTGGCGGCGAGTACGACGCCGCACAGCGCGGCGAGCGAGCCTACCGTCAGGTCGATGCCGGCGATGATGATCGTGAAGAGCTCACCGAAGGCGATCACGCTGACGATCGAGACCTGGCGCAGGATGTTGGTGATGTTGTGCGCAGAGAGGAAACGTGGCGCAAACACCGCCAGCCCCACCCACACCAGTGCCGTCAGGAAGAACACGAAAAGCTGCAACAGCCCTTCGAGCCGGAGTCCGAAGCGTTCTCGTAAGGCAGTCATAGGGGCCGTGTTCCTCCTGAAGTGCGATGCAATGAGGGAGGCGCCGCGTTGGCGGCGCCTCCCGAACGACTCATTCGCCCAGGAACGGGGTGAGCTTGCGCTTGGAAGCGTCGAGCAGCCCGATCGCAGGCTGCTGGTCGATGTTGGCCTTGGTGACGGCGGTTACGCCCGTATCCAGGTTCTTCGGCAGTCTCGCGCCGAAGTGCGCCGCGGCGGCGTACCACACGCCGGCGTAGCCCATCATGTAGGGGTCCTGCACGATGAGCGCGTCGATGACGCCGGACTTCAGGAAGCTGATCTCCTGATCATCGGTGTCGAAGGCCACGACCGAAACCTTGCCCTGCAGGCTGTTCTCCTGGACGGCTCGCCCCGAGCCGTCGCCCATCATGTTGTTGTCGGCGAAGATCCCGACCAGGTCGGGGTACTTCGTGATGATGTCGTTGGCGTCGCTGAGGGCCTTGGCCGGGTCGTTGTTGCCGTAGCGGTGGTCGACGATCTGGATGTTCGGATACTTCGAGGCCATCTCCTCGGTGAAGCCCTTGTCGCGGGCTGTCAGCGAGCCGACGTTGGGGAGCGCGGTGAGGTAGGCGACCTTGCCCGCTTCGCTACCCGTCTTGGCCTTGATCGCCGAGGCCAGCTGGTCCGCTGCAAGGCGTCCTGCTGCCACGTTGTCCGTCGACAGGAACGAGGCATAGCTGGTGGTGTTGACACTCGAGTCGATCACGATGACCGGGATGCCGGCCTTGGTCGCCTTCTCGATGGGGGCCGCCAGCGGATCGTACGCCGTCGGCGCGATCACGATGGCCGGGGGATTGTTGGTGGTGGCGTCCTCCAGGATCGAGATCTGTTGAGCGACGTCGCTCTCGGCTGCGGCGCCGAGCGTCTGCACCTTGATCCCGAGATCGGCCGCCGCCGCTTTCGCCCCGGCGAACACGTACTGCCAGTACTGGGAGTTGGTCGCCTTGACGATCACGGGGATCGTGAGGTTGGAGACCGGCGCGTTCTGCGCCATCCCCAACCCTCCCACCAGAGCGGCCAGGGCCAGGAAGGAGAGAATACGTTTCATGCGGACTACCCCTTTCCGAGCTCGCTGGCGTCGGCCCCATTGCCGCTGCGCCCGGCGAGCTCCGTAAAGCCGGTCATGTACCGGATCAATTCGTCCTGGTCGGTCTCCGCGGCCCGGGTCTCGAAGACCATGGTGCCGCGATACATCACCGCGATACGGTCGGCGATGTCGAGGATCTCCACCAGGTTGTGGCCGATGTAGATCACGCCGACGCCTTCTTCCGCGAGCTGTCTGGCCATGTGCTGGACGTTGCGGGTCTCCATCACCGCCAGGGCTGCCGTCGGCTCGTCCATGATCACGACGCGAGCGTTCCAGTAGAGGGCTCGCGCGATCGAGACCGCCTGGCGTTGGCCACCCGACAGGTCGCGAACGACGGCGTCCACGTCGGGTATGTGGCTCTCGATCCGCTTCAGGAGCTGCCCGACCTCACGTTTGATGGTCCGGTTGTCGATGACGGGGACCAGCCCCAGGAGCTTCCGGACCGGCTCCCGGCCAAGGAAGATGTTGGCCCCCACATTGAGCTGGTCGGCCAGGGCCAGATCCTGATAGATGGTCTCGATGCCCACCTGCCGCGCATCGCGTGGGGTGTGGAAGTGCACCTCTTCGCCGCCGAGTCGGATACTGCCCTCGTCGAGCTGGTACACGCCCGCGATCGCCTTGATGAGGGTCGACTTGCCGGCGCCGTTGTCCCCCACGAGTGCCAAGACCTCACCCGGTACGAGCTGCAGATCGACGCCGCGAAGGGCCTCCACCGCGCCGAATCGCTTGAGCGCTCCGTTCACCTCGAGGAGTGGGGGCATCGGCAATCACTCTCCCTTGCAGACGCGCGCAAGCGATGTAGACCGCGCCTTCGACCCTGTTCGTGCTGCAACCAGCGCATGAACGACATAGCGCGTGTTTCGGCAGAGCGGGTAACGGTCGTCGTAGAGGCCGTAGTGGTCGGGGTCGATACCGAGGAGGAGCTCGCGCATGGTGGGTCTCCTACTCGAGGGGGGTGTGGCCGCTGAGGTGGACGGTGATGCCCATGGCGTGCAGGGTGGCGGCTTTGCAGGCGAGGGCGTGGTCGGCGCTGTTGGCGTCGGGGGCGTAGGCGATCTGGATGTGGTTGGCCTTGTGCCGGGCCATCATGGCGTCGCGGTCGACGCCGTGGGTGACGAGGTGGACGATGGGCCA
>CAZIBD010000118.1:0-6817 GCA_964536935.1 uncultured bacterium | reverse complement strand
TCGCTGCGCTGTTCGCCGTCCTGGCGCCGGCGCGCCGCGTGCGCCGCCTCCGCCCGGCCGAGGCCATGAGGAGCGAATGACCCACACCCGGTTCGTGCCCCGCCACATCGCCCGCGACGCGCGTACGCTGCTCGTCGCGCTGGCGCTCATCGTCGGCCTGCCGACCACCGGCTCGCTGGCCGTCCGCGCGCACGCCCAGGCCGCTCCCGACGACGCTCAAGCCGTACTCGACCACGTCATCGACAACCTCCGCGGCCTCAGCGAGCGGGCCACCCTCGAGCTGAGCGTGGAGCGCCCCGGCCGCACCGTTCACTACCGGATGGACGTCGTGAGCGACGGCAACGAGCGCTCGCTGGTGCGGGTGACCGAGCCTCCTCAGCAGGCCGGCGAGGCGTTCCTCAGCATCGGCAACAACCTGCTGGTCTACAGCCCGCGCCTGGGCCGCAGCCTCCGCCTGCCGCCCAGCGGCCGCAGCAACGCCTTCCTGGGCTCCGACCTCTCCTACGACGACCTGGCCGGCGAGGAGTACCGCGACCAGTACGACCCCGCGATTGCCTCCGAGGATGCACAGGCCATCACCCTCGACCTCACGCCCCACCCGGAGGCCCCGACGCCCTACGGGAAGCTCGCGTTCGCGGTGCAGCCCACCACCTACGCCCCGCTCTCGCTGACCTTCTTCGATCAGCGCGGCAACGCGGTCAAGCGCATGAGCTTCTCCGACTTCAAGAAGGTAGACGGCAAGACGGTGCCCGAGCGCTTCGAGGTCGTGGACCTCCTCAAGCAGGGCTACCGCACCGTCGCCGCCTTCACGAAGGTCGACTACCAGACGCCCGTGCCGGAGCGTTGCTTCACCGAGGCGGCGCTGGAACGGGGGTGCCGCTAGCCGTGCTGTCGCTGGCCTGGCGCAACCTGTGGCGGCAGCGCCGCCGCAGCCTCACCAGCCTGGGGGCGGTGGCGCTCGTGGTGTGCCTGTCGCTGCTGTACTACAGCATCGGCGGCGCCGCGGTGAACAGCATGTACCGCAACCTGACCGAGGCCGGCGGCCAGATCCAGGTGCACGTGCCCGGCTACCGCGACGTTCGCGATTTCTCGGAGGGCCTCATCCGCAACGCCTCCCAGGTGGAGGGCGCCGTTCGCGCCCAGGCCGGTGGCGGCGTGGTGGTCGGGGTGCTCGATGTGCCCGGCCTGCTGATCCACGGCGACCGTTCCCGCGCCGTGGCGCTCTCCGGCCGCGACTGGCCGGAGGCCGTGAGGGCCGCCTACCTGCGCCAGAATCCGCTCGAGGGCACCTTCGTGCGCTCGGGCGACGAGACCGGCATCGTGCTCGGCCGCGGCCTGGCCACCGCGCTCGACGTGGGGATCGGCGACGAGGTCGTCATGTACGCGCCGGGCACCGAGGGGTTCGGCGCCGGCAGCTACACCGTCACCGGGCTGGTCGACGTGCTCGACCCCAGCGCCGCCGCGCGCACCGCCCTGGTCTCCCTCGCCGCGGCCCAGTCGCTGGCGGCACCCGACGCCGTCTCGCGCATCGACGTGCACTTCCCCGACGTTCGCCGCTTGCAGGACGACGCGGTCACCGCCGTGGCGGCCGGCCGCGTGCAGGGCGCGTTGCCCCGCCTGTCGGTGGAGAGCTGGCGCGAGCTGGCGCCCACGCTCGTGCGCATCCTCGACTCGCTGCGACCGGTGATGGCGGTGGTGTCGGTGATCTTCTTCGTGCTGGCCGGTCTGCTGGTGGTCAACAGCATCTACCTGGGGATGGTCGAGCGCATCCGCGAGTTCGGCGTGCTGATGTCGCTCGGCGCCAGCGGTCGCCGGGTGATGGGGCTCATCACCCTGGAGAGCGTGCTGCTCTGCGCCGCCGGCGCCGTCGTCGGGCTCGCCGTCGGCCTGCCGCTGGTCGGCCTGATGGCGCGCGGGTTCACCATCCCCGGCCTGGAGCAGTACTACGCCAGCTTCGGCATGGATCCGACCTTCTACGCCAGCATCCAAGCCGGCGAGATCGCCTTCGCCATCCTCTTCGCCCTGGCCACCGGCGTCCTGGCGGCGCTCTGGCCCGCCTCGATCGCCTCGCGCCTGGAGCCCGTCGAGGCCATGCGCTTCACCGCGTAGGCGCCCGCCGCCCCGGGAAGGACGACCCATGAGCCTCTACCGCATCGAGAACCTCACCAAGCGCTACCGCACCGGCGAGGTGGAGACGCTCGCGCTGCGCGGCGTCGACCTAACCATCGAGGAAGGTGAGTTCACCGCGGTGGCGGGCCCGTCGGGAAGCGGCAAGAGCACGCTGTTGCACCTGATGGGGGCGCTCGACGAGCCCTCGGGCGGCGAGGTGTACCTGGGCGGCGCGCGCATCGACACGCTGGGCAAGCGCGAGGCCGCCCGCATGCGCCTGGACAACCTGGGCTTCGTGTTCCAGGCCTACAACCTGATTCCGGTCCTGACGGCGTTGGAGAACGCCGCCTTCGTGCTCGAGCTGCGCGGCGTCGGCCGCCGGGAGCGCGAGGCCCGCGCCCGCCAGGCCCTCGACGACCTCGGTATGGGCGCGTACGCCGACCGCCGCCCCAACCAGCTGTCCGGCGGCCAGCAGCAGCGGGTGGCCGTGGCCCGCGCGCTGGCAGCCGAGCCGAAGATCATCCTGGCCGACGAGCCCACCGCCAACCTCGACAGCGAGACGGGGCACGCCCTCATCGAGCTGATGCGCCACCTCAACCGCGAGCACGGCGTGACGTTCGTCTTCAGCACGCACGACCCGCGCCTGCTCGACAGCGTGGACCGCATCGTGCGGCTCGAGGACGGCCAGGTGGCCGGCGAGGAGCGGCGCCCCCAGGCATGAGCGGGCGGGCCTTCGCCCGCCGGCTCGCGGTCCTGCTCACGCTCGCCGCGTCCGGCAGCGCGCTGGCGCAGGTGCGCGTGCGCGTGGAAGTGCCCTACGGCGCGAGCGTGGGCATGGCGTCCTACGGTGGCCGGACGGCGGGCGAGGCGACGCTGGTGACGGGCCTGCACGTCGATGCCGAGGCCGACGTCGACCCGGTGCGTCTGACCGTGCGCCTCGATCCCTCCCTCACCGTGAGCGACCCTGCGGGCGTGCTGCCGGCGAACCCGTTGGCGGAGCCCTCGCCCTCCTGGGAGGCCGGCCTCACCGAGGCCTACGCGCTGCTGCGCGAGGGGCCTGTCGACCTCAGCGCGGGCCTCGAGCGCGTTCCTCTGGAAACCGCCCGGCTGACGGTGCCCTACCAGGTCGACCGCACCGCCTCAGACGGCCAGCGCCAGGGCCTGTGGGGCGCCCGCGCCACGCTCTACCTGACGCCGTTCCGCGTGCGCGGCGCCTTCCTGGATCGTGACGGCGCACTGGGCGGCGCGCTCAATCTGCGGGCCGACCTGACGAGCGCCCAGCTCGAGGCGAGCGTTGTCTACCTGGACGGTCTGGCGCTCGGCGCCGGCGCCAGCGGCACGATCGGCGACACGGTGCTCTACGGCGAGGCCTGGCTGCTCGGCGACCCGTGGCGCGGACGCGGCGCGGTGGGGGCCAGCGGCTACCTGTCCGGCGCTCTGTGGACGCTCGAGGCCGCCTTCGCGCCGCCCCTGACGGCGCCGTACACGGCCGCCTACCCGCAGCTCGCGGGTCAGGTGAACGTTCCACTGCCGGGCGACAACAACCTCGAGCTCTACGCCGGCGTTTCGCTCCCCGAGAGCGTGCTGGCGCCCGGCGGCCGCAGCCTGGCGGCGCAGGCGTCGGCCACCTGGGTCACCGGGAACCCGGACGTCCAGCTGGAGCTCGGCCCCGTGGTCCAGACCGGCGAGCTCGGCACGCACGTCCTGCTCACCGTGCGGCTGACGACCTACACGGCGTTCTGACGAGCGCGGAATGTGCAGGCAGCTAGCGCGCCCGGGCGATCTCCCGTTCGGCCAGCCAGGTCAGCGCCTCGCGCGCCGGCGACGGCTCGAAGACCTCCAGCGCCGCCACGGCGCGCTCCGCCTCGGCACGCACGCGCTCCCGCGTGCGCTCGTCGGCGCCGTACTCGCGGACCAGCGCGATCATGCGTTCGATGTCCCCGTCGCGCGAAGCGTGGCGGCGCAGGATGGTCTGCGCCTCACGCACGTCGTGTTCCAGCAGCAGGAGCAGGACGGGGTACGTCGCCTTGCCCTCGCGCAGGTCACCGCCGACCGGCTTGCCCAGGTGCGCAGCGTCGCCCAGAAGGTCCAGGTAGTCATCCTGCATCTGGAAGGCCCGCCCGTAGTGCATGCCGTAGGCCACCAGCGCCTCGCGCTCGCGGTCCGCCGCGCCGACGAGGATGGCCACGCCCTCGACGGCCGAAGCCAGCAGGATGGCCGTCTTCCCCTCGATGACGGCGTCGTAGGCCTCGAAGCTGTAGTCCTCCAGCGTCGCCGTCTGGAACTGGAGCACCTCGCCCTCGCAGATGGCGGCCGCGGTGCGCGACATGAGCCGCGTGAACTCGACGCTGCCGGTCTCGGCCAGCAGGCCCAGCACCCGGGCCAGCATGAAGTCGCCCGACATCACGCTGACGACGTTGCCGTAGCGCCGGAACGCCGCCTGGGCGCCGCGACGCGTCTGCGCGTCGTCGATGAGGTCGTCGTGGAGGAGGGAGGCCGAGTGGAGCAGCTCGACCGCGAGCGCCACCTTGAGGGTGCTCGCGCGGTCGGCGCCGAGAAGCATGCCGGCGAGGAAGCTGAGGCTCGGCCGTAGCCGCTTGCCGCCGGCGCCCACCAGGTCGTCGCCGATGGCCTCGATGAAGGCGACCGGGGAGTGAAGCTGCCCCTGGAGGCTCTCCTCGAAGGTCGCGAGATCGTTCTGGATCAGCTCGAACACAACGTCCGTCAGTATACGGGCGGGTGCTGGAGCCGCGCAGGAAGGAGCGAGCACGGCGCGCCCGTGGCGGCTCGGGGTCGCTCCCTCAGGACCCGACCTTCTCCTTTGGGGACGTGCCCTGCAGGTAGTACGCGAGGCGCTTGAGCCCGGCCAGGAAATCGACCGGCTCGACGAACGCGCCGCTCGGTACGTTGATGACGGTCGGCGCGAAGTTCAGGATGCCGCGGATGCCGGCCCCGACCAGCCGGTCTGCGGCCTCCTGCGCGACGTGGGCCGGCACGGTGAGAAAGGCGATGTCGATCGCCGCCGCCGCCGCGCGCTCCTCCAGCTCGTCGACCGGGTAGACGTCGACGCCACCGATGTGACGACCGATCTTGGTCGGATCGTTGTCGAACGACGCCTTGAGGAGGAAGTCGTACTGGTCGAAGTTGGGGTAGTCCGCGAGCGCCTGCCCCAGTCGCCCCATGCCCATGATGGCGACGTTCCAGGGGCGCGTCAGGCCCAGGATGCGGCGCAGCTCACGCCGCAGGGTGGGCACGCTGTAGCCCGCCCCGCGCGTGCCGAACCGGCCGAAGTAGGCGAGATCCTTGCGGACCTGGAAGGCCGACACCTGCGCTTCCTCGGCCAGCACGTCCGAGGAGGTGCGCTTGATGTCGGCCTCTTCGAGGTCGGTGAGGATACGGAGGTACGTGACGAGACGACTGACCGTCGCCGTCGGGATGTTCCGCATCAGCGCGGGAAGCTGGCGATCCCCGCGGCCTTGAGCTGAGACTCGACCTGCGTGAGCTTGGCCGGCCCGAACGGGCCGATGAGCACCTTCACCAGGCCCCCTTCGGTCCTCTCGGTGACCTGGTAACCCATCGACGCCATCTTGTCACGCTGCGGCTTGGCGCTCGCCGCGGTGTTGTAGGCGCCGACCTGCAGGTAGTGCTGCGCGCCGCTCGAGCTGCTGCTCGACGACGACGTTGACGCCGTGGACGTAGATGCCGTGGACGGCGCCGCGCTGCCCGTGCTCGTGCCGCCACTGGAGGCGCTTGCCGGCTGCGGAGCGTGATCCTGCGTGCCCTTGAACTCGTAGACGACAGGGTCGACCCCGAAGCCACCACCCTTGATCTTGGCGGCCACGGCGTCGGCCTGGGTTTGCGTGCGGTACGGACCCACCAGCACGATGGTCAGGTCTCCCTGAGGAGCGAGGAAGGCGGGGTACCCGGCCTTCTTGAAGACCTGTTCCTGACGCTTGGCGTAGTCGGCGTGGGAGAACGCCCCCACGGAGATGCGGTAGGGGGCCGCTGCGCCCGGCCCGTTGGCCGGAGCAACCGACACCGACGTGGCCGCGGACGTCGCGGACGACGACGGGGCCGCGCTCGCGGTGGTCGTGGACGAGCTGCTGGACGTGCCACTCGAGGTGGGCGCGCTCGACGCGGGCGCGCTCGAAGACGCCGTCGAGCCGCCGGACGACGCCGGAGTGCTGCTGCCGTTGGGCGGGAGCACCGACACGCCCCCGCTGCCGTTCGACGAGCTGGAGGCGGTGGAGCTGCCGGACGCGCTCGAGCCGGAGGTCGAGGCGCTGCTCGACGTGCTCGCGGACCCGCCCGTGCTCGCCTGCGTCGAAGGCGACGACGAGCTACCGGCGGGCGCGCTGGAGGCCGACGAAGAGGATGAAGGAGTAGACGGCGACGTGGCCGACGGAGCCGAGCTCTGCGTGGTGGCGCTCTGCGCCGGAGGAGCGCTGGTCCGGGTGCTCTGCCCCACGGGGAAGAACGAGCCACCCGTGATGAGCGTAGCGATGATGCCGGCGATCACCGCAACGAGGGCGATGCCGATCAGCAAGTCGGGCCAGTTACGTCTCAGCCAATCCATGGTGCCATTCTATTGCCTTGGTGCATCACAGGTACTTGGTGATCGCGTCGCAGGCCTGCTGATAGCCCTGCTGACAAGAGCTCTTCCAGGCGTCACGCGCCGCGCTGCGGCGGTCCTGGGAGTACAGCGCCC
>CAZIBD010000117.1:0-6916 GCA_964536935.1 uncultured bacterium | reverse complement strand
TCGATGAGCCGGCCGCGCGTGCGGCCCAGCTCGACCCGGTCGCCGCCCGAGATTCCGTAGAGCACGTAGGAGCGGCCCGCAGAAGGTGCGTGTGGCTGGAGGGCCATGGCGCGTCCGTCGGGCAGCACGCAGACGACGCCGACGTGCTGGTCGCCGACGGGATCGAGCGACACGATGCGCAGGCCGGGGTCGCGCATCCAGTAGGCGACGACCGCCTCCTCGTGCGCCGCCAGGGTGGCGCGGCGATGCTGCAAGGCTCCCCAGCCGGCGGTGCCTGCGAGCAGTACCAACGCGATCGCCAGGGCCACCGCCAGGACCGGCGGGCCTCGCCGCGCGCGGGGTCGGGCGGGCGCAGCAGACGCGGGTGGCGGCGAGAGGGTCCCGGCTGCAGCGGAGCCCGCTCCGGTGTCCAGCTGGCCCTCCGGCGCCGAGGGCTCGGCTCGGATGCGGGCGAGCAGCCCTTCCCACGAGCCCTCCGTTTGCGGCTCGGCCTCGAGGGTCTCCGGCACCGCGTAGAACGCGGCTCGGAGCGCCTGCGCCTCGGCTCGGAGGGGCGCCGAACGTAGGAGCGTGCGCTCCACCCGGGACGCTTCGGACGGCTCGAGCAGCCCGAGCACGTAGTCGGGCAGGAGCTCCCGGATGCGTGGATCGGCGCTCATCCGGACCCCTTCTCCAGGTGGTCGCGCAACTTCGCCAGGGCACGGCGGAGCCGGCTCTTCACGGTCCCCAGCGGCAGGCCGTGCAGCTCGGCGAGCTCGCTGTGGCTGTAGCCCTCGTAGAAGGCGGCTTCGAGCAGAGCGCGCTCGTCACGGTCCAGGCGCGCCAGCGCCCCGCGCACCACGATGCCGGGGAGCGGGTCGTCGGGCTGGCCCACGGCCGACTGGAACGCCACGTCGTGCGGGTCGGCGTCCGGCGCCCGTCGGGGGCGGCTGGAGCGCGCCCTGAGCCGCGACAGGCACAGGTTGCGGGCGATGGCATAGAGGTAGGTCCTCAGCCCCGCGCGCTCGCCGTCGAAACGGCTGGCGTTCCGGTGGAGCCTGAGAAAGGTGTCTTGCAGGATCTCCTCCGCCTCCTGTCGGTCCCCCAGCATGCGGTGGGCGAGGGCGAACACCGCGCCGGCGTGCCGATCGAAGACGATCCGCAGGGCGTCCTCGCTGCCCTGCGCAACCTGCCCGACCAGCTCGGCGTCGCTCGGCGTCTCCGCCACCGGCCGACCACCTACCCTTTCCTACGCGGCGTCCGCCGGACCGGATGCCCCGCTCACGGACCTTCGACGAGGCAGCATACCCGGTGCCGTGCCGGGGCTCGGACACGGGCCGGACGTCGTCCCTACGATCGGGGCGTCGTGCCCTCGCGCCCTGCGCACCCGGTGCCGTAGACTGGCGGTTGCTCCGACGGGCGCGGCGCGCGGGCCCGCCAAGAACCCTCCCGATGGACACCCTCGCCGACCCGACCCTCCCCCCCGACCCTCCCCCCGTGGCGCCCGACCCGGTCCGGCGGACGATGCGCGTGTCCGTCGTCGAGGGCAGCGTCACGCAGGTCTTCCTCAACTGGACATCCGGCGCGGTCCTGGTGGGGTTCATGCTGCACCTCGGTGCGAACGCCACCGACATCGCGCTGGTCGCGAGCGTGCCTCTGCTGGCCCAGGCGGCCAGCCCGCTGGCGGCGGTGGCCGCCGACGTGCTCGGCCGCCGGCGTTTGCTCACCGCGCTCGTCGCCGTCCTCGGTCGGGGCGTGTGGGTGCTGGCGGCCCTGCTCCCCGTCCTCGGCCTGCCGGCCGCCGAGCTGCCCGGTCTGATGGTGCTGCTGGTGCTGGTGTCCTCGGTCTTCCAGGCGTCGACCGGCACGCTGTGGAGCGCCTGGATGGGCGACGTGGTTCCGGAGAAGCAACGCGGCCGCTACTTCGGCTTCCGCGCCGGCGTGGTCGGCGTGGTCGGCATGCTGGCGAACCTGGCCGCAGGCTGGTTCCTGGACAGGGTGGCGGCGCCGACGAGCTTCCAGGTCGTCTTCGTGGTGGCGGTGCTGAGCGCGGGCGTCGGCGTGGCGCTGTACTTCCGTCAGTACGATCCCCCGACGCCCCGCCGCCGGACGGCTCTCCGAGACGTGCTCGTCACGCCCCTCCGGGACGCCAACTTCCGGCGCTTCCTGCTCTTCGCCGTCTACTGGCAGTTCGTGGTGCTGCTGGCCGCGCCCTTCGTCATCCCGTACTTCCTCGAGGAGCTCAAGCTGACCTTCACGCAGGTGGCCATCTGGAGCGCCATCGCCGCGGTGACGGCCCTGCTCACCAGCAGCCTGTGGGGGCGGGTGGCGGACCGCGTGGGCAACAAGGCGGTGCTGGCGCTCGGGACCTTCCTGGCCGGCACGATCCTTCCGGCCTCCTGGATCCTGGCGGGCTTCACGGGGCACGTCTACTGGATCTGGCTGGCGGGCCTGTTCGACGCGCTGTCGTGGGGCGCCGCGACGCCGGCGCTGTTCAACCTCGCGCTGGTGTCGGCCCCTCGCGAGGGCCGGGTGGCGTTCATCGCCATGTACGCGCTGGTGGCGGGGCTGGCGGGCTTCCTGGGAGGTGTGCTGTCGGGTCCGCTGCTGACGTTGTTGCAGCGGGCACAGCTCGAGCTGTTCGGGCTCACCTGGACCGGGTACCACTCGCTGTTCCTGCTCTCGGGCCTGGGGCGAAGCCAGGCATGGCGGCTGCTCCGGCGGGTTCGGGAGGCGGAGGCGTGGCGCACCCGGGACCTGCTGCGGGAGATGCGAACCGGGTGGCGGCGCATCGGCTTCCCCTGGCGATGAGCGTGGTCCCGGGCGCGTGACGGGCGGCTCTTGACGGGGCCTCCGACCCGGCCTAGCCTTGATGCAATCGGTTCACCCGGCGGACGCTACGCGCGTGCCGGCGCCGCGAAACGCGCTGTGAAGCGGCGAGCCGCGAGCCCGGCACGCCGCGCGGCCGGCGTCGACCTCGGGGGTGGTGGGCGGGGGTGGCCGGTTTGGAGGGGAATGCGCTCATGAGCTACGCCGATCTCGGCGTGATCGGTTTTCACGTCCACTTCCCGGTCGACACCACCATGGGCACGCCGGGCGGCCGAAGGATGCCTCCCCACTCCGCCCTGGAAGTCGACGCCCGCGCGCCCGGCGCGGGGACGTCGTGAGCGCCGTGGCGAGGCGCGTGCGCCCGTGCGGGGAGGAGGACCGGCATGCCGTGGCATCCCAGCTACCGGGGTAGGGTCCTGGAGCCGGACTACGCCTTCGCCGGGCGGCATCTGGTGCCGCATTTCCTGCACGCTATCTGCGCGCACCTGGAGGCGGTGAGCCGGCTCCCGGTGGCGGCGGGCGAGGAGGCGCGCCAGGAGATCGCCGCGCTGCACGAGGCGCTCTACGCGCTGGAGCGGGCTCCGCTGCCCGTGCAGGGTGTCGACGTGCCGGACGCCTACTTCGCGATCCAGCGGGAGCTGGAGGCGAAGCTGGGCGCGCACGCGGTGAGCTGGCTGCGCATCGGCCTGAGCCGCAACGATCTCGACATGACCGTCTACAAGATGCGCGCCCGCGAGCTGCTGCTCGCCACCGGCGAGCAGCTCCTGACGCTGCGGCGCGCGCTGCTGGAGAAGGCGGGCGGGCATCTGGAGACGGTGCTGATCGCACAGACGCACCACCAACCGGGGCACCCCACCACGGTGGCCCACTACCTGGCGGCGGTCGAGGCCCTGGTGGCGCGCGACAGCGAGCGGCTGCTGGGCGCCTACGCGCGCCTCAACCGCTGCCCGCTGGGCGCCGCCGCGCTGGCGGGCAGCAGCCATCCGCTCGACCGGGCGCTGACGGCCGAGCTCCTCGGCTTCGACGGACCCGTGGAGATCACCTACGACGCGGTCGCCAGCTCCGACTGGGAGGTCGACGTGGTTGGAGTGGCCCAGAGCGTCGCCTTGAGCCTGAGCCGTCTCGTCTGCGACCTGCTGGCCTGGGCGGGTGTCGGCTGGTTCCGGCTGCCCGACGACCTGGTGCAGGGAAGCTCGATCATGCCTCAGAAGCGCAACCCGGTGGCGCTCGAGCACGCCCGCACCCGCTTCAGCCGGGCCCTGGGCGCGGCCCAGATGGTGCTGTACTCCAGCCACAACATCCCGTACGCCGACCTCAACGACTTCGGGCCCGACGTGCAGGGCGCGCTGCAGATGCAGCATGCGCAGCTCACGGGTGGGATCGAGCTGCTGCTGGCCTGCCTGCGGGGCGGCGCGTTCGACGAGGAGCGCCTGCGGCAGGTCGCCGCCGTCACCGACACCACCGCCACCGAGCTCGCCGATGAGCTGGTGCGCGGCGCGCGCCTTCCTTTCCCGGAGGCACACGCCCTGGTGGCGCGGCTGCTGACGCAGCTGCACGAAGGTGGCCGCACGCTGGCGCAGGCCACCCCCGAGGACGTCCGCGCGCTCGGCGGACCGTCCCTCGAGCCGGAGGAGCTGCGGGACGCGCTCGACCCCGGCGCCTTCGTGCGGCGTCGGCATGGGCCCGGCGGGCCGGCCCCCGCCGCCATGGCGGCGTATCTCGACCGGGCCCGGCAACGCTTGGAGCTCGACGTCCAGGCCCTCGAAGGAAGGAGGGACGCGCTCACGCGCGCGGGCGACACCCTGCGCGCCTCGTGAGGCAGGACGTTTCCGCGCCCGAATGCGGGCGCGCCAGGGAGACGGGCGTCGGCGCAGAGCCGGCGCGACATGCAGGAGGAGGCGGTTCGATGAAGAAGTGGATGCTCGCGGTGGCCCTGGTCGCCACGCTCGGCGTGGCGCTGGCCCAGAAGACCACCATCACCTATTGGCAATACGCCTACGACACGCGCGTCAACGCGATGGACCAGCTCATCAAGCAGTTCGAGCAGGCCAACCCGGATATCACCGTCAAGCAGGAGACCTTCCCCTACAACTCCTACCAGCAGCAGGTGGCGGCCTCGCTGCCGGCGGGGCAGGGCGCCGACGTGGTGCAGCTCTACTACGGCTGGCTCGACACCTGGATGAACGCCGGCTACGTCAAGCCGCTCCCCAGCCAGTACTTCGATGCGGCGACGCTCGACAAGGAGTTCATCCCCATGGTGCAGGCCGCCAAGCGGGGCGGCGAGTACTACGGCCTGCCGACAGCCGTGCGCAGCCTGGCGCTGTTCTACAACAAGGACATGTTCAAGGAGGCCGGCATCCAGGGGCCGCCGAAGACCTGGGACGAGTTCGTGGCCGACGCCAAGGCGCTGACCAAGCGCAGCGGCGCGCGCCTGACGCAGGAAGGGTACGGCTTCGCCCCCAACGGTCAGGGGCACAACCTGCTGCGCGAGGTGCTCATCCGCCAGTACGGCGGCCAGCCCTACTCGGCCGACGGCACCAAGGTCGCCTACGACGACGAGGCCGGGCTCAAGGCCTTCGAGTTCTACACCGGCCTGGTCACCCAGGACAAGGTCGCCGAGCTCAACTTCGTGCCGGGCGACAACGGCTACCGCGACGGCTTCGACAAGCTGCAGAACATCGCCATGATCGTCGACGGCAGCTTCGCCATCGGGTCGGTGAAGGACAGCGCCCAGTTCGACTGGGGTGTGGCCGAGCTGCCGACCCTCGCCAACGGCGTGAAGTCGGACTTCGGCTCGTTCTGGATGAACGGCCTCACCCCCAACGCCTTCAGCGATCCCGCCAAGCTCGAGGCTGCCTCGAAGTTCCTGAAGTTCGTCACCAGCGAGAGCGCCATGAAGCTGTGGCTGAGCGTGGTGGGCGAGCTGCCGGCGCGAGCGAGCCTGGTCGACGACCCGACGCTGGCGAGCGACCCGGTCTACGGCCCCTTCATCAAGTCGCTGGCGTATTCGCACGCCACCCAGTTCGTCGACGAGACCGCCCAGCGGCAGGTGTTCATGGACGCCGTGAACCGCGTCATCCTGCAACACCAGGACCCGGCCACCTCGTGGGCGCAGGCCGCCAAGGAGGAGCAGGCCATCCTCGACAAGGCGCACGGGATGTAGCGTCCGTGCGGGCGGGCGGGGTGCGCAAGCCCCCGCCCGCCCGCTGACTTCTGTCCCTTTCGGTGTTCTCGGACCCGGTCCGCGGGAACGACCGGAGCCTGCCCGGAGCGTGCATGCGACCAAACCCGACCGACATGGATTCGACCGAGCCTCGGAACGCCGCGCCTAGGCGTCGCCGCCTCAGTCTCGCGACGCGCGAGGCGCTGTGGGCCTACGCCTTCCTGCTGCTTCCGCTCGCCTTCTACGCCTTCCTGCGCATCTACCCGGCGGTCCAGTCGTTCAACCTGTCGCTCCACAAGTGGCACGTCGACCCAGCCCAGCGCACGTTCCTGGGCATGACCTACTACCGGCAGATGCTCACCGACGCCAAGCTCCACCAGGCGCTGACGAACACGCTGCTCTACGCCGCCATCGTGGTTCCCGCCCAGCTGGTGCTCGGGCTCGGCATCGCGCTGATGCTGAACGCCGTGCGCCGGCTGCGGCCGCTGTTCCGCGCCATCTACTTCTCGCCGTACGTCACCCCGGCGGCGGCGGTGGCGTGGGTGTGGGGGTGGATGTACTCGGTGAACTTCGGCGTCTTCAACAGCGCGTTGCTCGCCTGGAGCGGCTTCGTAACCGGGCTGGGCCTGCCCTGGCTGTCGATCCCTGCGCAGCCCTTCCTGAACGATCCGCGTCAGGCGCTGCCGGCGGTGGCGGCGGTGGTCGTGTGGCAGCAGCTCGGCTTCCAGGTGGTCATCTTCCTGGCGGGGCTGCAGGGCATCCCGCGCATGTTCTACGACGCCGCCGCCATCGATGGCGCCGGCGCGCTGCAGCGCTTCCGCTACGTGACGCTGCCGCTGCTCAACCCGGTGATGGTGTTCAGCGTGATCATCTCCACCATCGCCACGCTTCAGCTCTTCGATCAGGTGGTCAACATCAACTTCACGGACCAGGGCGGCCCCCTCG
>CAZIBD010000116.1:0-7478 GCA_964536935.1 uncultured bacterium | reverse complement strand
TGTAGAAGAAGGCGGTGAGGTAGGCGATCACCGTGACCTTCATGAACTCCGACGGCTGCAGGGCGATCGGGCCCAGCAGGATCCAGCGCCGGCTGTCGGAGCCGGCAGGCGAGACGCCGATCACCAGCACGGCCAGCAGCAGCGCCAGCATGGTGACGTAGGCGATCGGGCTGAGGCGGACGATGCGGCGGGGAGCCACCCTCGCCACCAGCACCGTGAGCAGCAGCCCGGCGGCGAAGCGCAGGGCATGCTCGGCGGCGCTGCCGGGTGCGGCCGCCGTGACGCCGACGATGCCGAGCGCGCCGAGCAGGAGCTGGATCGTCAGCAGGAGGCGGTCCATGACGGCTCCCTTCCGGCGGCGGTGACGACATCGCGAAACACCCGCGCGCGCTCGACGTAGTCCGTGAACTGATCGAAGGAGGCCGCCAGGGGTGCCAGCAGCACGTGGCCCCGCCCCTGGTGGTGGTCGCGAAGGTACCGGAGCGCATGCTCCACGGCGCACCGGAGCGCGGCCTCGCCGTCGGGCTCGGTGCACACGACGGTGTCGGTGTCGTCGGAGAAGGCGCGTGCGAAGGCGGGCCCCGATTCCCCGATGCCCACCAGCAGCGACACGCGCTCGCGCACCAGGTCGCGCAGCGCATCGATCGACGCGCCCTTGGCGCGGCCGCCGGCGATCCACACCAGCGGAGCGGGCGTCGCCCGCAAGGCGGCGGTCACCGCGAGCGGCCGCGTGGCGATGGAGTCCTCGATGAAGCGGACCTCGCCGACCGAGCCTGCCGGCGCGTAGCGGCCGGGTAGTCCCGTGAAGTGGCGCAAGCCTGCGGCGATGTCGGCGTGCCCCGTGCCGAGAGCGCGGCACGCGAGGGCGACCGCCAGGGCGTTGGCGATCTGGTGCTCGCCCCGGACCCGCAGCGCGTCCGCCTGGAGCAGCGGCCGGCCCTCCAGCACCAGCGACCCGGTAGCTCGCTCGAAGCGCGCGTCGGCCTCCGCCTCGAGGGAGAAGCCGAGCCGGCGTGCCGGCGAAGCCTCGGCCCAGCTGCGCAGCTCGGGGTCGTCCGCGTTGTAGACGAAGACGTCGGCGCCGTCCTGATTGGCGATCATGTTGCGCTTGGCGGCGTGGTAGGCGGCGACGGAGCCGTGCCGGTCGATGTGGTCCTCGCCGAGATTGAGGGCGACCGCCACCCTGGGTTTGAGGGTGGGGCAGCGCTCGAGCTGGAACGACGACAGCTCCACCACCAAGGTGGCGCCGGGCCGCGCCACGGCAGACAACGCGGGGTCGATGTTGCCGCCGGCAACTGCGTCGACGCCCGCGCGCACGAGCGTGTCCGTGATCCAGCGCGTCACGGTGCCCTTGCCGGCCGTCCCGGTCACGCCCACCATCGTCGCAGGCACCGTGCGGTGGACCCACTCGACCTCGCCCACCACCTCCACGCCGCGCGCGCGCAGGCGCTCGAGGTCGGGGTGGTCGATGGGGACTCCGGGCGCGGCGATGCAGACGGCTGCGAGGCTGGCTTCGACCGATGCGAGCGGCGTCCAGCCGAGCGCCCCGGCGGCGTCGATCGCCTCGCCGCTGGCGCGTGCGTCGAACGTCTCTATGGCGTGCCCCTGGGAGGCGACCAGCCGGGCGGCGGCCAGGCCGCTGCGGCCGAGGCCGTAGACGAGGACCCTCACGCCAGCCTCCCGACCAGCATGGCGGTCAGCGCGGTGGTAGCGGCGGTGACGACCCAGAAACGCATGACCACGCGTGTCTCGGCCCAGCCGGTCAGCTCGAAGTGATGGTGCAGCGGGCTCATGCGCAGCAATCGGCGGCCGCCGGTTGCGCGGAAGTAGGCGACCTGCACGATCACCGACAAGACCTCGAGCACGGGCACCAGGGCGACCAGCGGCAGGTACCAGACGAGGCCGTGCACGATCGCCAGCCCTGCCAGCGCGGCGCCGAGCGCTTCCGACCCGACGCCGCCCATGAAGACACGGGCCGGGTGGCCGTTGTACCAGAGGAAGCCGAGCAGGGCACCGAGAAGGGCGGCGGCCAGCGGGGAGCCAATGAAGAGGAGCAGCATGATGCTCATCAGGCCTGCCGCGAGGCCATCGAGGCCGTCGGTGAAGTTGAGGGCGTTGATGGCGCCCACCACCACGAAGGCGAAACCGAGCACGTCGAGCCAGGGTAGGCCGAACATAGTGGCGCCGGTGCCGACTGCGTAGATGGCGAACGCGAGGGCGACGACCCCCTGCCCGAGCAGCCGGTAGCGGGCCAGCAGGCCCGTGTCGGGCTCGAGCCCGCTCGCCTCGTCGCGCTTGCGCCGGAGCGACAGCACATCGTCGTAGAGGCCGAGGGCGCCGCTGAGCACGATCAACGCCACCGTCGGCAGCTGCGCCGCAGGGTCCGGGGAGCGCACCAGCCAGACGGCCACGGCCGTCACGAGGATGGCGAGCCCGCCCATCGTGGGCGTACCGGTCTTGCCGAGATGCGTGCCGGGACCGTCTGTGCGGACCGTCTTGCCCCACCCGTAGCGCGTGGCAATCTGGATGAAGACGCCGGTGAGCACCAGCCCGAGGAGCGCTGCGATGAGAACGGTCATGACGCGTGCCCCTCCTCGGCCCGGGCGTCGAGGCTCGCTTCGAAACGCTTGAGCAACTGCTCCAGGTGCATGCCGCGCGAGGCCTTGAACAGCACGGTGCCGTGCCCCGGGAGCTCGGCGAGCAACGCCTCGGCCGCGTCCATGTCGACGGCGTGGTGCGCACGGGGGTTCGCCGCCGCGATGGCCGCCGCCTCGGGTCCGACGGCCACCACGACGTCGAGGTCCCGCGTGGCGGCGCCCAGGGCGTGGTGATGGGCGGCGCTGGCCTCACCGAGCTCGAGCATGTCGCCGAGCACGGCGGCGCGCGGTGGCGGGGAGCCGCGGAGCACTTCCAGCGCGAGGCTGGCGGAGGCCGGGTTGCTGTTGTAGGTGTCGTCGATGATGGTGAGCCGCCCGTGGACGCGGCGTTCCAGGCGCCCGGGCTCGAGCCTCGCGCCCACCAGCCGCGCCGTGGCGGCTTCGACGTCGTATCCGAGCCGCTCGGCCATGGCGAGGGCGGCGAGAGCGTTGTCGGCCAGCGCCTTGCCGGGCCACGGGAGCTGCAGACGGAGGCCGCGGTAGACCAGCTCCTGGCCCTCCGCCGTCGTCGACAGGCGTCTTGCCGGGATCAGGTTCGGGGCGGTCGGACTGGGCTCGTCTGCGTCGAGCACGGCGTACGGTTGCACGTTCGCGCGCAGCGCCGGAGGCAGGAGCCCGAAGGCCTGCAGGCTCGCCAGACGCTGCCCGGGCACCGCCGTCAGCAGCGCGCCCTTCTCGAGCGCCACGGCGTCGACGGTGCCCAGCCCCGCCAGGTGACTCGCGCCGATGGCCGTGAGCACGGCGTGGTCGGGGTGGGTCAGGTCGATGAGGCGCGTCATCTCGCCGAGCTCGTCGATGCCGAGCTCCAACACGAGGGCCCGTCGACGACCCGTCTCCGTCTCGTCCATCGCGGCGTCGACCAGGGTGCTCGCCAGCGCCCAGGGGGTGTTGAAGTTGCCTTCGCTGGCGAGACCGTCGAGGGCGGCACGCAACAGGGTCTTGGTGGTGGTCTTTCCGGCCGAGCCGGTCACGCCGATGACGGGGCCGCGCAGGCCGCGACGGGCGCGCCGTCCCACGTCGAGCAGGAAGCGGCCGGGGCTGTCCACCACCACGCCTTGCTCGTGAGGCAGGTCGGAGACGATGAAGACGGCGCCGCGGGCGATTGCCTGGTCGGCGTAGGCCATGCCGTGGCCGTGCTCTCCGGGCAGCGCGAAGAAGACGTCGCCGGGGCGCACGCGCTCCGAGTGGAAGGCCACGCCCGTGCCCGGAGACAGGCTCCTGGGGGGCTCGGATACGGGCCCCAGCTCACGCAGGAGCTTCACGTCGATGGGGTTCACGGCTGCCGCACCCTCCATACCATGACCACTTTACACAACGCCCTCACGACCCCCCTCATGCGGCACCCGCTCAGTGACGACTGTCGGCGAGCGCGACGCTCCCCGGCGCGAGGCCCCAGTGAGCGACCACTTCGCTGCCGATGGCCCGGAACAGGGGCGCGGCCACCCAGGTGCTGGTCTTGCTTCCCACCTGAGGCTTCTGGAGCGTCACGATGGTCACGACCCGCGGGTGGTCGGCGGGGAAGACGCCGGCGAAGGTGATGGAGTACTCGCCTTTCGGATAGGTGCCGAGCCGCCGGTTGTAGATGTCGGCCGTGCCGGTCTTGCCGGCCACGGAGACGCCCGGGATCTTCGAGTACCTGAGATCGCTGGCGTTGACGACGTGGATGAGCATCTTGAAGACGGTGTCGGCCACGTGCTTCTCGAGCACCCGGTGGGGCGGAGGAAGGCTCGATCCTTCCACGAGGCGCGGCGGCACGTACACCCCTCCGTTGGCCAGGATGCTGTAGGCCGCCGCGAGCTGCACGGCCGTGGTGGAGACGTTCTGGCCGATGGTGTTCGACGCCTGGTCCTGCGGGACCCAGTTCTGCCACGGGTTGAGGATGCCGGAGGTCGAGTAGATGCTGGTCAGGTCCAGCGGCTGGCCGAAGCCGTAGCGGGCGAGCCAGCCGTGGAGCTGCTTCGGCGTGAAGCGCCAGGTGAGGTGGATCATGCCGACGTTGCTGGAGTAGCGCAGGATGTCGGGGATGGACAGCACCGGCTTGTGCCACTCGACGTCGTGGAAGGTCTTGTCGCCGACGTGGACGCTCATCGGCGCGGGGATCATCTCGGTGGGCTTGAGCAGGCCGTCCTGGATGAGGCCCGCGATCACGAACGGCTTCATGACCGAACCGGGCTCGTACTCCTGTGCGAACGGGCGATCCATCATGTCGTTGGCGCTGGCCTGCTGCCAGTGGTTCGGGTCGAAGCTCGGATAGCTCGCCGCGGCCAGGATGCGGCCGGTTCCGACCTGCAGGATGACCGCCATGCCGTCGGCCGCCTGGTTCTTCTCGGCGACCCGCTTGAGGTTGGTCTCGGCGGCCGCCTGGAGGGTGGGATCGATGGTGAGGGTGACGTTGTGACCAGCCTGGAGGCGCCGGTCGAGGCTGTACTCCAGCCCCTCCAGGCCGTACCGCCCGTCGGGCTGCAGCGCACCGGTGAACCCGAGGAGGTTGGCCGCCAGCGTGCCTTGAGGGTAGCGGCGGTCGTTGGCCGGGCCGTACGCCAGGATGGTGCCGTCGGAGGCCAGGATCTTCCCGCGGACCGGGGTGTCCGCCGGTGGGGCGGGGAACACCGGCGCGCCACGCTGCTGACTGACGAAGCCGAAGAGGGCGGCCAGCAGGGGAAGCGTCAGCAGGACCGACATCAGGCCCCGGCGCGTGAACCGCAGCTCCTCCTTGGAGTTGCCCTTGCGGTCGGGCTTCAGTGCCATACGGTGCGGATCTCCAGACCGGTGCCGGGCAGCTTGGGGAGCGGTGCGGGGCCCGGCGCCACGGCTCCCACGTTGGAGGCCTCGGGTGCCGGCACCATGCCGTGGTTGTCCGCCCACTGGGTTACCGCCAGCGGCCCGTTCACGGTGGCGGCTTGGATGCGCAGGCTGGCGACGGAGGCGAGCAGCTTCTGCCGCTGATCGATCAGCTTCGTCTGATGGTGGTAGAGCGCCTGGTTGACCAGGCCGGCTGCGCTCAAGAGGAGCAGCAGCCCGAAGTACACCGGGATGGCGCGACGGGCCAGACGCCTCACGACGCGCTCCTCTCGCCGGCTCTCAGCTTGGCCGCGCGAGCGCGGGGGTTGGCGCGCACCTCGTCCTCGTCCGGCGTCACCGGCTTCTTCGTGAGGGCGGCCAGTCGCGGGGAGTCGTTCAGGAAGCGCTTCACGATGCGATCCTCCAGCGAGTGGTAGCTGATGACCACGAGGCGGCCGCCGGGCTCGAGCAGCCGCGCGGCGGCCTCGAGGCCCTCCTGGAGGGCGCCGAGCTCGTCGTTGACGTGGATCCTCAGCGCCTGGAAGGTGCGCCGGGCCGGGTGGGTGCGGCGAGGGCCGCCGGGGTAGGCCGATGCGACGACCTCGG
Source organism: uncultured bacterium (assembly GCA_964536935.1). Lineage (GTDB taxonomy): Bacteria > Deinococcota > Deinococci > Deinococcales > Trueperaceae > JASBRS01. The sequence continues at coordinate 1,434 of CAZIBD010000116.1, read as the reverse complement.
CCAGCCGGTCCGTGGTCAGGATCGGGGCCTGCTCGCGGGCCTCCACGATGCGCCGCGCGATCCGGCGGCTGAGGCGCTCCTCGCCGTAGCGCCACAGGATCGCGGCGATCTCTTCCATCGGCGCCTCGTTGACGATGTCGGCGGCACTCGGGCCGGAGCCCGCCATGCGCATGTCGAGCGGGCCGCCCTTGCGGAACGCGAAACCCCGCTCGCCTTCGTCGAGTTGCATCGATGAGACCCCCAGGTCGAGGAGGATGCCGGCGACGGAGGAGAGCCCGACGGAGTGTGCGAGTCGCTCCATGTCGCGGAAGTTGCCCGCGGCGAACAGGAAGGCGCCCGGGCCGGCGGGGGGTGCGGCCCCCTCGGGGCGGGCGGAGCCCTCGACGTGAGGGATGTGGAGCGCCCGCCCCGATGCGGAGGGAGCGGGAGCGCCGCCGTCGAGCGTGCCGACGTGGTGCAGGGCCTGGGGGTCCTGATCGATGCCGAGAACGTTCGCGCCCGCTTCCAGCAGGGCGCGCGTGTGGCCGCCGGCGCCGAAGGTGGCGTCGATCAGCCACCTGCCCGGGTGCGGCCTGAGGAAGCTCAGCGCGGTGTCGACCATCACCGGCTCGTGAGCCTGGCTCGCCGCGGCGCTCATCCGACCAGCTCGCTCAACAGGTCGGGGGCGGGCGGCTGGGCCTGCACGGCGGTGAGGTTGGAGAGCCAGCGGCCCTCGTTCCAGATCTCGAGACGGTTGGGGGCGCCGGCCACCACCACGTTGCCTTCCGCCTCCGCGAACGAGCGCAGGGTGGAGGGGATGGTGATTCGTCCGGCCGAGTCGAGCTTGGCCTTGGACGCACCGGAGTAGAAGAAGCGCACGAAGTTGCGGGCCTCGGGATCGGTCAGTGGGAGCTCGGTGAGGCGCGTCTCGATGCGCTGCCAGGCGGCCACGGGGAAGACGTACAGGCACCCTTCCATGCCGCGGGTGACGACCATGCCGTCCTCCACGAAGTCGCGGAAGGCGGGGGGCATGATGACCCTTCCCTTGTCGTCGACCGCGTACTGGAATTCGCCGAACGGCATGCCCTGGTCGCTCCTCGGTCCGCGTGGATGCGGCGCACCTCACCTCGATGGGCTTGCCGAATTCTACCACACTTTCCCACGATCTCCCACAATTATTCACGAATGTTCCACATTCCAAGGACACGCTCCCACAAGGCCCCCACTCGCGCCGGCTCGCGCCGGCTCGCGCCCCCCGCGGCCCCCACCTCGCTGCCCGCGCCGGGCGTCGCTGCGCGCATGTCCGACCGCGGGGCCACGACAAGCGGGGCGACCCCGAAGGGTCGCCCCGTGGCAGGTGGGCCTGTAAGCCGGGTTCTGTCACCTGAGCGTGCTCAGGTCTCTGGCCATCTATCTGGGACGCGCGTCGCCGCGCGCCTCGAGCGGTCAACCCGG
>CAZIBD010000115.1:0-7639 GCA_964536935.1 uncultured bacterium | reverse complement strand
GCGTCCCGCGGCGGGACTACGAGTTCATCCTCAACGCCCGCACCCTCGGCGCCGAGGATGTCGTCCGCTCCCTGGCGGGCTTCCAGTTCTACACCGACTTCGGCGAGACCTTCCAGTACTCGAACCAGATGGTCGCCAGCGCCGGCTACGTCGCCGGCGTGGCGGCGGGAGGCGATCCGGAGGCCATGCTGCCGGGCTATACCGCCGCTCTCCAGGCGCGTGTGTTGAGCCCTATCGGCATGCTCGACACCACCATCTCCCCGCGCCAGGTGGTGGCCCGTGGCGACTACGCCACTCCGCACGGCCAGTCCCTGAGCGGTGCCCGCATGCCCATCCCGCTGTCCGAGGAAGCCCTGCTGGCGCCGGTGGCGCCCGCCGGGACGGTGTGGTCGACGGCGCCGGACATGGCCCGCTACCTGCAGACGCTGCTGGCGGGCGGCGTCGCGCCGAACGGTGAGCGGGTCGTTTCGCCCGACGGCCTGGAGCATCTGTGGACGCCCCAGGTCAAGATCTCGGCCGACACCAGCTACGCGCTGGGCTGGATGGTCACCGACGACCGCGGCCTGCGCAAGATCGAGCATGGCGGCAATACCTTCGGCTTCACCTCCGGGCTGGCGCTCCTTCCCGACAAGGGGCTCGGCGTGGTCGTGCTGACCAACGCTCGGGCCAGCAACGTCTTCAACGAAGCGGTGATCCGGCGCGTCATCGACCTTGCGTTCGGGCAGGACACCGTCGCCGGCGAGGCCGACTTCCGCTTCGCCCTGAAGGTCACCGCCGACGCCCTGGCGGATGCGGCCGGGCACGAGTCCAGCAACATCGCTCGTGATGGCGTCGAGGACCACCTGGGCGCGTACCGAAGCGAGGCGCTGGGCGACCTCACCCTGAGCTACCGGGATGCCCGGTTCGTCGCCGACCTCGGGGAGATCCACACCGACCTGTGGCGATACACGGCCGACGATGGGGCCGTCCGCTACCTCGCCGCCGACCCGCCCCTCGCCGGGCTCGCGCTCGAGCTCACCCGCGACGCCAGCGGAGCGCCCACCGTCACGATCGCCAGCCCGCCCGACCGCTACGTGTTCGAGCGAGTCCTTCCCGTGAGGTGGTGAGCCGGTCTTCGGGCTCTACGGTTCGGCAGGGGCTCAGGACTCGCCCGTGTCGGCCGCGTGGCGCTCCATGAACTCGAGCCGGTTGCCGAAAGGATCGTGCGCGTAGAAGCGCGTGATGTGCTCGTCGGAGCGGGCGGAGTCCTCGGTGATCGGGACGTCATGCGCCATGAGGTGCGATTTGAGGGCTTGCAGGTCGACGACGTCGAAGGCCGGATGGGCCTTGGTGGCGGGTGCGAAGGGCTCCTGCACGCCGATGTGGATCTGGTGGGTGCCACAGCGGAACCAGAGGCCGCCACGCGAGCGAAGCGGCTCCGGCTTCTCGATCTCCTGCCAGCCCAGCAGGTGGCCGAAGAACTGCCGGGCTTTCGGTTCGCATCCGTTGGGCGCGGCGAGCTGGACGTGGTCGATCCCCGTGAATCGGAAGGGCATGGGGCATCGTATCTTGTGGGTTTCCACTACGCTTCCCGGCCACGCGGGCCCGGAGGCGCTTCAAACCTCGTCCGGTACGAACCGCAGCGCCACACCGTTGCTGCAGTAGCGCAACCCCGTTGGGTCCGGCCCGTCGTCGAAGACGTGGCCGTGGTGCCCGCCGCAGTTCGCGCAGTGGTACTCGGTGCGGGCGTAGCCGATGTGGTGGTCGGTCTTGGTCTCGAACGCCCCCGGCAGCGCCTCCGAGAACGACGGCCAGCCACAGTGCGCGTCGAACTTGACGTCGCCGCGGAAGAGCGGATGGCCGCATGCCGCACACACGTACGTGCCGGGGCGCCACTCGTGGTTGAGCGGGCTCGAGCCGGGCCGCTCGGTGGCCTCGAAGCGCAGGACGCGGTACGCGTCCGGCGAGACGCTCTCCCGGACGGCCGGGTCATCGAGGTCGACCTTGGGGGTCGTAGGATCGTCGCTCACGCCTCAGCGTACGGCAGGGCCGCGTACGCGCACGTCCCGTGCGTGACCGCGGCGCCGCCCCACGGCGACCCGAGGCGGGCCGACGATATCGGCCCCGTTCGTTCGCGATGCGCGCGGCCCTACCCGGCCGTCGGCAGGGCCCGGGAACCAGGGTCCGGCCTACCATAGGACACGAGGAGCGTCGTGATGCAGCCGTCCCGATCGACCTGGCTCGGTCCAACCTTCCGTCCGCCGGTGCGGCGGATCGTGTCGCTGGTCCCGAGCCTGACGCTAGCCCTGTTCGACCTCAGAGCGGGACACCTGCTCGTCGGCAGGACCGTGTTCTGTGTCGAGCCCCGCTCGAAGGTCGAGGCGATCCCAACAGTAGGCGGCACCAAGACCGTCGATGTGGAGCGGGCGCTGGCGTTGTCGCCGGACGTCGTCCTCGCCAATCGGGAGGAGAACACGCGGGAGCGCGTCGAGGCGATTGCGCGAGCGGCGCCGGTTTGGCTGAGCGACCCGCGCGGGCCGTCGGACGTGCCGGCCCTGTGGCGCGAGATGGGGGCGATCGTCGGTCGGGGCGAGGAGGCCGAGCTCAACGCGCGGCCGGTCGAGGAGCTACTGCGAGACGTCCGCGAAGCCGGTGCGGGCCCCACCTTCATCTACTGGGTCTGGCGCGATCCCTGGATGGCGGTCGGGCGCGACGCCTACATCTCGCGGGTGCTCGAGGCCGGTGGGTGGCACAACGCGGTGCCGGAGGAGGCCGGGCGGTACCCGAGGCTGACGCCGCAGGAGGCGCTGTCGCTCGGGCCGGCAGCGATGCTCTTCGCTTCGGAGCCGTACGCGTTCGCGCTCCCCGGCGATGCCGATGCCTTCGGGCAGGACACGGTACCCGACGGAGAAGGCTGGCGGCTCGATGGCCGGGTGCTCGCCCTTGCCGTCGACGGCCGGCTGTTCGGCTGGTACCCGAGCCACACCGTGGCGGCGCTCCGCCGGGCCCGCACGCTTCGTACAGCTATACTCCCGCATGGACCAACGTGAGCGCCGGCTCCTGCGGCACTACCTCGCCGCCATCGCCTACCGCACGCGCAAGGCGGTGACGAGCGCCCCGCCCGGATTCGGCGAGTTCCGGGCGGGCCACGGCGTGCGCGCCCCGGTCGAGATCCTCAACCACATGCGCGGTCGCATCCTCTTCGTTCGACGCCGCCTCACCCCGGGCGAGGAGGGGGACCCGCCGCTGGCGACCTGGGCGGACGAGGTGACTGCGTTCTCGACAACGCTCGGCGACCTCGACACGGATCTCGCCGGGGGTGCGCAGCTGAGCGCCCGAACCGTCGAGCGTCTGCTGCAGGGCCCGCTGGCCGACGTCATGACGCACGTCGGGCAGCTCGCCATGCTGAGGCGCCTCGCAGGCTCGCCGCTGCCTGCGGAGAGCTTCTACGACGCCGAGCTCGAGCCCGGTCAGGTCGACATCGAAGCATCGCCTCCCGGGTCCACCTAGGACCCTGCGGTGCGCTCGAAGTGGGCCGGGCGCCAGGCCCGTTGCACGGTCGGCTGCCGTCGGGCCCGGATGGTGGGGATCGGCGATTTCACCACGAAGCGGCGGCGGTCCTCTACAGTGATCGGGCTTCAGTGGTCGGGCTTCTCGAAGAGCAAGAAGCAGATCGGAGGTCGCCATGGCAACGACGGGCGGCGCGGTCCTGGACGACTCGGTGCGGGCAGCATGGCACCGCAACCTGGCGGTGAATCGGGCGCTCCTCGAACATCTCGAACCCGGGATGCTCGCGGCTCGCAGCCCCGGCGGAGGAGCGAGCGTGGCGCAGCTGCTGGCGCACATGGCAGGGACCACCAAGTTCTGGGGCGACCTTCTCGACCCGGAGCGGATGGAGCCGCTGCCGGACCTGTTCCACGGCGTGCCTGAGAGCGGCGAGCCGCAAGCGCTGGACGCCGAGACCGACCTGGCGCGGATCCGGGCGGTATGGGAGCGAACGGCGGTGGCAGCGCTGGAAGCCGCAGAGGCACATGCGACCGGCTCGGACGAGTCGCCTCACCCCGACGGCGCCGCCTACCTGGTGCACATGATGGTCCACGACGCGCACCACCGCGGCCAGATCGTGCTGGCGCTCAAGACCCATGGCCATCACCTGCCGGACGACGAGGCGATGTGGGGGCCCTGGCGGAGCTGACCGCCGCGCGTGGCATAGCCGGGTGGCCTGCCGTTGTCCACCGTGTATCGTTGATCCAATATCGTGACAGCCCGTACGCAGGTGTTGACCATCAAGCTCCATGCTCCGCCGCATCGAGCCGAGCTGGTGCCGCGCTCGCGGCTCTTCGAGCGGCTGGACGAGGGAGCGCAGAGGAAGCTGACGCTCGTGTCGGCCCCGGCAGGCTTCGGGAAGACGACGTTGGTGAGCGAGTGGCTCGGAGCGCGACAGCAAGCCGCTGCGTGGCTGACGCTCGATCCGGCCGATGGCGATCCGCTGCGGTTCCTGAGCTACCTCGTCGCCGCGTTGCAAACGCTGCGACCGGGTCTCGGCGACGAGGTGCTGGCGGCGCTGCAATCGCCGCGTCCGCCGTCGACGACGTGGCTGGTGACGGGACTGCTCAACGATCTCGCCTCGCTGCGCCGCGACGCCGTCCTGATCCTCGACGACTACCACGTGCTCGACACCCGGCCGGTCGACGAGATGCTGGCCGCGCTGCTCGAACATCTGCCGCCGCGGCTGCACCTGGTCCTCACCACGCGCCAAGATCCGGATCTCCGGCTGGCCCGCTTGCGCGCCCGCGGCCAGCTGACCGAGCTCAGGGCCCGCGACCTGCGCTTCACGCCGTCCGAGACGGCTACGTTCCTGAACGACCTGATGGGCCTGGAGCTCTCGCGCGAGGATCTGGCGGCGCTCGAGGCCCGCACCGAAGGGTGGATCGCGGGGCTCCAGCTCGCCGCGCTCTCGATGCGGGGGCGCGAGGACCTCTCCGGTTTCATCCACGCCTTCGCCGGGGACCACCGCTACGTCGTGGACTACCTGGTGGAGGAGGTCCTCCAGCGGCAGCCCGAACCCGTGCGGCGCTTCCTGCTGGAGACGTCCATCCTCGAGCGCCTGAGCGGCCCGTTGTGTGACGCCGTGACCGGCGGGGAGGGAAGCGAGGCGGTGCTGCACGCCCTGGAGCGCGGCAACCTCTTCCTCGTCCCGCTCGACGACACGCGGCTGTGGTACCGCTACCACCCGCTCTTCGCCGACGTGCTGCGTGCGCACCTGAACCAGGAACGAACCGACGATGTGCGCACCCTCCACCGACGGGCCAGCGCCTGGCACGAGGCCGACGGATCGCTGGCTGATGCCGTCCGGCACGCGCTCGCCGGCGAGGACGACGAGCGGGCCGCCGAGCTGATCGAGGCGTCGTGGCGGGGCATGGATGCCGCCTTCCGGTCCGCCGCCTGGCTCGCCTGGGCGAGAGCGCTTCCCGAGAGTCTCGTTCGAGCCCGGCCCGTGCTCGGTGCCGGCTACGCCTGGGCGCTGCTGAACGCCGGCGAGCTGGAGGCATCCGAGGAACGCCTCCGCGATGTCGAGCAGTGGTTCACCGCCACCGGTGTCGCCGCCGAGGAGCCCCTGGTCGCCGACGAGGAAGCGTACCGGTCGCTCCCCGCGACCGTAGCGTCGGCGCGGGCCTACCTGGCCCTGGCCACGGGCGATCCTGCGGCGAGCGTGCGCCATGCCCGGCGGTCGCTCGAGCTCCTTCCGCCGACCGATCACGCCGGGCGCGGCGTCCCTCTCGGCATCCTGGCGCTCGCGCACTGGGCCAACGGGGACCTGGAGGATGCGCACCGCATCCTGTCGGATGCCATGGACGGCTTCCGCGCCGCCGGCCAGGCCGCCGCGGCCATCAGCGGCGTCTTCGCCCTCGCCGACATCCGACGCGCACAGGGCCGTCTGCTCGAGGCGCGGCGCACGTACGACGAGGCGCTGCGCTACGTCGACGGGCAGCCGGAGCCCGTGCTCCCAGGCATGGCCGAGCTGGCGGTGGGCCTCGCCGAGGTGGAGCGCGAGCGGGGCGAGCTGGAAGCGGCCGAGGCGCATCTTCGGGAAGCGGAGGCGTTGGGAGAGCGGGCCGTCCTCCCAGGCGACGAAGCTCGCCTGCGGGGCGCCATGGCCCTTCTCGAGGCGGCCTCCGGCAAGCCGGAGCGTGCCCTCGAGCTGCTCGACGAGGCCGAACGGTTGCGCATCCGGGGGCCGATGCCCGATCTCAAGCCCGTGGCGGCCCTGCGCGCGAGGGTCTGGATCGACCAGGGCAGGCTCGAGGAGGCGCAGGCGTGGATGCGAGACCGAGGCCTGCCCGCCTGGGACGACATCGGTTTCGTGCGCGAGTACGAGCACCTGGTGGTCGCCCGCCTGCTCCTTGCGCTGGATCGACGGGAGCGCTCAGACGAGGCCAGGCTCGACGCCGAACGGTTGCTGGGGCTCCTGCGGGACGGCGCGGAGAAGCGGGAACGCGCCGGGAGCGCGATCGAGATCCTGGTTCTTCTGTCCCTGGCCGGGCAGGCCCGCGGCGACGTCGAGTCGGCGCTCGGGGTCCTGGCCGAGGCCCTGATGATTGCCGAGCCGGAGGGCTACGTGAGCACCTTCGTGGACGAAGGAGCGCCGATGCAGGCGCTGCTCCGTGAGGCGGTCCAGCGCGGGGTCGCCGCGAGCTACGCGCGCCGGCTCCTCGCCGCGTTCGGACCGGTGCAGGGGAGGATGCCGTCCGGGGGATCGGTGGTCGATCCCCTCACAGAGCGTGAGGGCGAAGTCCTGAGGCTGCTCGACACCGAGCTGAGCGGCCCGGAGATGGCGCGCCAGCTACGCGTGTCGCTCAATACCGTGCGCACCCACGTCAAGAACGTCTACAGCAAGCTCGGCGTCAGCAGCCGGCGGTCGGCCGTCCGGCGGGCTCGCGACCTCGATCTGCTCTAGCGCATGGGTCGCTCCGAGCCCCGTCGTGCAGCGACGACCGGGACTCGGCGACGCCACAGGCGAACCCCCGCCCGGTGGCGACCCCCGGCCCCACCACCCTTGCGTCGCCCGTCTCACCACATCGGGTGATGACGTCTCACCAGGTCGCCGCCTAGCCTTTCTTCGGTGCGAAGCGTTGGCCCGGCCATCGCGCGACGCCAGAAGACGTGCGAGGTACGCGATGAGCCTTGACCGACCAACTGCCATGGGGCCTGCGGGGGAGGCCCGCTACGAGATCCGCATCCGCGGACACCTGGAGGACCGCTGGTCCGCATCGTTCGAAGGCTTCACGATCGAACGGCAGGCCGACGGAAGCACCCTGCTGATCGGGGAAAGCGTCGATCAGGCGGCGCTCCACGGGCTCCTGCGGCAGGTCCGCGACCTGGGCCTCCCGCTCCTCGCGGTCGCTTGGGTCGCTCCCGCGGCCCAGGGGCGCCGATCCGAAGCCCACTAGCCGAAAGCTCCTCCACTCCGATCCCCAGAGTCCATACCCCTGAGAAGGAGAGACCACGATGACCGACACCCCACACCCGATCCACATCCAGAGGACCGCGAGGACTGCGGGCCTGCTCTACCTGATCCTCGCCGTATGCGGGGGCTTCGCCGAGTTCTTCGGCAACAGCCAGCTCTGCAGACACACCGACAATTTCGGGGTTAATAAAC
>CAZIBD010000114.1:0-7691 GCA_964536935.1 uncultured bacterium | reverse complement strand
CATCTTCAACTCCAACGTCTCGCCCAACTAGCGCTCGCCACCCATCCTCGGTCGGGGGGCGCGCCCGCGCTGCGCCCCACGACCCGTCAACGGCCGCGCGACGCCGCGACCCTCCCCGGTACTAGGGGCTGCCGCAAACGAGAACGATGCGTCCGCGCACCTTCGCGGCACCCAGCAAGGCGTGCGCTTCGGCCGCGCGATCGAGAGGGAGGCGCGCCGCAACCGTGGGACGGATGCTCCCCTCCTGCAGGAGACGGAGAAGCGCCCCCAGGTCCTCGCGGAACCAATCAGGATGGGCGTCCTGGCTGTGTGCGATCGAGTAGGTGCGGACACGCTTGCCCTGCACCACGCCACTAGCAGCCGCCGCGGCAAATCCCAGGTAACCCGCCGGGCGTCCCAGTCGGCGACGCTCGCCCCTCGAAACGAACGCCGACACGCCGAACGGCACCACCCTGCCTCCCCGCCTCGTCGCACGCAAGCTCGACAGGACGTGCCAGCCGCCGACGCCGTCGAACGCGGCATCGACACCACCACCCACGATGCTGCGGACGGCCCTGGGAACATCCTCTCGCCGGTAGTCGATGGGCGTGGCGCCAAGCTGGCGGACGAACGCATGCTTCGCGGACGAGGCTGCGCCGAACGCCTCTACACCTGCCAGCCGAGCCAGCTCGAGCACCGCGGAGCCCACCCCGCCCGCCGCGCCGTTCACCAGCACGCGTTCACCGGCGCGGACGGCCGCCACGCGGTGCAGCATCTGGAAGGCGGTCACGTAGTTGAGCACCAGACTGACGGCCTCGGCGTCATCGACGCCCTCGGGCACGGGCACCGTTCGGACGGCGGGAACGCAGATCGCCTCGCTGTACCCCCCGACCTTCGGCAGGGCCACCACCCGCTGACCCAACCACGACGCCGCTACCCCCTCGCCACAGGCATCGACCTCACCGATCACGTCCCAGCCCGGAACGAACGGCACGTCCGGCACATAGCGCCAGCGCGGGTAGGCTCCGGCCCGCATCAGCACGTCGGCGAACGACACGCCCGCCGCCCGCACCCGCAGCCGGACCTCCCCTTCCGTCGGTCGCGGCATCGGCGCCTCCACGAGCCGCAAGACGTCGGGCCCGCCGTACCTGGAGATCATCACGCTGCGGTTCCTCATCACACCCCGACCTCCCCAGCGAGCGGCCGCCGGCCCGACACCCCCTGGGCCCGAGGACCGCTCTCCTCGACGCCGGCGAGCAAGGCGGCGCGGAAGCGTTCCGGCTCCTCCAGGTGTGGCATGTGGGCGCTGTCCTCGAACCCGACCCAGCGTTTGCCACGGGGCGCCTCGAGGCTCTGGAAGTAGCGTTCGGCAAGATAGGCCGGCGCGGCGACGTCGTATCGACCCTGGAAGAGCGCAACGGGCACCAGCAGGCGCGGGGCCAGCGTTGCCAGGTCGAGGCCCTGCAGGTCGGCGAACAGCGCCGGGGGCGGCGCCAGCATGCCCCTCAGAGCGGCCACGGCCTCGCCCAGGCTGTAGTGGGGCGAGGCGAGCAGACGCCAGGCATGGGCTCGAGCGAGCGAAGCGAGCCGCTCGCGACGGTGGATGCCACCGAACTCCGTCACCCACCGCACGCGCTCCGCGAAGCGTGCCCGGTCCAGGTGGGGAGGAGGCCCGATCCTCCGGAGCGACCGCAGCGCCCTGCGATGCCCGCGCCGCCGGGCCTCCTCCAACGCGAACTCGTGCGCGAAGCGTTCGGATGCCTCCCACACGATGTCCGGGCCGACCATCGTGAGCGACCGGAAGCGCCTCGGGTCGCGCGCGGCAGCCACGGCGGCGGCGCTCCCCCCGAGCGAGACCCCCACCACGTCCACGGCCGCCACCCCGAGACGCGACGCCAGCGTGTCCAACACCGCCAGGACGTCCGCGGCAAGGTCGTCGAGTCCCATCGGCCCCGCGCCCCTACTCCGACCGAGCGACTTGCCCGCGCCGCGCTGGTCCCAGTACACGACGCGAAAGCACGACTCGAGTCGAAGCGCACGCTCGAACGCACGTGCCTCATGGATCATCGGAATGCCGGGACCGGCCTGCACCACCAGCATCGCCGGACCTTCTTCGTCGCGCCCGCGCACCAGTGCCCACTGCGTGGCCCCCGGATCGCCATGCGCTCCAGCCGGTCCACCGCGCGCCTTGGCCGCGCGCTCACGACGGCAGCGGCCCCGTCAGAGCCCGACCGAGCAGCTCGGTGAGGGCCTCGACGTGGGAGGCGGCCGGGACCGCGAGCTCGCCGAAGTAGAACATCCGGGCCACCTGGGCCATGGTCCCCACGAGCAACGCCACCGCTAGTTCCGCGTGCGTGTCAGCAGGGATCGCCCCTTCGCGCAGCCCTCCCTCCACCATCTGGCGCAGCTCACCGAGGAGCGACCGGCGCCGCGCCGCAGCGGGGAGGCGTGGCCAGAAGGTCCGCAGCGTTTCGTTGGCGTAGAGCACGACGTCATTGCTCTCGTCTACGAGCGCTGCGAAGGCCCGCGTCAACGCCCGCAAGCGCTCGGCGAACGGGCGCTCGGTCTCCTGGCTCGAAGCGACGACCGCGGTGACATGCTCGAAGCAGCGCTGGAACAGATGCAGCGCAAGCTCGTCCTTGCCGGCGAAGAACTTGTACAGAGCCGGATTGGTGTAGCCGGCGGCTTGACCGATGTCGCGGATGCTCGTCTCGCAGAGCCCGTTCCGGACGAACAAGCTAAGCGCATGGCGCAAGATCTCGCGCTTCGACGGGGGGTCGCCCGCGTCGAACAGGATGTCGCCTCGTATCTCCGTCATGACGGGAAGTTAGCAGCTGCTAACCCATGATGTCAAGCCATCCCTGGGCACGCGCCCTCGACCATGAACGAACCCCCTCGGTACGTCCACCCCGACGCCCCGATCCACATCGCCAGCACTTGGGGCGCCTGCCTGCTCCTCGCGCTCGCCACCACCATCGCGCCCCTGCTCGCCGTCAAGCTACGCCAGGGGCTCGCCATGCTCAGCGCAACGCACCGGGGCAGGACGCCTGTCCCTTGCGTCGCCACCGGCCCGTGCACATCCTGGCGCGTGGCTCCGGCGGCGCCCGAGCGCTCCGGGGCAGGAGGGGGAATGCTCATGGTCGAGCACACGCGCACCGTCAAGACGGGCCGCCGCCGGTTGACCCTCGTGCTCGCGGCCCTGGTACTCCTTGGTCTAGGGGCCGAGTTCGTGGTCGAGGGCCCGCCATGGGCCGGTGGTCGACGCGTCTTGTGGTACGGCAGCTCGGTGCCGGGGCACATCAGCGCGCACTTCCACTACTTCGACGGCAAGGATGCCCGCCGCCTCGCAGGAAACGCCGGTGAAGCATTCACCATCCGCTACGACCTCGAACCCGACAAGGGCGTCCTGACACTGACTCTGCTGTCCCCTGAGGGCACGGCCATCTGGACGCGAAGCACCACCGAGCCCGCCCTGGGAAGTGCGACCGTCCCCCTGCCGGAAAGCGGTCCGTACCGCGTCCAGATCACAGGGGACAAGAGCCGCGGCAGCTTCGCCGTGGACTACAGGGTTGCAGCACCGGTAGGGCCGTAATACCCGCGCCCCAGCAGCCACATCTTCAGTCTCGGTCTCCGTATACCCCTCGTCCCCGACGCCGCCGAGGGTCTCGCCACCCTCCGGGCTTCAGCGGGCGAGCCGCACGGGAAGCTTGCCGCCGACCGGACCGGCCAGCACGGCATCCCGAACCGAGCCTCAGCCGGCCACGGGCGGCGGAACTCGCAGAAGCCACCACAGCAAGGCGCCATCGACCGCCAACGCACCTACCTTGTTCACGATCGTCGGAAACCCGTTCCAGAACAGCACGATGGCCACGGCACTCACCAGGGCAGCGCCCATCGCCAGCGTTCGCCATGGGGTCCCCTGGACCCCCACTCCCAGAAGACCAAGCCCCACCAGAACGAACGCAGCCACCGCCACCAGCCACAGCACAGGCGCCAGCCACCGCCCGACGGCCTCGGCCGAGCCCCCCGCCAACATCCACGAGCGGTTGTGCCACGGCCCCTCCACGCTCGCCCCGAACAAGGGCAACACGCCCAGGACGTGCCCCACACCGTGCGCGAGAAGCACGACCGCCACAACCCAGCGCCACGAACCCTCGACCATCACGCCCACCTCCACACCTTCCCACTTAGGAACGCGTTCAGTTCAGACGCCTGCTCGTCCGGGGCCAGCAGCAAGCTCGGCGCAGCGGACATTGGGCACCATGACCCATTCCGATGCATGGACGACCCGTGCGCCCAGCACTCTCGCCGGTGGACACGATCGGTCTCTCACGCCGTCAACGACCACCAGAGCACGCCCGCGAACACCACCACGCCTGCGCCAGCCGTGACCGCGAACAAGCGGCGAAGCCGGGGCGTGAACTTGGGCAGGCGCGGCAGCACGAGCGAAAGGACGATGGTGAGCGCCACTGCGTACAGGATCAGGAACACTGTCACGGTGTCCCTCCCTTCGGGCCGACCGACACCGACGCGTCTCGTGGCTAACGGCAGCCTCTCCGTTCCCTCACGAAGCGGACCGTGTCAGGCACTGCAAGGCGGCCGGAATCCTGAGTGTCCGTAGGGCCCCTGGACGTCGGCCTTCGCATACAGTGCGACCCAACACGGGCTGGCGCCAGGGCCGGATGTCCCACGCTCGGATGTGCACCAACGGCCTGTGGGCTTTTCTCCGACAAGCGCGTGAGCGCCGCCCCGACCCCCCGCTCAGCGCATGCCCGCTAGCATCGGCAGCATCAACGTGCGTTGTTGACGGGCACGGGTGGGACTTTGGAGGGGGACCATGGCTGTGCACGCGAGCGTTCGTGGCACGACGGCTCCACGATGGGAGGTGCGTCAACCTCCTTGCCATCGTTGGGCTCCTCGGCGCTCGTTTTCTACCTCTCTATCCCCGACCCACGGCTGGATCGCGAAGCCTGGCACAGCGAGATCGCCCGCTCCACCCTCGTCAGCAAGCTCATCCGCGTGCTGGCGGCCGAACGAGCTACCTGGAGGCACATCATGACCGCGAATAGAAGGACCGCAACCATCGTCGGCGCCCTCTTCCTCATCGCGATGGCCGCCAGCCTCGTCGGGGGAGCCATGGTCGAGGGCATCCTCGCCGCACCCGACTACCTCGCGCAGGCCACCGGGAACACGACCACGCTCGCGCTGGGCATCATCCTCGAGCTCGTCAACGCCCTGGCGGTGATCGGCATCGCCGTGGCATTCTTCCCCCTGTTCCGGAAGAATGGCGAAGGCGCCGCGCTCGGCTACGTCGGCCTCAGAATCCTGGAGGCGGTCGCCCTGGCAGCGGCAGCGTTCATCCCCGCGACGCTGGTGTCGCTGGGCAGGCAGTCTGCGGGAGCCGAGCCTGCTGCCATGGCGAGCATCGCGGTGCTCGGCAAGCAGCTCCTCGCAACCCGGGCCGACCTCCTGGGAATCATGGTCCCTCTGTTCTTCTGCCTGGGAGCGATCCTGCTCTACACCTGGTTGCTGCGGTCGCAGCTCCTGCCGCGCTTCATCCCCATCTGGGGCCTGCTCGGGGTCGTGGGCATCGCAGCAGTGAATCTTCTCGCCGTCGGCACCGCCGTAGCCATGATCCTCGCCCTCCCCATCATCCTCAACGAGGTGTTCCTGGGCGGCTGGCTGCTGTTCCGAGGCTTCAGCGCAACCCCGGCCGTGTCGCGCAGGTCCGTTGCAGCCTGAACCGATACCCCCAGGTACTGGGAAGCGCCATCGCCACGCCCGGCGACAGGCACGAGGCCGACCCCACCGTCCGCCGGTCCCGACCGTTCACCGAATCTGATGGCCGCGGGGCGAGACCGAGTTCGTTCGAACACCTGCACAAGGGTGCGCGCGGGTTCCCGCTTTTGGGCGTTCTCCCGCGCGCATCCGCTATCCGTGAATCGTCGGCTTGATGCCTCTGGCCGTCCTCAGCGAAGCGCTGCTGCCTCCGCGTCCACCATCCCGAAGCCGAAGAACGACGTTCGGCCACCGCCCCCGTAGCAGCGCTGCCGCTCGTCGGCCGAGCCGAGCGGAAGCCAGTTCGCGGGGCAGTCCAGGTGCGTAGCGCTGGCCTCGACGGCCGCGATCACCGCACCGCTACGCCAGGTCGGATGCATCTGCCGGACCAGCGCGGCCACGCCCGCGGCGTGGGGCGCCGCCATCGACGTGCCGTTCAGGTAGATGCACCCGGCACCCTGATCGGTCACCGTGATCCCCGGGAAGGACGCGTGGAGCGGATCGTAGGCGTTCCAGATCTCTGATCCGATGGGAACGGCGCCCAGCACGGCGTCCTGAACGGTGCCCGTGGCCCGGAAGTAGTCGCCGCCCGGAGCAGCCACATTCACGCTGGACATCCCCACGCTCGAGTAATCGGCGATCCACAGGTCGTAGCCTGGCATGCGGTCGTGACGAGGGCATCTGCGGAAACCGCCAAGAGCGCAAGGGCGCGGACGGGGTACTTGCTAACGGGTCCCTCCTGGTGCGGGGTACTCGCGCGGTGTCAGACTGGCGCTGTACCGGGCTAATGGAAGTCGCCGAGGGCCGCGGGGCCTGCGTCTTGCTCGGTACGGAACACGTATGCTCCGGCATGATCACTCGACAAAGCGACCACGGCTATCGACGGATGGCGGACGGCGTCGAGATGAGGACCCTCGTGCACGGCCCCAGCACCATGATGGTGCACTTCCACCTCGAAGCCGGCAGCGTGTTGCCGCCCCACAGCCACCCGCACGAGCAGACGGGCCTGCTCTTGAGCGGCCGAGCGCGCTTCACGATCGACGGCGACACCAGCGAGGTAGGACCGGGCGACGCCTGGTGCGTGCCCGGCGGAACAGAGCACGCCTTCGCCGCGCTCGAGGACTGCGTCGTCGTCGAAGTGTTCTCACCCGTACGCGAGGAGTACCTGTCGTAGCGCCGGCAAGAGGCAGGTCGAACGGCGTGATGACGCGGCCGCCAACCAGAGACCCTTCCCGCGTCCACGATTTCCTCTGCCCCTAGCGGAAGGCGTCGCGGTCATCCAGGGGCCGAACGCCTGTTCCGACGAGGCCCGGAGCAGCACCACCTGCCCCGTGGCCACGGCGAGGCGCCACCCGGCTCACGGGAAGTGTCGTGCCAAGCATCGGGCCAGCCCCCTGCCCTGGGCGTATCATCCATAGGCAAGGGCCCCGCGGAGCACGCTCCGGTTGCGGCCCAGCTGCATCGAGAATCAAGGTATGGTCCACACGGTTGCGTTCAAGGCCTCCCTGTCGTGATCACGGCGTTCCTGGGCAAGGGCGGCGTGGGAAAGAGCAGTGTGGCGTCCGCGTTCGCCAAGAGCTGCGCCCGGGCTGGCCGTACCGCGCTCGTGTCGAGCGACTTCATGCCTTCGCTCAGCCACATCTTCACGCGGAGCTACGACAACCTCAGCGTGATCGAACTCGGCGAGAAGGAAGTATCGCAGCGCTGGACGGCCCGCTATGGAGAGCAGGCGAAGACGTTGCTGAACGAGTTCGTGAACGCTGAAGACTGGATGGTGCAGCACATCGCGCAGAGCCCGGGCATTGCGGAGGAATTCATGATCTCCAACATCGTCGACCTGGAGGCGTCCGGAGAGTACGAATCCGTGGTCTGGGACACCGCTGCTTCTTCCTCGACGATGCATCTGCTGCTGCTCCAGAAGGAGTTCTACGGCC
>CAZIBD010000113.1:0-7721 GCA_964536935.1 uncultured bacterium | reverse complement strand
CAAGACATTACAATTGATGTATGCGCTTGCATCGCAGCGGGCGCTCCGAAGAGGCGGGCGCGAGGCGAGGGCGGCAAGCGCCTCGTTCTCGTGGCGACGCGCCGGAGACCGGCCCCGGCGAAGGAGACAGCGGATGGCCTACCACCCCTACAAGGACCACGCGAGCTGGAAGATGCTCATCGGCGGGGAGTTCGTCGACGGCAGCGGCGCGACGGCGCTGGAGGTCATCAACCCCGCCACGGGGCAGGTGCTCGGCGAGGCCCCGGCGGCCGGCGAGGACGACGTCGACCGGGCGGTCGTCGCGGCCCGGCAGGCCTACCACGGCTGGCGCTGGGTCCGTCCCGAGGAGCGCGGCGCGATGCTGTTCGAGATCGCCCGCCGCATCCACGAACACCACGATGAGCTCGTCGACCTCGAGACCTGGGAGAACGGCAAGCCGCGCGTCCAGTCGGCGCGCGACGTCATCAACGCCGAGCGCACCTTCCGCTTCTACGCCGGCGCAGCCGACAAGTTCTACGGCCAGAGCGTCTACGACGGCCTGAGCGAGATGCGCAAGATCGTCTACGAGCCCTACGGCGTGGTGGCCGTCATCATCCCCTGGAACTGGCCGCCCATGCATACCGCCGACTTCTCCGCGCTGGCCCTCGCCACCGGCAACACGGTCGTGCTCAAGCCCGCGCCCGAGACGCCTCTGTCGTCGCTGCGCATCGCCGAGCTGGCCGCCGACGTGCTCCCCCCGGGCGTACTCAACGTCGTCACCGGCGGCGTCGACACCGGCATCCAGCTCGTGGCCCACCCCGGCATCGACTTCATCGCCTTCACGGGCTCGGACAAGACGGGCGAGAAGATCCTGACGGCCGCGGCGACACGCATCCTCCCCACCATGATGGAGCTCGGCGGCAAGAACGCCTCCATCGTCTTCCCCGACGCCGATCTCGACAGGGCCGTGCAGGGCATGGTTCGCAGCGCCTTCTTCAACAGCGGGCAGGCCTGCTCGGGGAGCGAGCGGGTGCTGGTGCACGAATCGATCTACAAGACGTTCATGGAGCGCTTCGCCTCCGCAGTCGCCGGGTTGGTCGTGGGCGAGGGCTTCGACGAACGTTCGATCGTCGGCCCGATGGTGAGCCGGCGGCAGCAGGAGAAGGTGCAGGGCGCGCTTGAGCGTGCGACCGAGGCCGGCGCCTGCATCCCGGCCCGCTCCGAGCTACCGCGGGACGAGCGCCTCAAGGGAGGCTACTGGATCCCGCCGACCGTCATCACCGAGGCCGCGCCCGACGCCGAGATCATGACCGAGGAGGTGTTCGGCCCCGTCGCCGGCATCCTCCCCTTCAAGGACGAGGACGAAGCGATCTCCATCGTGAACGCCGTCGACTACGGTCTTACGAGCGGGGTCTGGACCCACGACCTCGGCGTGGCCCACCGCATGGCGACCCGCATCGAGGCGGGCGTGGTGGCGGTGAACCGGGTCAACACGGGCGAGCTCGGTCTCCCCTTCGGCGGCTACAAGCGCAGCGGCGTCGGCCGGAAGAAGGACTTCCTGGAGGCGATGCGCAGCTTCAGCCGGGTGAAGGCGATCCAGATGGATCTTTCGGACTAGCGTCTACTTCCTCGCCCAGTAGTCGTCCGACGCGCGCGTCTGCTCCATCGTTTCCTTGGTCTCGAAACCGGGCGCCAGCGACGCGTCACCGAGGTCGAGAACCTCGTGGTGGCCGATGTTGAGCAGGCGCAGGAAGCTCTGCTGCCCGAGCGTCAGGCCGATGAAGTAGCCCAGCTCCACCAGCTCCGGCTCGCTGAAGTGGCGGTGCAGCCGCTCCCAGTCCTCGTCCGTGAGGTCGGAGTGCCAGGCGATGGCCTGGGCCAGCGACAGCGCCGCCTTCTGGCGGTCGTCGTAGCGGCTCGAGCTCTCGAACTCGATCAGGGCGCGGTAGTCCTCCTCCGCCAGACCGTCCTTCGCCGCCGCCATGGAGCGCTGGTTTCCGCAGTACTCGCATTTCACCGAGCGCGACACGTAGACCCGGCACAGCTCCTTGACGGCGTGGTCGCACACCCCGTTCTTGAACACGTCGCGCCAGGAGTTGGCGAACGACCAGAACACCGCCGGCACGTGCGCCCGCACAGCCGAGCTCTCGGGTCGCGGCGTGCCCTCGCGCGCGCACCGCTGGAGCTCCTCCAGCATCGCGGGGTCCTCCAGCGTAGCGGGGTCGACGTAGCTGATGCGTTGCCTGTCCATGGCCTCACTCCTTCCTATGCGCGTGGGCGGGACGCCTCCGCCGGCCGGTACGAGCGGCCGATCGGGACGAGTCCGACACCCTCGGGCTCGACGTACGGTTGCCTCTTCCTAGCGCGCCGCGAGGCGCAGAGACGTTCACGGGACGACGCCTCTCCCGCGCGGCCCCGCGTCCTTCCCCGCCGACGCGATGACCCCGAGGACGACCCGCAGCGCTGCGATCCCCTCCTCGGCGCCGGTCTCGGGCGCCGCGCCGCTCCGGACGCAGCGGGCGAACTCCTCCAGCTCGTCGACGAGCATGTCGCGCACGGCGAAGGGAACACGCTTCACCTCGTCCCCTTTCTCGAGGGTGAGGATGGTGGCCGTGTCCATGCGCTCGGCTTCCGGCCACAGGCCCATGGCCGTGCGCACGTCCAGATTCGCGCGCGTGCCATAGAGGCGGATCCCGTAGCTCTTGGGCGAGACGTAGCTGCAGGCGATCACCGAGCGCGCGCCGGAATCGTGCTCCAGCACCGCCACCGCCACGTCGTCGACGTCGGCCTCCGCGACGACGCGGCCGAGCGAGCCCTGCACGACCCTGGCCGGCCCCAGCCAGGCCTGCAGGGTGTCGGCATGGTGCACGCCGAGCTGCGTCATCGGTCCTCCCGGCAGCGTGGCGCGACTCGAGCGCCACGTCCCCGGCGCGAACGCACCGGGAAGCGAGAAGTTGGCCTCGGCCAGCACCACGCGGCCCAGCGCGCCCGACCGTACCAGCCGCGCCGCCGCGCGCGACGCCCCCAGCCGCCGGAAGCAGTGGCCCACCTGCAGGGTCACGCCGGCACGCCGGCACGCCTCCGCCATCCGTCGCGCCGCGGCCTCGTCGGGGGCGATCGGCTTCTCGACGAACACGTGCAGGCCACGTTCGGCGGCGGCCAAGGTGAGCGCCTCGTGGCTGGCGTTGGGCGTCGCCAGCACGACGGCCTCGACCGCCGCATCTTCCAGGAGCGCCTCCAGCGTCGGCGCGGCGCGGCATCCCAGCGCCTCGGCGGCGGCCCCGCGCGCCTGCCCGGTGCGGGCGTAGCAGCTGGCCAACCTCACCCCCTCGGCACGCTGCATCGCCGCGCCGAGCCTCACCCCCCAGCGGCCCACGCCGATGAGGCCCACACCCAGCACGCCGGCGGCCGCCTCCGGGGCCGGGCCGCTCGACTCGGGCTGCGGTGCCGGCGCGGTCGGGGCCGTCGAGAGGCCCGTCGCCCGCAGGCCGGCCCGCACCGTCACAGCGCCGTCACCACCGGTTCGAAGGGCACCCGGTGGAGCGACTCCGCCCCGCCGTCGGTGACCACCGTGAGGGCACCGAGCTGGAGGCCCATGCGCTCATCGGGCGTGACCGGGTTGGGCTGGACGACGATGACCATGCCGCGCTCGAACCGGCGCCCCGCAGGTGCGGGCCGGGCCTCGTCCCAGGGCCAGTAGCCGCAGCAGGAGCGGTCGATGAGCGGTGGATGGATATCGACGCCGTAGCCGTGGATGAGGTCGTCGTAGATGGCATAGCCGCGCTCCCCGATCACCGACGCGGCACGAATCACGTCGCCCTCGCTGGCCCCGGGCCGGATGACCTTCGCCATGCGGTCGTAGGCCTCGCGGGCGGTGTCGAACATGTGCTGCCATGCGGTCGTAGGCTCGCGCCCCACGAAGATCGGGCGGTGGATCTGGCCGGAGTACCCCCAGTAGGATGCGCTGATCTCGGTGATGATGACGTCGCCCTCCTCGATGCGCCGGTCCGACGGGTTCTGGGCCGGCAGGCAGCCGTTGGGGGCGTCCATCGGCATGGACCGCAGGAAGGCGATGTGGGGCTGTCCGCCGTCCGAGCGGTAGGCGTGCTCGATGATGCCCAGCAGCGCGTACTCGGGGAGCCCCGGGCGCACCTCCACGCGGAGCGCCTCGATGGTCCGGTCGGTGAACGCGGCGGCCTTGCGCAACCAGGCGATCTCCTCGGCGGACTTGACGGCGCGGAGCGCCGCGAACTCGCGCGTGACGTCCACCAGCACCACGGAGGGGAGCGCTTGCGTGAGAGTACGGTAGTGCTGGAACGGCATCCCCATGCCGAAGGTGGCGTTGACGCCGACCAGTCCGACGCGGGCCCGGTCCAGCCCCTGGCTCCGGAGCCGCGCCGCCACGGTGGCGGCGGGGTCGTAGCCGCCCCACGCGATCTCCGGCACGTCACTCACCTGCCGCGCGTTGGGGACGTGGTTGGTCAACCCGGTGTAGAGGGCGGCCTCCAGCGCCTCGTCGCGCGGGGCCACCAGGTAGCAGTGGTGCAGGTCGAGATGGTTCGACAGCCAGAAGACGTTGGCCTCGTTGTGGCGGTTGATGCCCGAGTTCCCGAACAGCACCAGCGCCTGCAGATCGTGGCGGTCCATGAGACCGCGCGCCAGGCGCCAGCGCCTGTCCATCTCCTCGCGCGTGAAGCGGTCAACCACGGCGCAGCTTCTCCCCCATCCAATCGCCGACCAGGGGCCGGTACTTGTACGGCAGGTTGTTGCAGACGTGGTTGCCGTCGGGATACATCACCAGCTCGGCGTGCGGGGCCTCGGCCGCCATCCGCTCGGCCTGCGAGTAGGGGATCAGCCGGTCCAGCTTCCCGAACACGACCAGGAAGGGCTGCGCGATGCGCTGCGCCACACCGCCGAGATCGAGCCGGTCGGCGACCGCCCTGGCCTCCTCCGGGCTGCTGGCGCCGGAGTGGTGCTGGAAGGTCTCGCGCGTGAGCGGCGGCAGCTCGTCGAACAGCGCGCCGAAGTGGTAGGGCCCGCCGATGGCGCACACGGCCTTGACGCGCGGCTCGAAGGCGGCGGTGCGCGGCGCGTAGTACCCTCCGAGCGACACGCCGACGACCCCGACGCGCTCCAGGTCCAGGTCGGCGCGGCCTGCCAGCCGGTCGAGCATGGCCGCGGGGCCGACCTCGTAGTCGGGGCGCAGGTGCGTGTGGTAGCCGGTCTCTCCCTGACCGGGGCCATCCAGCGACAGCGTGGCCATGCCGCGCGCCAGGAACACGTTCTCCCAGTGGAAGAACTCCTCCTTGGTGGAGTCCAGGCCGGGCAGCAGAAGCACGAGCGGTGGTCGCTCGGCGCGGGCGGGGCGCCGCAGGTTGCCGACCATCGTGCCCCCCTCGAACGGCACCTCGATCCTCTCCGCGCTTGCGTCGAGCAGGCGGTGCGCCTGGCGCAAGGCATGCACGGCCCGGTCGGCGGCGGCGCGGTGCTTCGCCGGATCGACCATCCACACGAACTTCGCGAAGTGGTAGCTCAATGCGGCGCGCACCCAGGCCTCGCCGGCGCTCAGGGTACGGTCGCGCTCCTCGGCCCGCTCGGCCAGCTCCGCGTGGACGTCGCCGTTGGCGGACCAGGCGTCGAGCCACTCCTCCCAGCGCTCCAGGCCGGAGGTGACCCGCACGAAGTCGTTGTAGTCGACGCCCTGCGACGTGAAGCGGGGCGCCCAGTTGGCGACGGCCGACTCGATCCTCTTATCGGGCACGGGTGACGACCTCCTCGAGGCTGGTTCCGAGATCTCGCAGCATGACCATGGCCGCGTTGCGGCCGGGCCCCGCCGACACCGACCCCCCGGGATGGGTGGTGGCTCCCGTCTGATACAGCCCCTCGATCGGTGTGCGGTGGCCGGCCCAGCCGGCAGCGGGCCGCAACGCGCCCGACTGCGCCGGCGAGGCGTCGCCGCCATGACAGGAGCCGTGCCAGTTGTGCTCGTTGAAGCGCTCGAGCCCCAGCGGGCTCTCGATCACCCGCGCCAGGATGGTGTCGTCGGTGAGGTTGGGCGCGTAGCGGCGGAGCTGCGCCAGGTTGGCCTCCGAGACCTCTTCCTCCAGCGCATCCCAGCGTGCGGCACCCCCTGCCAGCTCGTAGGGCTGGAACCCCACCACCTTCAGGGTGTGACGCCCCTCCGGTGCCCGCGACGGGTCCGCCGCCGTCTGACACAGCACCAGCAACACGGGATCGTCGGCAGCCACGTTCCCGCTGCGGAACTCCGGCGCGACGCGCAGCATGCGGGCCACCGAGCCCGGCGTTCCGCTGGCCGAGGCCGTCAGCGTGCCGCCGTTCACCGCGAACCTCGGGGGTTCGGTGGTCGCGTAGTGGGTGACGAACATGGACACCCCGGCGCGCCAGGTGCGCACGCCGTAGAGGAAGTCCTCGCCCCAGGCCTCGGCCGGCGCCATCCCCACCAGGTGCTTGATGTGGATGGTGGAGAGCACCGCCTTGCGGGCACGGTGCTCCTGGCCGTCGTCGGTCACCACCCCGACGCATCGTCCGCTCTCCACGATGAGGCGACGGACGCGGCGTCCGGTGCGGATCACGCCCCCGTGCTCCTCGATCAGGCGCGCCAGCGCGGCCGGCAGCGCCCCCGAGCCGCCCTTCGGCAGCGTCCAGCTGTGCTTCTGGCGCCCGTAGACGAGGGAGTAGGCGAGCGGCCCGGTGCCGGGGCGCTCGGGTGGCTGCATGGTCATGAAGGCCATCCACAGCATGAACGCCCGGACGTGCTCCTCCTCGAAGGTGTCCTCGATGATCTCCCAGGCGCTCATGGCCTGCCGGCGCAGCCACCGGTTCCCCTTGGGATGGGCCGCCAGCAGCTCGGGCAAGGTAGGCCCCCAGCCGATCGGCGTGTAGCGGTAGCGCCCGAACAGCGGCGCCACCTCCTCGTACTCCGCCAGCAACCGCAGGTAGGCGTCGGCGTCGTGCCGCGAGTACCTCGCCAGCTCCTCGGCGGTGCGGCGCTCATCGCGCCACTGCGTGATCCAGGAACCGTCGGGGAAGGGGACGTGCACCACCGGTTCGGGGTGGAGGTACTCGAGCCCGTAGCGCTCCAGGCCGAGCTCGTCGTCCCTCAACAGCGGGCTCGACTGGATCAGGTTGTGCGCCGTGGAGCACGCGTCGTGGCGGAAGCCGGGCAGCGTCAGCGCCTCGGTGTTGGTGTCGCCCCCCACCTCCTCGCGCGCCTCGAGCACCAGGCAACGGAACCCCGCCCTGGCCAGGTAGGCGGCCGTCACCAGGCTGTTGTGACCGGCCCCCGCGACGACGATGTCGAAGGTCTCGCTCATGCGGTGCCGCCTCCCTCCGCGGTCGCCCGGCATCCACCGCCCGCCATCCTCAGGCCGCCTCGCCACGCGCGCCGGCGAGGTCGAAGAGCCGGCCGGCGGTGGCTCCCAGCACGGCGCGCTCCTGATCCTCCGGGAGCTTCAGCGCCCGCACCTCGTCGACCGGCCGGCGCGTGCCCATGTCGAAGGGCCGGTCGGATCCGAGCAGGACCCGGTCGTGTCCGACGTACCCCAGCAGGGCCCGCAAGAGATCCGCGTCGAAGGTGACGGTGTCGTAGTAGAAGCGGCGCAGCGAGTCGTCGAACGACCCCTGCAGCCGCGCCCGCGCCTGGGGCTGGAACGACGCGGCGTGGCGCAGCCGGCCGCGAAGCGCCAGCAGGGCGCCGCCGCCGTGCGCCAGCAGCACGCGGA
>CAZIBD010000112.1:0-7769 GCA_964536935.1 uncultured bacterium | reverse complement strand
TCTTGGCCGCTCCCCAGAGCTCCTCCATCTTGGCGCCGTAGTACTTGTCGATCTGATCGGTGGCGAGACGCGTGAGCTCGCTCTTGGGCAGCCGCGAGAGGGTTGCCCAGGCGATGTTCAGCGACTCCTCGATGCTGCGCTCGGCCTGCCCCTGGTGGATGAAGTTCTGCTCGAACTCGTCGGCGAACGCCAGGTAGAGCTTGTCGTTGTCCGACAGCGCGTCCTCACCGGTGATGGCGACCAGCCGCCTGAGGTCGAGACCGTTGGCGTACGCCGCCTGGAGCTGGTCCGACACGTTCTTGTGATCCTTGCGGGTCTTGCCCTCTCCGATGCCATTGTTCATCAACCGGCTCAGGCTCGGGCCGGGGTTGATCGGCGGATACACGCCCTTGTTGTGCAGGTCGCGAGCGAGGTAGATCTGCCCCTCGGTGATGTAACCGGTGAGGTCGGGGATCGGGTGGGTCACGTCGTCGTCAGGCATGCTCAGGATCGGCAGCTGCGTCACCGAGCCCGCGCGCCCCTCGACGACGCCGGCGCGCTCGTAGATCGATGCCAGGTCGGTGTACATGTAGCCGGGGTAGCCGCGGCGGCCGGGGATCTCCTCGCGCGCGCCCCCGATCTCGCGCAGCGCCTCGCAGTAATTCGTCATGTCGGTGAGGATGACGAGCACGTGGTAGTCGTGCTCGAACGCCAGGTACTCGGCCGCGGTGAGCGCCATCTTGGGCGTCAGCAAGCGCTCGACGGCCGGGTCGTCGGCCTTGTTGAGGAACAGCACGCTTCGCGCCAGCGCTCCGGTGCGCTCGAACTCCTGCGTGAAGTAGGTCAGCTCGCGCTGCGTCACGCCCATGGCGGCGAAGACGACGGCGAACTCGGAGTCCTCGCCGATGACGGCCGCCTGCCGCGCGATCTGCGCGGCCAGCTGGTTGGCGGGCAACCCCGAGCCCGAGAAGATGGGCAGCTTCTGCCCGCGAACCAGGCTGATGAGCGAGTCGATGGTGGAGATGCCGGTCTGGATGAACTCCTCGGGCTTGCGGCGCGCCACCGGGTTGATGGGAGCGCCACCGATGGGGAGGCGCGTGTCGGCCACGACCGCAGGGAGCCCGTCGATGGGCTCGCCGGCGCCGTTGAAACGTCGACCGATCATCTCGCGTGACACGCCAAGGCGCGCTACGTTCTCGACCAGGCTCACGGTCGTGCTCGACAGGTCGATCCCCGAGGTCTCCTCGAAGACCTGCAGCACGGTGAATCGGTCGGACACCTCGATGACCTGGCCGCCGCGCGTGCGCCCGCTGCCGTCCTTGATGCGCACGATGGCGTTGTAGCTGAGGTCGGGCGCATTCTCGAGGTACAGCAGCGGCCCGGAGACGTAGCTGACCTCGGTGTACTCCTTCTTCAACAGGTTCTTGCTCATAGTCCCTCCCCGGCCTCAGGCGGCCACGCTGAAGCCCTTGGACAGTTCGCTCATCACGCCGTCCTTGTAGGCGTCGAACTCGTCCTCGGCCACGTAGCGCGAGCGGTTGATCTTCTCGATCACCGGGGCCTGCAACACGTCGTCCACCGTTGCGCCCGAGTCGAGTGCCTGCCGTGCGTCCTCGTAGAAACGCAGCATCATCTGCAACATGCCGTACGCCTTGTGGAGCGTGCACGAGGCGTCGACCGGGTCGAAGCCGTTCTGCTGCAGGAAGTTCTGCCGAAGGATGCGGCCGGCCTCGATCACGAGGCGCTCCTGGTCCTGGAGCGCGTCGGGACCCACCAGCTGGACGACCTCCTGCAGATCGCTCTCGCGCTGCAACAGGTCGACCGCGCGGCTGCGCAGCTCGACGTAGTCCTCCGCGACGTGCTCGGCATACCAGTCGTCGAGGATGTCCGTGAACAACGAGTACGACCGGTTCCAGTTGATGGCCGGGAAGTGCCGGCGTCGCGCGAGCGATGCGTCCAGCGCCCAGAAGCAGCCGGTGATCCGGAGGGTGGCCTGGGTGACCGGCTCCGAGAAGTCGCCGCCTGCCGGGCTCACGGCGCCGATGATGGACACCGCGCCCTGGTCGCCACCCAACGTGTCGACGCGGCCCCCACGCTCGTAGAACGCGGCCAGGCGCGAGGCCAGGTAGGGGGGGTAGCCTTCCTCGGCCGGCATCTCCTCGAGACGCGAGGAGATCTCGCGCAGCGCCTCGGCCCAACGACTGGTGGAGTCGGCCATGATCGACACCGAGTACCCCATGTCGCGGAAGTACTCGGCCAGCGTGATCCCGGTGTAGATGCTCGCCTCGCGCGCGGCGACCGGCATGTTGGAGGTGTTGGCGATGAGCACCGTGCGGTGCATCAGCGGGTTGCCCGTCCGCGGGTCCTCGAGCTCCGGGAACTCCACCAGCACGTCGGTCATCTCGTTGCCGCGTTCACCGCACCCGACGTAGACCACGATGTCGGCATTGCCGAACTTCGCCACCGACTGCTGCGTGACCGTCTTGCCCGAGCCGAACGGCCCGGGGATGGCTGCGGTGCCTCCCATCGTGAGCGGGAAGAGCACGTCCAGGATCCGCATGCCGGTGAGGAACGGCGTCACCGGATCCAGCTTGCGCTTCACGGGCCGCGCCTGCCGCACGGGCCAGGTATGCGCGAGCCGCAGCTCGGTGCCGTCCTCCAAAGTTGCGATGGTGTCCTGGACCGTGTACTCGCCTTCTCCCACGATGCTCTTGATCACGCCACCCTTGCCCGGCGGGACCAGGACCTTGTGGGTGAAGGCGAACTCGGGCACGGTGCCGAGCACCTGCCCCTGCTCGACCTCGTCGCCCACGCCGACCGTAGGCGTGAAGGACCAGGTCGCGTCCTGCGACAGCGCGTTCACGACGATGCCGCGATCGATGTAGGTGCCCGAAGACTCGCGCAGCTTGTCGAGCGGACGCTGGATGCCGTCGAAGATGCCGTTGAGCATCCCGGGTCCCAGCTCCACAGCGAGAGGCAGGCCGGTCGATACGACCGGCTCGCCCACCGTCAGGCCTCCCGTATCCTCGTAGACCTGCACGAACACGTTGTCCCCATCGAGGCGGATGATCTCGCCGACCAGCTTCTCTCCGCCGACTCGCACGATGTCGTACATGCGCGCGCCCATCATCCCCTGGGCGATCACCGCCGGGCCGGAGATGCGTTGAATCCTTCCTTCAATGGCCACGTAAGCCCTCCCTGCTCTCACTCCAGCTTGATGTCGAACCCGATGGCGTCCCGAACCAGGGCCTTCATATAGGCGACCGCGTCGTCTCCCTCGGCGAACGCGCCACCCAGGCTGGGCAGCGGCAGGACCACCGGCAGCTCCCGGCCCCGCATGGCGCGCTCGCTGGCGGCGATCGGATCGGGGATCAGGCCCTCGTCGACGACCACCAGCCCGTACTCATCGGAGCCGATGAGCTCGTCGAGGGCTTCCCTGGCATCGTCTTGGACCGCTTCACGTACTTCCACGCCGGCGAGGCGGAATCCCACGCCCGTCTCGCTGTCGGTCAGCACCACCATCCTAGGCATGCCCCAGCTCCCTCTCCAAGGCCCGGCGCGGCACGCCGTAGAAGCTGCCGCGCGCCAGGAGTCGCACCCGCGCGATCTCGGCCTCCTTGAGGCGCAGGTAGCGCACTACCACCCCGGGCCCGAGCGGATCGGACGCCGCTGAACGCGCGCTGGCATCGAGCAGCTCGCGGATCTTCTGCTCCGCCTCGGCCAGGCTCTCCGTCTCGGCGACCTCCGCGAAGGTGGTCCCGGACAGCGCCTGCAACGCGCCGCGCGACGCATCGGTGCGGATGCCGTCGAACAGGGTCCGGTCGATCTCGCGCCCACCCGGGATGAAGACCTCCTCGGAGCTCTCGGCGACGCCGCGCAGCTTCAACGCCGTGCGCAGGTTGGCGGCATCGATCTCACGCACGATATGGCGCATGAAGCTCGTCGGTGCATTGGACCTACGCAGCCGCTGCATCAGGACGCGGTAGTACGCCCGGTCGACGGCGAGCTCCAGCGCATAGAGGTCGCCATCGGTCTGGTAGCGCGCCACGGCCCGTGAGAACGCCGTCTTGAGCGGCGTCTTGGTCAAGGCCAACGCCTGGGCGGCAGCGGCCATGTCGGGGGTCGCCGCCACCTCCTCCAGCACCGCCGGCTTGAGCGGCCCGGCCGGATAGAGCGACCCCAGGATCTCCTCCACCGATTTCCCTGCGTGCTTCGCTCGAGCGACGGTCTTGATGTTCTCCCGGTCGTAGCGCAGGAGCAGGAGCTCCATGAGCTGACCCGGCGTACCGTCGGCGGCGCCAAGCAGACTCCGGGTGGTGCGGAAGAAGTCGCGCGCCAGCGCGTCGTCGATGGCGCGAAGTCCCTCGTAGCGAGACTGCGCCTCCTCGAGGTCCCGCATGTAGCGCGACTGGCCGAGCACCGACACGAACGCACGGAAGTCGGTCGCCTCCAGCGCCTCGGAGAAGAACTCCGGGCCCAGCAGCTTGGTCTTCATGCCGCGCACGCGCGCGTTGATGTAGCCGTAGTCGGTCGACATCCCTACCGCTCCCGCGACGGACCGAACAGGGCCTCGGAGACCTCCGAGGCAAGCTCGGCCCGCAGCACCTCCAGGCGCTCGAACAGCGAGTTCTCGACGGTGTTGTTGCCCTTCAGTCGGAGTCGCACGCCGCCGCGGATGCCCGCGTCGGTCTCCACCGAGGCCCCGAGCGACAAGGCCGCGACCGCCGACTCGGCCACCGCCCGCTCGTCGGGATGGACGATGACGGCCAGCACATTCGCGGTGTCCAGGTCCTCCAGGGCTTCCTCGAGCAGCTTCCCGAGGACGGCCGGGTAGGCGTCCTTATCCTCGACCACCGCCGAGAGCCGCTTCCGCGCTTCCTCGAAGACCGCTTCCACGCCCTCGTGCTGTGCGCGCAGCTGCAACGAGGACGCCTCGAGCTGCGCGCTCGAGCGCGCCCGCGTCACCGCCGCACTTCGCTGCGCGGTCGCCTGGTGCTCCCGTTGGGCGACGAGGGCTTCGGCCTCCTGACGCGCTTGCGCCACCAGCTCCGAGCCACGGCTCCGCGCCTCCGAGAGGACGGACTCGATCTCGGTGCTCGCTTCCTTCTCGAGCAAGGCAGCCAGATCGGACACGCGCTCAGCCCATCTTGCCGTACAGGAAGAAGGCGATCACGAAGCCGAAGATGATGATCGTCTCGGGAATCACCAGGAAGATCAGCACCTGGCCGAAGGCCTCCGGCTTCTCGGTGATGGTGCCGAGGCCGGCGCTCCCGATGTAGCCCTGGGCGATCCCGACACCGATGCCCGCCAGGCCGATGGCCAGGCCCGCGCCCACCCCCAGCAGACCCGCTCCGATGCTGCCGCCCGAAGCGGCGGCACCCTGCGCGAAGGCCGCGGAGAAGACGACGCCCAAGAGGGCAAGGACTCCCAGAACCTTGACGAGCTTGCTCATGACTTTCCTCCTAAGAGACGGAACGGCCGGTACGGTCGACCGCTCTCATCGTAGAAACCGAACTTGGTGAAGAACTCGACGTAGTGAAGTCGGAGCGGCTGGAGAGTGTCGCTGATGATCGTGAGGGTCAACGCGATCAAGATGACGACCGCGCCGACCAGGATTCCGAGGATGGGTCCGACGATGGGCAGCACCCCGCCCACGGCAAAGCCCAGGTCGATGGAGAGGTTGGCGATGAGCGCCGAGGCGAGACCGACGGCGAAGATTCGCAAGTAGCTGAGGATGTGGCCGCCGTTGGAGATGAGCTCGAGAACCATCAGCCCGTTCTTCGCCAGCACCGTGAACACCACGAACGACGCCAGCATCACGAGCGTCACCACCACCACCAGCGTGCTCACCGCGTGCAACTGGTAGCCGGTCGCGAAGACGACCACGCCGACCAGGCCCGTGAACATCCCCAGCGCCTCGAAGAGGTGCGGGCTCTCGCCGTGCCTGGCCGAGTAGATGATGCGGACCAGCCACCCACCGAGCACCTGGAGCACGCCGAAGAGCGTGGAGGCCAGCAGCAGGGGCCCGAAGATCTCAACGCGCAGCAGAACGATGTGGATCAACCCCGCATGATGCTCCAGGCCCGGGCTGGCGGGCCCGTGGATCGCGGAAAAGAACAGCGGGAACCCCGGCGGAACACGCTCGAAGAGGTTGCCGAAGAACTCCCCGAAGACGAACCCGAACGCGATCGTCCACCCTGCCAGCCAGAAGATGACCGTGCTCAACGGGGCGAGGATGCGCGCCGGGATGATGATGTGGATCGGCCCGGTATCGATGTCCTTGCCTGCGGCGCCGCGCCTGCGCACCCACCAGCCGATCGCCGCGAACAGGAGCCCGTAGCCGATATCGCCGACCTGCATCCCGAAGAACAGCGGGAAGAACACCGCCAGCGTCCAGCTCGGATCGAAGCTGCCGTAGCGGGGCGGCTCGAACAACGCGAGGAGCCCCTGGAAGGGACGGATCCACGCCGGATTGTCGAGCTTCACCGGAACGCCCCGGTCGTGATGCTCGTCCGCGGGACGCGCCGCTACCTGGATCTGGCCGGCGAACTGCTTGCGCAGCGCCTCCACGACCCGGGCGCTGTCGTCGGCAGGGACCCATCCGGAGAGGGCGAAGCCGTAGCGGCCCTCGAGCAGGTCCTGCAACCGCTCGTAGCGCGCCTGGTTGTTGTGGGCCACCTGCGCGATCGCGAGCAGGCGTCGGCCGTGCTGATCGGCGAGCTTCCGGAGCTCACCGTGGATGGTGGCGACGCGTTTGGGCAACGTCTGCGAGCGCTCCTCCATCACGTGCGCGGCCTTAGCGATGCCGAGGTCCTGGTAGCGCTCGGGAAGCACGATCTCGGAGTGTCCGAGCCGCGTGAACACCGCCCGCAGCCGCCCCACGTCGCGCTTCAGGGAAGCCGCCACCACCAGGCGCTCGCTCGCGTGGCGCTGCCAGGCGAGCGCATAGGCGCCGTGCATCTCTTCATCGACGGCCTCCTCGAGCGCCGCGTAGTTCTCGTCGGCCACCATGAAGGCGGCACCGGTGAGATAGGTGGCCTCCTCCAGCTGCGCCATCATGGGCGCCAGCTGTCGGAAAACGGCCAGGTAGGCGTGCGTCAGCTCGAGCTCGTCGCGCGCATCGGCCCGCTCGGCCACGAGGCGGTCGATCTGGTCGCCGATCGGGCCGAGCTCCCTCTGGAGCGCATCCGGGTCGTTCGCGACCTCGCCTCGCGGGAGGGGCCCTTGGGAATGAAGCTCGCACGCGTCGAGCAGGGCCGCGGAGCGCGACACCAGGTGATCCCACAGCTCCTTGTGGCGCAGGTCCTCTCCCTCGAGCTTGAGGGGTCGGAGGGCCTCTTCCTCTCCGGGCGCGAGCGGCTCGACCTGGACGACCCCCAGGCTCTGCAGGCCGATGAGCACATCCTTCGCCGCCGAGCGCCGCCCGACGACCAGCAGACGCTCCATCTTGGCGATCATGGCAAGACCCGCTCCATCACCAGCGCGACCGCGTCCTCCTTGCCGGCACGCGCCTGCGCTTCGAGCCTGCTCGCGGTCTCCCGCGCGGAGTGGACGATGTCCTCCCGCGCGGCATCCGCTTCCTTGGCGGCCCGGTCGGCTTCCTGCTTGGCGAGGGTCTCGGCCTTCCCTCGGGCCTCTTCGAGGATGCGGCGCGCCTCCTCCTGGGCCTCGGAGACGATCTCCTCGGCCTGCTGGCGAGCCTCCTCGACCTTGGCCACCAGGCTCTTCTCCTGGTTCACGAGGTCTTGCAGGAGTCGTTCACCCTGAGCTTCCAACCAGCCCTCCTTCCG
>CAZIBD010000111.1:0-8150 GCA_964536935.1 uncultured bacterium | reverse complement strand
CACGTCGTAGGGCAGGGCGTCGCGGTCCAGGATCGCCCGTTCCAGCTCGAGCCGGGCCCTGTCTCGCCGCGCCGGCACGGTCCCGGGATCGGGAAGCGCGAAGCGGACCCGTTCGAACCGTGCCGGCCCCGCGAACCCCAGCCGAGCCGCGTCCGCCCTGAGCGCTTCGAGGGCGTGCCTCCGGGCGTCGACCACGGCCTGGGCACGCTCCAGCGCGGCGGGCCTCGACCGCGGGCGGCGGGGCTGGGGTCCTTCCGCTGCTGCCAGCTCCAGCTCTGCCCGGCGTAAGGCCACCTCCGCGCGCAGGAGCTTGCCGTGCAGCCGCAGCGCGTCCGCAACCTCGGCTCGGCGCCAGTGCCGCAGCCGCTCCCGGGCATAG
Organism: uncultured bacterium; assembly: GCA_964536935.1. Classification (GTDB taxonomy): domain Bacteria; phylum Deinococcota; class Deinococci; order Deinococcales; family Trueperaceae; genus JASBRS01. The sequence goes on along the minus strand of CAZIBD010000111.1, from coordinate 7,771 downwards.
AGCAGGTCGATGGTGTCACCCAGGATCGCGCTCCGGTCGTAGCGCCAACCGAGGTCGAGCTCCAGGTCGAGCGCGGCGCCGAACGCCGCCGGGTCCTCCACGTCGGCGCCGTAGCTCAGCTCCGGCTTGAGCGTCAGGCCCACGTCGGTGCCGGCGCCGCTGGTCGCGAGCGATCGCTCCGCGGCGGCCACGGCGGCCGCCTGTCGCAGGCTGCGCTCGCTCGCCGGCGTGCGCGCCAGCGCGTCCTCCGGGGTGAACGCGAGCGCGACCGAGGCCCCCAGCCAGGCAACCAGGGTCGTTACCAGACGGAGCCGGGCCCTGCCCGCAGCCCAGACCACCCGCCCCTTGCGCAAGCCACGATCCCCGACCATCGCATGACGGACGATGTCCCCCATCGCCATCCCCTCCCCTCGATTGTGTTCTGGTGGCACTCTAGCAGAGCCGGCCCGCCATGCCCACGGCCGTCCGGCGCAGAGCCTCGGGCAACGAAACGTTGCACGAAGGGTGGTGTGCCCGGCCTCCCGCCTAGCTCCCGGCCGTTGGCCCGAGCCGCTCCTGCAGCAGCCGCCGGACGGCGTCCGGCTGCGCCGCGCCTCGGCTCTCCTTCATCACTCGCCCCAGCAGCGCGTTGATCGCCCTGGGGTTCTCGCGCGCGCTCTCGACGACCTCGGGGTTCGCCTCCATCACCCGCTCCACCAGTTCAGCCAGCGCCCCCTCGTCGGTGATCTGCTTGAGCCCCTTGCGCTCGACGACGGCGTCGGGCGCCTCGCCGCCCACCACGTCGGGCAGGATCTCCTTGGCGATCTTGCCGGAGATGGCGCCCTCGTCGATGAGCCGCACCATGGCGGCCAGCGCCTCGGGGCGGAGCGGAACGGCCTGGAGCGTCTCGCCGCGCTCGCGAAGCAGCCCCGCCACGTCGCCGACCAGCCAGTTGGCGATGCGCTGGGCGCCCTGCTGGTAGTCCGCGGTCGCGGCGTCGAAGAACGCGGCCGTATCCACGTCGAAGGCGATCAGCTCGGCATCCTGCGGGCGCAGCCCCAGCGCCAGGTAGCGCTCCCGCTTGGCCTGGGGCAGCTCGGGCATCGAGGCGCGGATGGCGTCGAGCCAGGAGCGCTCCAAGCGCAGCGGCGGCAGGTCCGGCTCCGGCATGTAACGGTAGTCGGCCGACTCCTCCTTGGTCCGCAGCAGGTAGGTCTTCTGCCCGCCCTCGTTCCAGCCCCGGGTCTCCTGCGCCACCGCGCGCCCCTCCTCGAGCAGGCGTGCCTGGCGCCGGACCTCGAACTCCAGCGCCGCGGCCACGCTCTTGAAGGAGTTGAGGTTCTTGACCTCGACCTTGGTGCCGAAGGTGCCGTCCTCGTTGCGAAGCGACACGTTGACGTCGGCGCGCATCTTGCCCTGCTCGGGGCTGGCGTCCGACACACCCAGCGCCTGGGCCACCGCCTGCACGTGCTGGAGGAACTCGCGCGCCTCCTCCGGGGTGCGCAGGTCGGGCTCGCTGACCATCTCGATGAGCGGCGCTCCGGCTCGGTTCAGGTCGACCAGGCTGTGGTCGGCGTAGGGCGGGTGCACCAGCCGGCCGGCGTCCTCCTCGACGTGGCAGCGCGTGATGCCGATGCGCCGGCCGCTCTCCAGCTCGACCCAGCCGTGCTCGCCCACCGGCCGGTCGAATTGGCTGATCTGGTAGTTCTTGGGCGCGTCCGGGTAGAAGTAGTGCTTGCGGTGGAACTGGGTGAGCTCGGGCACCTGGCAGTTGAGGGCCAGGCTGAAGCGCACCGCCTTCTCGATGGCGTCGCCGTTGGTGACCGGCAGGCTTCCCGGCAGCCCGAGGCACACCGGGCAGGTGTTGACGTTGGGCTCCAGCCCGAAGCTCTCCGCCGAGCAGCCGCAGAACATCTTGCTCCTGGTGCGCAGGGCGAGGTGGACCTCCAGGCCGATGACGGGCTCGGGCACGGGCGCAGTCTACCAGGGCGCTCGCGCGACGGACGAACCTGGGAGCGACCGTCCCCTGCAGTAGAATGCCGCATGGTCGAGGTCGAGCTGGAGGACATCGCGGTATCCGGCGACGACAACCAGTTCCTGGTGCTGCTCCGCCGGAAGGACGGCAACGATCTCCTCCCCATCCAGATCGACGCCATGCAGGCCATCTCCATCGCCAGCGGGCGCGGGAGCGAGCGCTTCGAGCGCCCCCTCACCCACGACCTGATGGTGTCGGTGCTGGAGATGCTCGGCGCCACCGTGGCACGCGTGGAGATCACGGATCTGGTGGAGGGGACCTACTACGCCATGCTCATCCTGGAGCGCTCGGGAGTCCGCTTCGAGGTCGACGCGCGCCCCAGCGACGCGCTGGCCCTTGCCGTGCGCGTCAAGGCTCCCGTCTTCATCGCCGAGCACGTGCTCGACGAGGGAGCCATGCAGGAGGAGGATTTCGGCGGCGAGGGCGGCGCCGAGGCCTGACGCCGGCGCCGCGCTCCAAGGTGTGCCGGATGGCCTTTCTCGTGTTGCCGGCGGCCCCGTCGTCAAGTGTCGGGTAGCGTCTTCCAGGCGGCCTGGAGGGCGCGCCCGAGGCCGTCCGACCTGGTGCCGGCTCCCTGCACGCGCTCGGGCCGGCCACCTCCGCGCCCGTCGACCTGTACGAGCGCCGCCTGCAGGACGGGTCGAAGGTCCAGATCGCCTCCGGGGCCGTGAGCGAACGCCAGCCGCACCCGCTCGTCGCCGGGATCGCCGGCGCGAGCGGCCAGCAGCGCCGCCACGCTTTCGTGCTCGATGAGCGCCTCGAGCACGGGCTCGAGCAGCGCATCCTCGACCTCCCCGCGCACGACCTTCCACCCGCCTCGCACGTTGGCGTTTCCCAGCAGGCGCTCGGCCAGCGCGCGGGCATGGCGCCGCTGAACCTCGGCGCGCGCCGCCCGCGCCTCCGCCAGCTCCTCCTGGAGGCGCACGACCCGGCCGGCCAGCTCCTCGACCGGCGCGCTGAAGCGGTGGATGAGCTCCGTGGCCAGCGCGTGCTTGGTCCCGTAGTCCTCGACCGCCTCCCAGCCCGCCCGGAACGTGATCCGGCGAAGCTCGCCGCGCACGCGTTCGGAGCCGAACAGCTTGATCGGGAGCGCCTCGGCGGTCGAAGCCAGGTGGGTGCCGCCGCAGGCGGCGATCTCCACATCTCCCATGGCCACCAGCCGGATCCGTCCGCGCACCTTGGGTGGACGCCGCAGCGAGTAGTCGCCGATCTCGTCCTCGCCCACCTCGAAGGCGGTGATGGGATGGTTGGCGTACGCGAACGTGTTCGCCAGGGTCTCCGCGCTGACGAGGTCGTCGTCGGCGGGATCGCCCGCGACGTCGAGCGTGCAGTCGGCGCTCCGGAGGCTGACGCTGCGCGTCTCGAAGGCGCGCGAGACGCGCACGAACGCCTGCGACAGGAGGTGCTGGGCGCTGTGGCGCTGCATGTGGCGGTAGCGGCGCTCCCAGTCGAGCACGCCCTCGACCTCGCAGCCGGGCTCGGGGGCCGGTCCCACCAGGCGGTGCCATACCTGCCCGCCGCGCTTCACGACGTCATCGACGCGAGCGCCGTCCAGGCTGCCCGTGTCGTGGAGCTGGCCGCCCGAGGTGGGGTAGAAGGCGCTGGCCTCGAGCGCGATCCAGACGGCGCCGTCGTCATCCGTCTCGACGTCGCTCACGACGCTGCGGAAGCGGCGCAAGTAGCTGTCCCGCTGTTCCAGGCGCATTCGGGAAGTCTAGCTCGAGCCCTCGCCCGTTGCGGTCCGGAACCGTCGGTTGCGATACGGTCCTGCTTCCGCCGCCGCGACTATCTTTGCCGCATGCGGCGCGCGGTCTGGGCCACCGGGCCCGGCGACCGACGGACGCCGCCGACCGGAGCGACGCGATGGAACGGTTCAACGACCGACACGTTTCGGCAGGAGAAGAATGTCGCCCTGCCGCGGCTAGAATGGAAGATGCCCTCTCGGGGGTTGCAGTCACGGAGGTCAACGTGAGGAGCGCGTCCCACCTCATCCATCCCGCCGAGCCTGAGTTCGACGAGGTCGGCGAGACCCAACTCGATCACCTGGTCGCGGAGCTGCTTACCGCCCTCGGGGAGGACGTCACGCGCGAAGGGATGCAGCGTACGCCGCAACGCGTCGAGCGCTCGCTGCGCTTCCTGATGAGCGGGTACGACATCTCCGTCGAGAAGGTCATCAACGGCGCCCTCTTCCAGGCCGAGGCGTCGGACATGGTGGTGGTGAAGGACATCGAGTTCTACTCGCTGTGCGAGCACCACATGCTGCCGTTCTTCGGGAAGGCGCACATCGCCTACATTCCGGGAAGGACCATCCTCGGTCTCAGCAAGTTCGCCCGCGTGGTCGACGTCTTCGCGCGCCGGATGCAGGTGCAGGAGCGCATGACCGCGCAGATCGCGGACGCGCTCGTGAAGGTCTTGCAGCCCGAAGGGCTCGCGGTCGTCACTGAGGCGAGCCACCTCTGCATGATGATGCGCGGCGTGGAGAAGCAGGGATCGACCACGCGCGCCGCGGCGATGCGCGGCGTCTTCCAGTCGAACGCGCGTACTCGTCAGGAGTTCCTCGACGCCATCCGCTGAGCTGGCGCGCGGGCCCGAAAGCCCGACCACCGAAGGCAAGGATCGGAGAGCGCTCGCTTTCTTGGCCTAGGGGCAGAGCACGTGGGCCTCGAGCCAGCTCGCCACGCCACCCTCCTCGGGCGGCGCGATGTGCTCGGCGGCGGCGGCCACTACGTCGGGATGAGCGTCGCCCACGGCCACGCCGTGACCGGCCCAGGTGACCATGGTGAAGTCGTTCAAGCCGTCCCCGAAGGCGACCACCTCGCTGCGGGGGATGCCGGCGCCCTCGGCGATGAGGGCCAGTGCCGATCCCTTGTCGGCGTGCGCAGGTAGGACTTCCAGGAAGCCGTCTCCCCACAGGTAGCGCAGCATGTCGGGGTGGCGTTCCGCCACCACGCGGTCGACCTCGGCGCTCCGCTCTCGCGAGTAGAAGACGAGTTTGTCGGCGTCCAGCGCCATGCCCGTGCGGAAACGATCGACCCTTCGGCTGCGCGTGTGCGCCCACTCCCAGCGGTCGTCGTCGGGGTCGCGAACCCACAGCACGTCGTCGACGATGCAGCTGAACTCGACATCGTCGTCGGCGAGGTACCCGCCCAGCATGCCGTCGACGTGACGGGAGGCGATGCGCCTGCGGCGGAGCTCCAGGCCTCCCTCGCCCATGACCTGGCCGCCGTGGTTGACGCTGTAGGGGCCGGTGATGCCGAGCTGTTCGAGGTAGGGCCTGGCGGCGGACAACGGCCGTCCCGTCAGCACCGTGACTAGATGGCCGCGCTCGCGGGTCGAGCGGATCGCCCGCTCGATCGTTGCGGGGAGGACGAAGTCGTCGGTGACGAGGGTCTTGTCGAGGTCGAAGGCCAGCAGCACGAGGTGAGCTTACCCTACGCTCCCGCGCCGGAGCGTCGTCGACTCATCGCGTCATGGGGACGTCCCAGAGCGACGCGTCGAGGGTGAAGCGCTGCATCGTCCCGTCCGCTTCACCGGCGTCCAGGACGAGGCGGGTGCCGCGCCAGCGCGCCGCCAGATTGCTGGTCAAGGGCGCGTTCAACGCCAGCACCAGCACCGGTATGCAGCGCGAAGCGCCGCAGCTCACGAGCTGCACCTGCTTGCGGTCGAGCGTCGGTAGCGCCAGCACGTCGCGTTCCCCTGCGAGCGGCGGCGGCAACAGCAGCGCCAGGTCGAGGTTGCGTGAGCCGACCCGGTGGTTGGTGACGTCGAGAGCGTAGCGGGCCACGGAGAGGCGACCTCCGGCCAAGGTGAAGCGTTCGAATGGTCCGCCAAGATGGGGCGTCTGGACGGCGTAGGCGTGGTCGCCGGAGGCGGCGAAGAGATTGAGCCAGCGGTCGGGGGCTCCGATGGGGGGTGCGCCGGCCACCACCACGAGCCGGTCGCCGTGGAGCGCCACCGCCTCGACCCCCGCCCCTTGCGTCGGGGTGGAGCGGGTGATCAGCATCCCGAAGGGCCCGGCGGCGTCGAAGCCCTGCACGCGGCGCTGTTCGATGACGGCGGGTGCCGCCACCGTCAGGGTGGCGATGGGGGAGAGGTCGTCCTGGCGAAGGAGCGTCACGGCGCCGGCCTCGATCTCGTCGCCGAGCGTGCCGTGCCGGTAGCGCTGGGTGGGCTGCGTGAGCAGCGCGACGGCGTCGCCGATGGGCACCGGATCGCCGTCGGGCAAAGCGTCGAGCGGCTGGCGGGCGAGGACCGTCAGGTTGGCCGACAGCAGGAGCACGCGGCGCGCATCGGCACTGACGGCGATCACCCTGCCGCCTGGCAGGCAGGCGGGGCGGCTGTGCAGGCTCACTCTCGGTCCCACCGCCGTGCCCGTGAGCGAGCGGAGCCGGCCGTCGGTGCCGATGGCGAGGAGTTGCCCCTCGCACAGGCGCAGGCTGTCGCCGCGCACCGAGTCGGCCAGGACCGTGGGGTTCCCGTCACCGGTGTGGTAGGTGACCTGACCGTCCCCGCCCAGCGTGGCTACGCCGTCCTGCATCGGCGTCACCCACAGGATCGGGGAGGCCGAGGCGCGAGACGCCCCCGCCGTCACGGCTACGAGCGCCAGTACTGCGAGCGCGAGGCGCGCCCCTGCAGCCGGAACGACGAGGCGGCTCCGCGCCCAGCCCGGGCTACGGCGTGCGATCGAGGGATTGGGGCGGGTACGACGGGCCGCGGCCATCGCTCGACGGTACCAGGGGGCGAGGCGCCCTCACGCCTCGGAGCGGACCGCACCGAGGGCGCTGGTGCCGGCGGCAGTGTCGGAACGGGCCCGGGCGGCGGACGGAAACGGTTCCGGCCGGTGATACAATCCCGAGAACGTGGTTCTGAGCGTCCGCTCGGCCCCAGGAGGTTATTCATGTATCGAGGAAGAGAGGGTCAGTGGGCCTTCGCGCTCCACCGGATCACCGGTGTGGCGCTGGCGCTGTACCTGCTCCTGCACGTCTTCGATGTGGGCCTGGTGATGTACGGGCCCAACGGCCCCTTCAACGCGTTCCTGGCGTTCTACCACCAGTGGCCGTTCCGCATCGGCCTCATCCTCGTGATGGCTGCGGTCATCTACCACGGTCTCAACGGGTTGCGCATCATCGTCATGGACTTCACCTCGTGGGGCATCCGCTACCAGCGCGGTATGTGGTACGGCGTGCTGGTGCTGACCACGGCGATCGGCATCCCGATCCTCATCAAGGTCGTGCCCGAGATCCTGGCAGGGAAAGCCTGATGGCGGCCCGGCCCAAGACCCTCAAGCAGGCGCGCGCCACCTACAACACCAACTGGGAGCTGGCCTGGTGGGTGTTCATGCGTATCAGCGGCTTCCTGCTGATCTTCCTGGTCTTCGCGCACATCTTCTTCAACAACATCCAGATCAACGTGGCCTCGGTCAACTACGCCTACGTGGCCAAGGAGCTGTCCAAGGCGTGGGTGAAGGTGTACGAGTCGTTCCTGCTCGGACTCGCCATGTTGCACGGTACCAACGGGCTGCGCTACAGCATCGAGGACTACTTTCGCAGACCTGGTACGCGCTTCTGGCTCAAGGCCGTCCTGTTCACCCTCGCGGGCCTGTTGTTCGTGATCGGCGTGATGGCGCTGTGGGCCTTCAGCTACCAGCAGATGAGCACCGCCATCAACGCCGCGAGCCACGGCGGCTAGGAGGGGCTGAAGGACATGAAACGAGCACACAGGTACGACGTGATCGTCGTGGGCGCCGGCGGGGCCGGA
>CAZIBD010000110.1:0-8386 GCA_964536935.1 uncultured bacterium | reverse complement strand
AGCACGATCTGCAGCGGCCGCGGGTTGTACAGCTTGCCGAAGCCGGTGTTGGTCATGACGAGCTCCATGCCCAGGCTGCGGCCGACCTGGAGCGTCACGGGGCTCGTGACCGAGGTCAGGCTGTAGCGGTAGCCGAGGCGCCGGGTGACCTCTTCGTAGCTGCCCTGCGCCCGCCACTTGTCGATGATCGGCGTCCAGAACTCATGGTTCAGGTAGTCCCAGTGGTAGGTGGCCATCGCCGAGATCGCCGAGGCGGCATCGTTGTACGCCCACAGCCCGCCCAGGTCGCAGGTCTCGCCGCCCATGACGGTGAGGGCGGAGAGCGCCTGGGCGTAGGAGCGGTCGGCGTTGCCGAGGTAGGTGGCGCCGTCGGCGCTCGTCGACAGGAAGCAGTCGTTGTGCAGGCCGATGCGGGCCTGGTCGCTGCCGTCGAAGGCGCGAGCGGCGTCCAGAACCCTCGGGTACAGGTCCTCGACGTAGGAGGGGTAGCGGATCTGCAGCATGCGCGTGGGCGGCACCGCTTCGAGCAGGGCGTTCACGATCTGGGTGCGGCGCTGCAGCGTCAGCAGGTCGTTGGTGCTGCCGTGCCACTCCCCCCACGCTCCGACGAAGCCCGCCTGCACCGCCGCGATCGAGTCGGCGTACTCGTGCAGGAGCGGCTCGAGCTGCGAGATGTGCCGCAGCACGATGGTGAGCGGCGCGTCGGGCGCCTGCCCGAAGTTGTAGGTGAAGCGCAGGATGATCTTCACGCCGCTCCCCCGCGCCGCCGCGAAGTCGCCCCGGAGTCCGGCCAGGAACGCGTCGGGCAGCGCCCGGTTCCGGTAGTCGTCGAGCCGCACGTAGTGCTTGACCAGCGTGAATCCGGCCGCGGCGGCCTCCTCGTAGTTCCGTCCATCGGCCGGCGTGTACCAGCCGCGCTCCGGGTTCGGGAAGAGGGAGGTGTCGGGCTGGAACGACACGGTCGTGGTCGGGCCGGTGTTGGTCGGAACCGTGCCCACGGGAGCCGTGCCCGACGATTCCAGCACCGGCGGCGGCTCGGGGCCGACCACCGGGGCCGCGCTGCCGGGCGCGGGACCCACGACGCTGCAGGCACTCACCAGGCCGATCGTCAGCGCGAGCGCCGCAATCATGCCTGAGAATACGCGCGACCCACGGCCGAACGCCGCTCGCGTGCCGCTCCGACGGGAAGGGGGTAGGCCGCTCCCCGCGCCGGCCGGGGACGGGTGGGAACGTCCGGCGTGCGGTCGCCTACGCACGAGCGAAGAGGTCCGAGGCCCGGCCATGGCTCAGCCGGACGGCGCGGCGGTGCGCGCTCCGGGGCGGCGGGCGCTCGCCCCCTGAGCGAGGAGCTCGTGGTAGAGCTCGAGCCAGCGGCCCACGACGCGCTCGAGGTCGTACTCTTCGTCGACGTGCCGCCGCGCCGCCCGCCCCCACGCCGCGCGCTCGCCAGCCGGCAGCGCCATGACCTGCGCCATCGCGCCCGCCAGCGCCGCGGCGTCGCCGGGCGGCACCACCAGGCCGGAGACCCCGTGGAGCACCACCTCGCGGTTGCCGCCCACGTCCGTGGCGACGAGCGGCAGGCCGGCGGCCGAGGCCTCGAGCAGGACCATGGGCAGCCCCTCCCAGGCCGACGCCATGACGTAGCCGTCGGCCGCACGCATCAGATCGGGAACGTCGTTGCGAGCCCCCAGCAGACGCACCTCGTCGGCGGACAGGCCGAGCGCCTCACGCTGTGCCAGCAGCGCGCCCCGCTCGGGACCGTCCCCGGCTACCAGCACGCGGACCGGACGCCCCCGGCGGCGCAGCCGGTCGGCGGCCGCGAGCAACGTCGGGTAGTCCTTGGCGTCGGCCAGCCGGCCCACGGCCAGCCACACGAACGCGTCTCCCACTCCCAGCTCCGCCCGCATGCGCGCGCGCGCCTCGGGGTCGGGCCCGAACAACGCCGGGTCGAGGCCGTTCGGCAGGTAGCGGATCTTGCCCGCCGGCGCCGCGCCCACCCGCACGTAGCGCGCCACCGCCGCCCGGCTGACGTTGGTCGTCAGCGTGCAGAGCGGGTCGGTCAGGCGGTAGGCGATCTCGCGCCAGCGGGCGCCCTCGGAGACGTTGTGCGCCGTGGAGAGCTGCACCGGCACCCGGGCGAAGAGCCGTGCCACGCGCGCAAGCAGGTTGGCGTGCACCATGTGGCTGTGCAGCACGTCGGGCCGGAAGCTCCGCAGCACGGCGGCGAGCCGCAGCGCGCCGCGCGGATCGGGCACACCTCGGCGCATCCCCAGCCCCACGGTATCGAGGCCCGTCAGGTCGATCTCGCTATCGAAGCTGCCGGCGTCCTGGAGGCTGGCCCAGCAGACGCGCTGGCCCCGGCGCGCCATCTCGCGAGCGAGCAGCTCCACCTGGCGCTCGGCTCCCCCATGGCCGAAGTCGGTGGTGACGAAGAGTACCCGCAAGGGGCTGTCCATGCCGCTCGCCTCAACCGCGGACCTTGCGCCGCCCCTGCCGGCCGTAGGTCCCGAACCCCCCGCCCGCCGCACCGTCCCTCTCGCCGGTGCGGGCCGTGTCCTCGGCACGGGGTTCGCTCATGGCCTCATGCGCCGGCCCGTCCGGCGCCGACGACCTCGCCGCCCGCACGTCGGAGGCGCGTGCGGGGCCCGCTCCGACCTCGGCCGGATCCGGTCGCGCGCGCGCGTCGGCCACCGCCTTGGAGGAGTGGCTCACGTCGCCGGTGATGCGCTGCGCGGCCCAGTCGTGGCGCACACGCATGAAGCGACTGGCGCCGCCCTCCTTGAGGAAGCGGGCGTTGCTGTACAGCGGGTCGCGGTAGTCGCCGATGGCGCCCGACCGGAGCGCCTCCACCACCTGCCGGACGCCGGCCTCGAGACCCCACTCGGGCACGAAGCCGAGGGTCTCGCGGATCTTGCGGAAGTCGACCCGGTAGTTGCGGCGGTCCTCGTCGCTGCCCGAATCGATGTACTCGGCCTGGGGCACGAGCCGCTGGATCAGATGGCCGATGTCCCCCAGGGTGGCGTTCTGCTCGTCCGAGCCGACGTTGAAGATCTCGTTGCGGACCTTCGCGAGCGGCGCCTGCAGCACCAGCACCACCGCCCGCGCGGCGTCCTGGGCGTGGACGAAGGGCCGCCACTGGTCGCCCCCGAAGACCGTGATCTTGCCTTCGCGAACCGCCTTCGCCGCCAGCAGGTTGACCACCAGGTCGAAGCGCGGCCGGCCGGAGAGGCCGTAGACGGTCCCGAAGCGCAGCATGGTGGGCGCGAAGCGCTCGTCCGCCATCTCGAACAGCACGTTCTCGGAGGCGATCTTGCTGCGGCCGTAGAGCGACACCGGGTTGAGCAGCGAGCTCTCGTCGAGGATCTCGTCGGACGCGCCGTACACGGAGCAGCTGCTGGCGAACACGAAGCGTCCGACGCCGTGACCCTTGGCGACCTCGGCGAGGACGCGGGTGTAGTCCAGGTTGACCTCGGTGGTGAGGCCGTGGTCGACGTCGCACGAGGGGTCGCCCACCAGGCCGCCCAGGTGCACGACCACATCGACCGTCTCCATGGCCGCGACCACCTGGTCCACCTGCCTGAAGTCGGCGCGCACCAGCTCGAAGCCGGGCCTCCCGAGCACGTCCCGGATGGGGCCCTCGCCGAACAGCAGGCGGTCCAGCAGGCGTACCCGGTAGCCGGCGTCCAGCAGCTTGGGAAGCAAGGCCGAGCCGATGTAGCCGGCTCCGCCGATCACCAGGACGCGCGGGTGACTCCGGCGCGCGGCGCGCGCGCCCGAGCCCGGGCGCGCTGCCTCCTGACCCGCCTCACGGGCAGCGAGGAAGCGCCAGGTGGTCGCCCAGGTCCGCGAGGCGAGCGTGAACGCCATCGCCGCCGCCCAGGCGGTGAGCAGCTCGGGCGTGGTCAGCGTCCGGCCGTCCGGCAGGAGCGGCTCGATCACGCCGATGAGCACCCAGACCAGCGTGACGGCGCCGGCCAGCTCGAGGAGCTTGCCCGGCGGGTCGCGCCGGCGCAGGCGACCGTACACGCCCCAAGCCGAGAACACCACCAACGTCATGCCGACGACGACCGGAAGGTGCGCGACGAAGGTGCGGCCGACCTCCGCGAGCAGCGCGGGCCCGCCCCCGCCCTCCACACCCGCGCGCGTCAGCAGCCGCACGAACAGGGCGACGAACAGCGCCGCCCCCGCCATGACGGCATCGGCGACAAGCCGCACCACGATAGAAACGGTGGAAACGCTGGAGCGCGCCATGACACCCCGTCCTTCGCTCCCCCCACTACGGGTCGCTGGCGGGAACCGGCGACCCCGTGCCCGGAGACTCGAGACGATGCGCGTCGATAGGGAAGGGCTTCAGCAGAACGGACGCGTGGACGACCGACGTTGCCGGAACGGACGAAGGGCCCTCCCGGCAGGTCCATTGTGGCCCGTGGACGTGCGCTCCGGCCGTGACCGCTGCCCTGTCAGAGGCGCGTCCACCACGACGTGAACACCGGCTACCGGGCGCCCAGCAGACGGGGACCGGCGTGCAGGTAGCGAGCCACCCTGCGCTTGGCCTCGATGTCGCGGAAGACCCGCTCCACCTGCTCGCCCGTCAGGTCCAGGACCCCGGCCACCACCGCGGCGGGGACGCCGTGGTCGACGGCGTAGAGGCACAGGTCCATGGCCCGGTACGGCAGCGAGAAGTAGAACTCGGCCTGCGTCTGGGGGAGGGCGTAGGTGTCGGTGGTGGGCGGGCGCGCCCGGATCTGCTCGGGGAGGCCGAGCGCGTCGCCGAGCTGGTAGACCTGGGTCTTGTAGAGGTGGGCGATGGGCTTGACGTCGGCCGACCCGTCCCCGTTCTTCACGAAGAAGCCCTGGTCGTACTCGAGCCGGTTGGGCGTTCCCAGCACGGCGAAGTTCATCCGGTCCGCGTGGTAGTACTCCATCATCTTGCGGGTGCGCTGCTTGAAGCTGGTGGCGGCCACGACCTGGAGGTAGGCCTCGGGGGGCAGGCGCTCGCTGCGCTCCTCGCCGTCCGGACCGCGGGCCACGACCGAGAACAGCCGGTAGCGATCGGACTCCAGCACGCTCGGCAGGACCAGCTTGGCCTTCCACCCCTCGCCGTACTCCGGGATGACGGTCCGGATGGCCTCGTCTCGACGGCGGTAGCAGCCCGCCGCCTGCAGGATGCCGGTGATGTCCTCCAGGACCGTCTCGATCCCCAGGTGCTCGGCTACGACGCGGGAGAGCCGAAGGGTGTCGGACGAGGACTCCGCCTCCGGCATCAGCACGCCCAGCACCCGTCCCGGCCCGAAGGCGCGGGCCGCGAGCGCGGCCACCACGCTGCTGTCGATGCCTCCGGAGAGCCCCACGACCGCGCCGCGGCGGCGGAAGGCGTGGACCTCGCGCCGCAGCCCGTCGACGGTCTCCCCGATGGTCACCTCGGGCACCTCCAGGCGCAGCACCTCGGACGAGAAGGCCACGGTCTCGGTCATGCGGTTCCCTCCTCCCCGAGCCGCCGATGCACGTACCCCACGATGCGATCCACGGTGTCGAAGTTCTCCGGCAGCGTGTCCTCGTCGGGCACCTTGAAGCCGTAACGCTCCTCCACGAACAGGATGAGCTCCAGCACCCCCATCGAGTCGAGCACGCCGGCCAGGGTGAGCGACCCGTCGCCGGCAAGCGGCCCGGCCGCCGGGTCGAGGATGAAGTTCTCGGCGAGGAAGGCGCGCACGTCGCGCTCCAGCTCGCTCACCGGGGCGCCCCCTTCCTCGGCGTGTTGCGTGTCGAGAGCCGTCATGCCGGCCGCCCTTCCTGCGCGCCCAGGTCCTTCCGGCGCACCTTGCCCGAGCCCGTCTTGGGGAGCTCGTCGAGGAACACCACGTCTCGCGGCGCCATCAAGGCCTCGAGCCTCTCGAGGCTGCGGCGCCGGAACTCGGCCCCATCCATGCTCACGCCGGGGTCGAGCACCACATAGGCACGGATCGCCTGTCCCAGCAGCTCGTCGGGCACGCCCGCCACCGCCACCTCCCGCACGCCCGGGATGGTCGACAGGGCGTTCTCCACCTCGACGGGGCTGACCTTCTCGGCGCCGGACTTGATGATGTCGTCGCTCCGGCCCACGAAGTAGAGGAAGCCATCGGCGTCCACCTTGAACAGGTCGTGCGTGCACAGCATGCGCTCGCCCGGATAGCGGCCCGGCACCAGCATGCGGGCGGTCTCCTCGGGAAGGTGCCAGTAGCCCATCATCACGTGCGGCCCCCGCACATGCAGCACGCCGGGCACGCCGGGCGGGACGGGCTCACCGCCTGGATCCAGCACGAACGTCTCGGTGCCGGGGATGGCCTTGCCCACCGACATGGGCCGGGCCAGCACCAGCTCGGGCTCCAGGTAGCACACGCGCTTGCATTCGGTGAGCCCGTACATCTTGTAGATGAGGGCCTCCGGGCACATCTCGCGAAGGGGCGGGACGTAGGTGTCGGGAAGGTGGGCGGCCGTGTTGGTGATGCGCCGCACCGAGGGGAGCGACAGGGGCTGGCGGCGGTGCATGGCGAGCAGCGTGGCGAAGACGGTGGGCACGCCCGGCAGCACGGTCACGCGCTCGTCGCGGATGCGCGTCACGACCTGCGCCGGGAACGCGAAGGAGCGCTCCAGCACCAGGGTCGCTCCCAGGTGCACCGCCATCAACGCCTGGTACAGGCCGTAATCGAACGCCAGCGGCAGCACGTTCAGGATGCGGTCGTCGGCGGCCAGGCGCAGGTACTCGACGAGGCTCTGCAGCGCGAAGGTCATGTTCAGGTGCGACAGCATGACCCCCTTTGGGTTGCCGGTGCTGCCGGAGGTGTACACGAGCGCCGCGAGGTCAAGCGGGATGGTGCCGGTGGGACGGGGTGCGGCCTCGACGGCGGCCAGGGCCTCCTCGAGGGAGGCCGCACGCGGAAGGGCGCCGGCGGCGGCCTCCGCCCCCGCCCCGGCCAGCAGGACGGTCCGCAGGGCAGGGAGGACGTCGGTCCCCGCAGCGCCGCCCTCGCGCCCTCGCACTGGGGCCTGCATGGCCCGCGCCGCCACCGGCGCGAGCTGCGCGCCGGTCACCAGCGCCGCGGCGCCGCTGTCGGCCAGGATGTAGCGGAGCTTGTCCTCCTTGGTCTGGGCGTTCACCACCAGGAAGGCCGCGCCGGCCAGCAGGGCGCTGTAGACGCCGGCCACCACCCAGGGGTCGTTCTCGAGGAAGATCGCCACGCGGTCGCCGCGGCGCACGCCGCGCTCCTGCAGGGTGCGGGCCAGGCGCAACGCCCGCTCCAGCAGCTCCCGGTACGGCACCCGCTCGCCTCCCGCCAGGATGGCCGTCTTGTCGGGGACGGCGGCCGCGCTCTCCAGCAGGCTGTCGTGGAGCAGGCGCCTCACACGGGGTACGGCCGGCGCCGTCACCCGCTCTGCGGTTGGTACGGTCATGCTCGCACTCCCTCCTAGGCCCTGGGGGCCGGCTCCCCGGCGCTCTCGGGACGCTCTCCCGGGACCGCGACCAGCCGGTTTCCGACCACCGTCCGCGTCGGCACCGCGGAAGCCGCGAGGCACGGGTGGGCTACCAGCTGCTCGTGGAGCAGCGCGGTCGACAGCACTCCGACCAGGCCCATCTCGTCGCTCTCGGAGAGGCCCGGCGCGTCCGGGCCGGCCGCGGCGTAGCGCCCCGCCTTCCTGGCCAGCGCCTCGACGGCGGCCGGCGCGAACAGCCCCGTCGCCGCCAGGCTGGTCCCCGCCAGCGTGTCGCGCACGTACTCGGGCGCGTCGGGCCCGAAGAACGACCGGAGGATCGGCGCCCGGTACGGGCGCTTGGGGCGCCGCACCACGTCGCCGGGAAGGACCGGCGCCAGCGCGCGGCGCAGCAGCACCTTCTCGTCGAGACCGTTGAGCCGCAACCGTTCGGGCAGGCGGGCGGCGAGCTCGGCAACGTGCACGTCGAGGAAGGGGAAGCGCCCCTCCACCGCGTTCGCCATGAGCATGCGGTCGCCCTGCGAGTGGAGCAGGTAACCGGTCAGGAAGGTGTGGATCTCCAGGTACTGGGCACGCCCCAGCGGACCGAAGCGCTCGAAGGACGGGGGCAGCCGCGCCAGAAGGCGCTCCACCGGATCCCCCTGCCCGGCCGCCGCGCTCCGCACCTCCGGGCTCAGGAAGCGCAGATTGCGCGCAGTGGTGCGGAAGCGTGGGCGGTGGCTGTACAGCGGGTCGTCGACCGCCTCGAGCCCCTCGCGGAAGAACGCGGCCAGGAACCCTCCGCCCCGCGCCAGGTCCCTCGAGAGGTAGGGGTAAAGCCGCGCGAGCAGGCGAGGGCGCAGCGTCGAATCGGGGCGGCGGGCCCAGAAGCGGCGCACGGCCGCCTCCGCGAAGAGGTGGTAGCCGGCGAAGAGCT
>CAZIBD010000109.1:0-8605 GCA_964536935.1 uncultured bacterium | reverse complement strand
GCCGGAGCGACTCCTTGAGCGCGTCCGCGGTGCCGTCGACGACGAAGGTCCCCTGGCCGCGACGGACCTCCACCAGGCCGTTCTGGATGAGCGTCTTCATCGCCTCCCGGATGACGGTGCGGCTGACGCCGTACCGCTCCCCCAGGCTTCGCTCGTTGGGGAGCTGATCGCCGCTCTTCAGCTCGCCCGAGAGGACCTGTTGCCGGATCCTCTCGACGACCTGCTCGTAGAGCTTGCGGTGTTGAAGCACGTCCGACATTATGTAAACCCATACATCCGATGAAATGTCTTGCAGGAGGTATGGTGGTAATACCTCTTCGGAATGGTGCGAACCTAGCACGTCCCACAGGGCCCTGTCAAGGAATCTCGAAGCCCGAGGGGGTTTGACACGCTTCTCGCTGTGTGCTAACGTTAAGCCCGTCCACAACTTGATTCAGTAGGTCTTGCGATTCCTTGTACGCCGGCGCGATCGCCTCGGGGCGGGGTGCGGCGACGGCGCAACCGAAGGGGTGGTCCAGGCGCCCAACTCAAGCACTACCGTCTGGTGGTATGACCACCACACCACTAATAGTTATCGGGCGCGCGCTTGCCCGGCCGGAGCCGTGAGAGCTCCCGGCGGGTACGGGCGCGCGTGGACGCACCGCGGGCGCGGGAGCGTGAAGGAGTGCTTGCCATGGCGAGAATAGGCTTCGTCGGCCTCGGGGTGATGGGCGGTCGGGTGGCCAAGCGCCTGCTGGATGCGGGGCACACGGTCACCGGCTTCAACCGCACGCGCTCGAAGGGCGCATGGCTGGAGGATGCGGGCATGGTCTGGGGCGGAACCCCCCGCGGCGTGGCCGAGGCGTCGGACCTGGTGTTCACCATGGTCACCAACACCGCCGCCCTGCAGGCCGTAACCGACGGGCCGGACGGTGTGCTGGCCGGGCTCGGGCCTGGAAAGATCTACATCGATATGAGCACGGTCAGCCCGGCGTTCAGCCGCCAGCTGGCCGAGACGGTTCGCGAGCGAGGGGCGTCGATGCTCGACGCGCCGGTGTCGGGCAGTGTGGAGACGCTCGAGCAGGGCAAGCTCACCTTCATGGTGGGCGGCGACCGCGCCGACTTCGAGAAGGTGGAGCCGATCCTGCTCGACGTGGGCCCGAAGGCTACCTTCGTGGGTGCCAACGGTCTCGCCGTCACGATGAAGATCGCCACCAACCTGAGCCTGGCCGTACAGATGCTGGCCTTCAGCGAGGGCATGCTGCTCGCCGAACGCAGCGGGATCGCGCGGGAGACCGCGGCCGAGGTGCTGCTGAACAGCGTCATCGCGTCGCCCATGGACAAGTACCGCGGCCCCTTCGTCCTGAACATGCCGGACGAGGCCTGGTTCGACGTCAACATGATGCAGAAGGACATGAACCTCGCGCTCGAGCTCGGTCGCGAGGTGAACGTGCCGCTCCCCACCACCGCCGCGACCAACGAGATGCTCACCGCGGCGCGCGGCCTCGGCCTCGACAAGCAGGACTTCGCTGTCGTGTTCGAGGTCCTGGCGCGCCTCTCGGGAGGGAGCTGACGCCGTGGCCGTCGAACGCCTCCGTCGTGACTCGGGTGAGCGCAGGACCGACGCACCGGGTGGCCCCCCCCGCATGGGCGAGTTCGGATGCTACGTAGCGGGGCAGTGGCTGCAGACGGGGGACCGTCTGGAGGTCCGCAGCCCCTATGACGACTCGCTGGTGGCGGTGGTCCATCGGGCGGGCCCGGAGCAGATCGAGAGCGCCATCGCTCAGGCGACGGCCGCCTTCCAGGTCACCCGGCGGATGCCGGTGTGGAAGCGGTCGCAGGCGCTGGAGGCGATCAGCGCCGGCATCGGGGAGCGCCGCGAGGACCTGGCCAGGACGATCGCGCTGGAGGCGGGCAAGCCGCTCTCGGCGGCGCGCGGCGAGGTCGACCGGGCGGTGTTCACCTTCAAGGTGGCGGCCGAGGAGGCCAAGCGCATCTACGGCGAGATCGTGCCGCTCGACTGGATCCCCGGCCTGGAAGGGCGGGAGGCGCAGGTCCGTCACGTCCCGCTCGGGCCCGTGGCGGGAATCAGCCCGTTCAACTACCCGCTGAACCTGGTCGCGCACAAGGTGGCCCCGGCGCTGGCCGCCGGCGATCCGATCATTCTTCGGCCGGCCAGCCAGACGCCTCTCTCGGCCCTCAAGCTGGCCGACGTCGTCCAGGGCTCGGGCTTCCCCGAGGGCGCCTTCAGCGTGGTGCCGAGCCGTACCTCCGACGCCGCTCCGCTCGTCGAGGACGAGCGCATCCGCTTGTTGACCTTCACCGGTAGCCCCGCCGTGGGCTGGTCCCTGAAGAGCCGCGCGGGGCGCAAGCGCGTCACGCTCGAGCTCGGCGGCAACGCCGGCGTCATCGTGCACGCCGATGCGGACCTGGCGTTCGCGGCCGAACGCGTCATCTGGGGCGGCTTCCAGTACTCGGGCCAGTCGTGCGTGTCGGTGCAGCGCGTCTACGTTCACCAGGACGTCTACGACGCGTTCCGGGACGCGCTGGTGGCGAGGGTCGAGGGGCTCGTGCTCGGCGACCCGCTCGACGAGGCCACCGACGTCGGCCCCGTGATCGACGAAAGCGCCGCCGAGCGGATCGAGGCCTGGGTGGAGGAGGCGCGCCAGGGTGGTGCCCGGGTGCTCGCCGGCGGCGCGCGCGACAGGAACCTGTGGCCGCCCACGGTGCTCGAGGACGTCACGCCGACCATGAAGGTGTGCGCGCAGGAGGTCTTCGCGCCCATGATCGGGCTCTACCGCTACAGCGACGTGGCGGAGGCCATCGACGCCGTGGATGCCAGCGAGTTCGGCTTGCAGGCGGGCCTGTTCACCAACGACTGGCGCGTCATCCGCGAGGCGTTCGATCGCATCGAGGTGGGGGGCCTGAACGTCAACGACGTGTCGACGTTCCGGGTCGACCACATGCCGTACGGCGGCGTCAAGCAATCGGGTGCCGGACGCGAGGGCCTGCGCTACGCCATCCAGGAGATGAGCGAGATGAAGCTGCTGACGCTCAACCCCCGGTAGACGGGGTTGACGGTTCGTTCCAGGTCATCCCTGGAGGGAGGTGAGCGCAACCACCGGACCATGCACCGCGCCCAGGGGCATGGTTGGCACGGGAAACACGACGCATCCCACCGGAGGACGTAGGAGGTAGAGAGATGTTCAAGAGATTCGCACTGTGGGTCACGGTGGTCCTGTTCGCCGCGACCGGCCTGGCCATGGCCCAGGGACCGATCAAGATCGGGATCTCGCTGCCGCTGACGGGCGACTTCTCGCAGCCTGGCGGCGCCGCTCAGAAGGGGTACAAGGTCTGGCAGAAGATCGTCAACGACAACGGCGGGATTCTCGGCCGGCAGGTCGACCTCGTCATCCGTGACGACGCCAGCGACCAGAACACCATCGTGTCCGACTACCAGCGGCTCATCACGCAGGACAAGGTCGATCTGCTGCTCGGCACCTTCTCGTCGCTCCTCAACCTGCCGGCGTCGGCCGTGGCCGAGAAGTACCACATGGTCTACGTCGAGCCCGCGGGCGGCGCCCCGAAGATGTTCGAGCGCGGCTTCCACTACCTGTTCTTCGCGCAGCAGGCGACCGCCAGCCACCAGGGCGATCAGTTCGTGAAGTGGGTGCTGTCGCTGCCGCCGGATCAGCGGCCCAAGACCGCCGCCTACCCCACCCAGGACGATCCCTTCACGAAGCCCGTGATCGAGGGGATCCGGAAGCAGCTCGAGGCGGCCGGCATCAAGACCGTCTACCAGACCACCTACCCGCCCGAGACCTCCAACTTCGACACCATCGCCAACGCCATCAAGAACAGCGGCGCCGAGCTGGTCGCCGAAGGTGCCGTGTTCCAGGACGGCGTCAGCATCATTCGCTCCTTCCAGAAGCTGGGCTACAACCCGAAGGTGCTGTTCGAGACCTCGGCCCCCTCCGAGAGCGCGCAGTTCGCGCAGGGGATCGGCCCTGCCAACACCGAGGGCATCTTCTACGCGGTGAGCTGGCACCAGGACCTCCCCACCTACCAGAACAAGCAGTTCGTCTCGACCTATCACCAGATGTTCGGTAGCGAGGTGCCCGCCGAGGACTCTGCCGATGCCTTCGCCACGGCGCAGGTCCTGCAGACGGCGGTCGAGGCGGTCGGGTCGCTCGACCAGACCAAGATCGCGGACTGGCTCCACGCCCACACCGTGGACACCATCCTCGGGAAGCTGTCGTGGGACAAGACGGGCGCGCCTCAGTCCGCCTTCCTGCTGGCCCAGTGGCAGAAGGGCAAGGCCGAGATCGTGCTGCCGCGCGAGGAAGCCACCTCGCCCACCATCACCTTCCCGAAGCCTGCGTGGCACTAGACACCTCGCTACGGCACAGGTGGGACCCCCTCCGGGGGGTCCCACCCCGCCCCTGGCCCCCCGGCCACACACCTCGGTGACGCTCCCGCCGTACGTCGGCCGTCGAGGAGTTCCATGACACTGCTGGTCCAGACGCTCCTCCTGGGGTTGCTCATCGGGGGGGTCTACGCGTTGTTCGCTTCCGGGCTCACGCTGGTGTTCGGGGTCATGGGGATCGTGAACGTCGCGCACCCCGCCTTCCTGGTGCTAGCCGGGCTGTTCACCTACGAGCTCTGGTCGCGCCTCGGCATCGACCCGCTGCTCCTCACGCTGGTCACCACGCCGGTGATGTTCCTGATCGGATGGCTCGTGTACAAGGGGCTGGTGGCACGGGTCCGGTCCGGACCGGTGTCCATGTCGGTGGTGCTCACCTTCGGGCTCGCCATCGCGCTTGAGGGCTTCATGGGCATGACGTGGAAGAACGTGTTCCGCTCCGTCACGCCTCCCTATTTCAACGAGTCGTTCCACGTCGGCGCGCTGGTGCTCCCCAAGGCTCAGATCTTCGGGTGCGCCGCGGCGGTCGTGGTCCTGCTCCTGCTCTATCTGCTGTTGACGCGGACCTGGATCGGCCGGGCCATCCGCAGCGCCTCGGAGAATCCTGAAGGCGCGCACCTCGTCGGCATCGACATCGGCACCGTGGCCGCGCTGACCTTCGCGATCGGCGCGGCGACCGCGGGGGTCGGTGGCTCGATCATGTCCATCCTCTACCCGATCTTCCCCGCCTCCCAATACGTCTGGATCTCCCGGACGCTCGGGATCATCGTGCTAGGCGGTATGGGGAGTCTTCCCGGCGCGGTGCTCGGCGCCCTGATCCTCGGCGTCGCCGAGACGCTGACCGCCACCTACATCTCCACGCAGTGGGCGGTGGTGGTGTTCTATCTGGTGATCCTCGTCGTTCTGCTGGTGCGGCCGGAGGGCCTGATGGGCTCGCGCGTTCGGAAGGACGTGGTGGCATGACGGCGCGCCCGCAGGCCACCGTGACGCGCCGGCCGATCGTCACGACCCGCAACGTGCTGCTGGCGCTCGCCTTCCTGGCGGTGTTCGCGTACCCGCTGGTGCGCCCCGGCGATCAGTACGAGCAGACGGTGCTCATCCTGATCTTCGTGCTGGGGGTGATGGCGACCGGCTGGAACGTCATCGCCGGCTTCACGGGCTACGTCTCGCTGGGCCAGAGCGCCTTCCTGGGGCTGGGTGCCTACACGGTGGGGCTGCTGGTCCACCGGGTGCACGTGTCGCCGTTCCTGCTCGCGCCTCTCGGCGGCATCGTGGCGGCGGTGGTGGCGGCGCTGCTCGGCTCGACCATCATGCGCACGCGCGAGCATGCCTACGTCATCATCACCATCGCGTTCCTGTTCCTGATGCAGGCCATCGGGCTGAACGCTCCGGGCTTGACGGGCGGCTCCGACGGCGTCACCCTGCCGCTGCCGCCGTGGGGGCTGGGCGTGGGCAACATCCCCTTCTACTACAGCCTGCTGGTGCTCATGCTCCTCTCCACCGGGATGACCTGGTGGATCCGGCGCACCAAGTTCGGGATGGGGCTCGTCGCCATCCGCGAGGATGAGGACAAGGCGGCCGCCATCGGCGTGCGCACCAGCGTCTACAAGGTGCTGGCCACCGTGGCGAGCGGCGTGCTGATCGGTGTCGCCGGCGGCATCTACGCCTACTTCCTGACCTTCATCGACCCGCGCGGGATGTTCGACATCCTGGTGAGCGTGCAGATCGTGCTGGCCGCCCTGCTGGGCGGGCTCGGCACTATCTGGGGGCCGGTGCTGGGAGCCTTCCTGGTGATACCGATGAACGAGGTCACCAACGACGTGATGGCGGCGCAGGGCGTGCACCTGTTCGTCATGGGGCTGGTGCTGATGGCGGTCGTGATGTTCCTGCCGCGCGGCCTCATCCCCACCGTGCAGGGCTGGTTCGACCGGCGCCGGGGGACGTCCGTGGCGTTCGAGCGACGGCAGACGGTCGCGAAGGTGGTGGAGCTGACGGCGCCGGCGGCCGCGACCGGCGATCGCTGGGCGTCGCGGGCCGGCGCCGCCGACCCTCCGCTCCTGCAGGTCGAGGGTCTGGTGAAACGCTTCGGCGGCATCACCGCCGTCGACCACTGCACCTTCTCGGTTGCGCAGGGGAGCCTGACCGGGCTGATCGGCCCGAACGGTTCGGGCAAGACCACGGTGTTCAACCTGGTCAGCGGGATGATGCGCGCCAACGAGGGCACGGTGCGCCTCGGCGGCGAGCGGATCGATATGCTGCAACCCTGGGACCGCGCCTATCGGGGCCTGGGGCGCACCTTCCAGAGCACCCGGCTGTTCCCCAAGCTGACGGTCATGGAGAACGTGGTCGCGCCACTCAAGCGCTTCGAGTGGAGCCTGCTGCCGGGCGACGCTGTCAGCGGACGCGAGGCGCGGCGCGCGCTGGAGCTGCTCGACTTCGTGGGGCTGGCCGACTTCGGGCCGCAGCCCGCGTGGCAGCTCTCGTTCGGGCAGAAGAAGCTGGTGGAGCTGGCGCAGCTCCTCATGCTCGAGCCCCGCCTCATCCTGCTCGACGAGCCGGCCGGCGGCATCAACCCCGGCCTCATCGAGCGCATCTCGGACACCATCCGGGCGCTCAACCGGCAGGGGCTCACCTTCGTGATCGTGGAGCACAACATGCCGATGGTGCTCGACCTGTGCGACTCCATGCTGGTGATGGCCCGCGGCAGCGTCATTGCCGAGGGCACGCCCGAGGAGATCCAGTCGGACCCGCTGGTCCTCGATGCCTACCTCGGCGAGGACTGGAACCGCGAGAACGAGCTCGAGGAGGCGAGGAGCTGATGTCCGCCGTCCTCGAGCTCCAGGGCGTCGTGTCGGGCTACGGCGGTGCACGCGTGCTCCAAGGCGTCGATCTGCAGGTCGAGTCGGGCGCCATCACCTGCGTGGTGGGCCCGAACGGTGCCGGCAAGTCCACGCTGCTCAAGACCGTCAGCGGGGTATGCCGCGCTCTGGAAGGCACGGTCCGCTTGAACGGCAGCGAGACCCTGTCGCGCCTCACCCCGAGCGAGATCCTCGCCCGCGGCGTGGTGCAAGTGCCCCAGCAGAACGCGCTGTTCCCCAGCCTGACGGTCAAGGAGAACGTGTTGATGGGCGCCTACATCCTCCGGCGCAAGCCGGCGCTGGTCCGGCGGCGCTACCACGAGGTCGAGGACCTCATCCCCCTGGTGCGGGACCGCGCCGGCGACAAGGCCGGCAACCTGTCGGGCGGACAGCGCCGCGCCGTCGAGTTCGCCCGCAGCCTCATGCTCGACCCGACGCTGGTGCTCCTCGACGAGCCTTCGCTGGGCCTCGACCGCAAGAGCCTCAAGCAGGTGTGGGACCTCATCGCGGGGATGCGCGACCGCGGCCGCACCATCCTGCTGGTGGAGCAGAACGTGCGCCTGGGCCTCGGTGGGGCCGACTACGGCGTGGTGATGGAGGGTGGCCGGGTGCGGCTGAGCGGGCGAGCCCGCGAGATCCTGGAGCATCCCGAGATCGCCGACCTGTACCTCGGCGGCACGGTGCGGGATGCCTGAGGCGCGCCGGATCGACACCCACTGCCACGTGATCGTGCCCGAGATGCTGCGAGGCCCCGGCAGGACCGAGGACTGGCGGCCCGCCGTGAGCTGGGAAGACGGGCAGCAGATCGTCGAGTACCGCGGCAAGCGCATCCGCTCCGCAGTGCGTGAGTTCGTGCGCATCGAGCGCATCCTGGAGCAGGCGGCCTCGGAAGGGGTCGACCACGTGGTGCTCTCCCCCTGGGTGAACCTGCTGCCCTTCGGGCTCGAGCTCGACGAGGCCCTCGACGTGTGCCGCTTGCAGAACGAGGCCCTGTCCGGCGCCGCGCTCTCCCACCCGGGGCGGGTGACGGCGTTGGGAGCTGTGCCGTTGCAGGCGCCCGAACGCGCGGCCGAGGAGCTGGAACGCGTGATGGCCCTGCCGGGCGCGATCGGGGTGGAGGTCAGCGCCAGCGTGCAGGGGCACTACCTCGGCGACGACCGGTTTCTGCCGTTCTGGCAGGCCGCGGAGCAGGCGGGCGCGCTGGTGTTCATCCACCCGACCACGCGTGGCTTCGGTCTGCCGGTGTTCGAGGACTACTACCTCTGGAACACGGTGGCGTACCCAGTGGAGAAGGCGATCACGGCGGCGCTCATGGTGATGGCGGGGGTGCTCGAGCGCTGCCCCG